>NZ_JBFBCF010000006.1:352975-383996 GCF_040683035.1 Streptosporangium sp. NPDC051022 | reverse complement strand
CCGCTGGGCCGAGCAGTACCGCCGCCGGCTGTACGGCAGGCGCCGGCTGGCCCTGACCACCTGCCTGCAGGCCGAACTGCGCCTGGGCCGCCACGTCCAGGTCCTGCCCGAGCTGGAGGACCTCGCCCACGCCGACCCCGTCGACGAGGCCGTCGCCGCCCTGCTGATGAGCGCCTACTACCGGGCCGGCCGTCAGGCCGAGGCCATGCACACCTTCGCCCGCACCCGCGCCCGGCTGCGCGAGGATCTGGGCGCCGACCCGGGCAAGGACCTCACCCGGCTGCACGAGCGCATCCTCACCCACGACCCCGACCTGTATTCCTCACCCGCGCGGGCCGTCGCGGTCGTCGCGGTGGCCGACGACCGGCCCGCCACCGTCCTCCTGCCCGACCGGGCGCCCGCACTCGCACTCGTCGCGGACCGTCCCGGTACGGAGCTCACCACCCGATTCCCCTCACCACCGCGGTCCTTCCCCGAACCCGATGCGGAGACCGAGCCCGCGCCGTCCGACCCGGCCGAGCCGACGCTCGCGCAGGACCTCGGAGAGGCCCCCTCGGACGCCGCCGCCGACCTCCTCCGGACGCCGCCGCCACGGGCCGAGGCCGCGCGGCACCAGGTCACGGGCTCCGGGACGACGGTGCGCCACTACGGCGGAGACCACATGGAATTCCACGGCAACGTCTTCCACGGCCCGGTCACCTTCGCCGGCAAGAGTACGAGCCGCCGACCCGCCTCCGACGGCGATGACCGCGCCTGACTGCGGCCTCGACGCCAACGGGACAGCGGCCGCCGGCGAGATCGTGGACGCCGCGGACACCGCCGACAGCGCGCACGTCATCGACGTTCGAACCGGCCCGAGCCGATACGCCGGGGACCACCTGGAATTCCGCGGCAACGTCTTTCACGGCCCGGTCATCTACACCACCCACCATCACCCCGCCCCGGACGATCCCGAGCCGTACTGGACGGGCAGCCCCTATCGGGGGCTGGCGCCCTTCGGCGAGGCGGACGCGGCCGTCTTCTACGGCCGGGAACAGGCCACCGAGCAACTGGCCCGGACGTTGGCCGAGCGGCTGGACGGGCTGGGCATGCTGGTGGTCACCGGCCCGTCAGGAGCGGGCAAGTCCTCCCTGCTGCGGGCGGGGCTGCTGCCGTACCTGGCCGCGGGCCTGCTGAGCGAGGCGCCGGGCAGCGAGTGCTGGCCGCGCCTGGTCATGACGCCCACCGCCGACCCGCTGACCGAGCTGGCGCTCCAGCTGGCGGCGCTGACCGCCGCCGATCCCGCGGCCGTCCGCCGGAGCCTGGCCGAGGATCCGGAAGGGGCCCCGCTACTGTTCCGCCAGGCTCTTCTGGCCCAACCCCCCACTCAGACCCCCACCCAGACCCCCACCTCGCTCTTCATCCCGTTCTCCGCGGGGGGCGCCCCCGGCCCGCGAGTCCCGCAGCGGCGGATAGTGCTGGTCGTCGACCAGTTCGAGGAGGTCTTCACTCTCGCGTCGGCCACCTCGCCCGCGCACGCGAGCCCGGTCCTGGGGGAGCCGGGGGAGGCGGGTGACGATCCGGCCGGAAAACGGGAGCGGGCCGGATACGGGGAGAGGCCGGCGGCCGACGCGGTACAGGCCTTCGCCAGGGCGCTGCGCGCGGCCGCCGAGACCCCCGTCGGCCCCGCCCGGCAGCCGGCGGCGCTGATCGTGATCGGGATGCGGGGAGACTTCTGGGATCGCTGCGCCTCAGTGGAGCCACTGGTCGACGTGTTGCGCGCCGGGCCGTTCACCCTGGCCGCGATGAGCCAGGCCGAACTGCGCCGGGCGATCACCGGTCCGGCCGCCCGGGCAGGTCTGCGCCTGCAGGACGGCCTGGCCGACCTGGTGCTGGGCGATCTGCGCATCCTCACCGTGCCGCGGTACGGGCCGGGGGGCGACGTCACCTCCGGCAACGGAACGGTCCCGGGAGTGGGAGTACTGCCGCTGCTGTCCCAGGCGATGCTGCTGACCTGGCAGCAGCGCGAGAAGGGGCGGCTCACCATACGCGGCTACGGCGCCGCCGGCGGTATCGCCCACGCCGTGCAAACCGGCGCCGAGGCCGTCTACCGGCGGCTCGGCACCGCCCAGCAACGGCTGGCCCGGCAGTTGTTCCACCAGCTGACCGTCGTCACCGCCGACGGCCAGACCGCTCGCCGCCGGGTCACCTACGAGGAACTGCGCACCGGCCGCGCCGCCGAGGAGAGCGAGAACCTGCGGGTGGTGCTGGAGGTCTTCACCGGCCAGCGCCTGCTGGTCGCCGACGCGGACAGCGTGGAACTCGCCCACGACATGCTGTTGACGGCCTGGCCGCGTCTGGCCGGCTGGCTACAGGCCGACCGCGACGACCAGATCCTGTACGGGCAGCTCCGGGAGGACGCCCAGGACTGGCAGCGCAACGACCGCGATCCGTCGTTCCTGTACCGGGGCGGCCGCCTGAGGGCTCTGTGCCGGGCCCGCGCCCGCTGGCAGGCCGCCCCGCTGCGCTACCCGCCCCTGACCACCACCGTCATCCAGTTCCTGGCCGCAGCGGATCACGCCGCCGCCCATGCCGAACAGCGGGGAGCGCGGCGCAGGATGCTGGCGCGGCTGGCGCTTGTCGCGCTGACCGTTCTCACCGTCATCGCCTCGCTCGCCGCGCTCACGGCGGTCAACGCCATCGGCCGGGCCAACGAACGGAGCGTGGAGGCCCTGGCCCGTCTGGTGGCGCTCCACAGCGAGGGGCTGGCCGACACCGATCCCGTCCTGTCCGGCCTGCTGGCCGCCGCCTCCTGGCGTCTGATGCCCAGCCCCGAGGCCCGCTACGGCATGCTCGCCACCCTCGCGACCTCCGTACAGGGGGTGTTGAACGGCCACACCGACTTCGTGTCCTCCGCGGTGTTCAGCCCGGACGGCACGATGCTGGCCTCCACCGGAGGGGACAACACCGTCCGCCTGTGGGACGCCGCCACCCGCCGCCAGATCGGCGCCCCCCTCGTCAACCACACCGAGTTCGTCGCAGCCGTGGCCTTCAGCCCGGACGGAAAGGTCCTCGCGACCGCCGCCGGGAACGGCACCGCCCGGCTGTGGGACGTCGCCACCCGCCGTCAGATCGGCGCCCCCCTGAGAGAGCACGCCGGATCCGTGATGTCGGTGGCGTTCAGCCCGGACGGCAGGACCCTGGCGACCGTCGGTGTGGACGGCTCAGCCCGGCTGTGGGACGTCGCCACCCGCCGTCAGATCGGGATCCCCTTCAACAGCGGCGCCTCCACCCGGAGCAGGTTCATCGTCGCCATGGCGTTCGGCCCGGACGGCAGGACCCTGGCGACCGCGGGTGCGGACGGCGCCATCCGGCTGTGGAGTCTCCTCACCCATCGTCAGATCGGCGCCCCCCTGATGGGGCACACGGGTTCCGTGGCGTCGGTGGTGTTCAGCCCGGACGGCAGGGTTCTGGCGTCCGCGGGTGCGGACGGTACGGCCCGGTTGTGGGACGTCGCCGGTCGCCGTCAGGTCGGGGGTCCCCTGATGGGGCACACGGGTTCCGTGGCGTCGGTGGCGTTCAGCCCGGACGGCAGGGTTCTGGCGTCCGCGGGTGCGGACGGTACGGCCCGGTTGTGGGACGTCGCCGGTCGCCGTCAGGTCGGGGATCCGCTGATGGGGCACACGGGTTCCGTGGCGTCGGTGGCGTTCAGCCCGGACGGCGAGACCCTCGCGACCGCCGGATGGGACAGGACGGTACGGCTCTGGGACGTCTCCGCCCGCCGCCCGGACGACGTCTTCCGTACCGGCCACACCGGGTCCGTGGTCGCCGTGGCCTTCAGCCCCGACCGTAAAACCCTGGCCACCGCCGGCTGGGGGGACAGGAACCTCCGGCTGTGGGACGTCGCCACCCGCCGTCAGATCGGTCCTCCCCTGACGGGGCACACCGGCTCCGTGGACGCGGCGGCCTTCAGCCCGGACGGCAGGACGCTGGCCAGCGGCGGCGGGGACGGAGCCGTCCGGCTCTGGAACCTGGCCACCCGCCGGCAGATCGGCACCCCGCTCGGCGAGCACACCGGAAGCGTCACCCGGGTGGAGTTCAGCCCGGACGGTAGAACGCTGGTCAGCGTCGACAACGACCAGGTCGTCCGGCTGTGGAACGTCGCCGAGCACCGCCGGATCGGCTCCCCTCTCTCCGGCTCCATCCCGGTGGGAGCCTTCAGCCGTGACGGAGAGATCCTGGTCATCGGCGACAAGGACGGGCGCGTCCGGCTGTGGGACGTGGCCGCCCGCCGCCCGATCGGCGCCCCCCTCGCCGACCACACCAACGGTGTCAGCGCGGCGGCCTTCAGCCCGGACGGCACGATCCTGGCCACCGGCAGCTGGGACGACACCATCCGGCTGTGGGAGGTGGCCGGAGGCCGTCTGGTCGGTGCCCTTCCCGCGGGCCACAGCGGAGGAATCGCCGCGGTCGCCTTCGCGCCCGCGGGCGACACCCTGACAGGCGTCGGCCGGGACGGCGTCGCACAGGTGTGGGATGTCGCCACCCGCCGCCCGATCGGTGCTCCCAGCACCCACTACAACGACATCGCCAGCTCGGTGAGCCTGACCCCGGACGGTGTCACCGTGGCCATGGACGCCTACGGCGGAGGTATCCGGCTCTGGAACATGGAGAACGTGATCTCATCCACCGACCCCCTCGCGGAGATCTGCGCGGTCGCGGGCCGCTCCCTCACCCCACAGGAATGGCGCCGGTACATCCCCGGTCAGCCTTATCAACAGATCTGTCCCTGAGGAGGTGGAAGCCCGCCCGGTGAACACGGGGGCCTTTCCGTTCTGTCAGGGCGATCTCCGTGCTGATCTGCCCGCCGCCGGGAACGACCCGAACCGCCCGCGAGACCGTGAGCCCCCACGACTGACATCCATCGGTCTCTCCGCCGACCCCGCGGCCTGGGCGGACACGGGTGGACACGGGTGGACTCGGTCGGTCGTGGTCATCGGGCCGCCCGTAGGCTGAGAACAGGCCGCTTGCCGACGGAGCGCGGATCCGTTCGCGGGAGATGGGCGAGCGGGGGCACGGTGCGCGGTTGCGGGGGTGAGGCCGATGCGGTTTCACGATGTACGGCTTGCCGGGACGACGAGCGCGGTCATGCTCGCCGCTCTCGTCGTCGGTGGACAGGCGACGGCGGCACAACCTCAGCCGAAGTGCACCGCGCCACCCCTGCCGGGGCACGTGGTGGATGTGACCCTGGCCGACACGGGGTCGGGCATGATGGGCGGCCACAGCCCCGGCCCATCGGGGATGATGAACGGCGGCCCGGGCCCGTACGGCAGCCCTGGACCTCACGGACCTCACGGCCCTCACGGATCTCCGGGACCGCACGGACCTCACGGACCGCAGAACATGAGGATGCGCCTGTCCGTCACCCCGTCGCAGGTTCCGTCGGGGACCGTGTCGCTGCGGGTGGTCAACGAGGGGGTCACCACTCACGAGGTCGTCGTGCTGCCACTTCCGTCAGGCCAGACCGTGGGAAAGCGGGACGAGGGTCCCGGCCAGCGCATCGATGAGGCCGGCAGCCTGGGCGAGGCGTCACACGACTGCGGCGCGGGTGAGGGGAAGGGCATCTCCCCGGGCTCCACGGGCTGGACCACGCTGAAGCTGTCTCCCGGCCGTTACGAGCTGGTGTGCAACTTCCCCGGTCACTACGCCGGGGGCATGTACGCCGAACTCGACGTCACCGGGTGACGGCGAACGCCGCCTACGCGCTTTTCACATGACCGGCCAGATAGGACTCCAGCCGGTCCGCCAGCTCTCGCGGGCGGCTGAGCTGGACACAGTGGCCTCCGGGCATCTCGTCGGGGACGATGCCCAGCCGCTCCTCGACGACCCGGCGCATGAACTCGGCGGGGAAGAAACGGTCGTCGCGGCAGACCAGGAACCTCGTCGGCACGTCGGGCCACGCGTCGAGCGGCCACGGCTTCAGCATCGGGGTGCCGAACTGCCCGCGCCCTCTCCGCATCGCCTCGGCCGCCAGGTCCGCGGGGAGGTCCTGGAGGTAGGTGGCGATCGGGTCGTCGTCATCGGGGTCACGGCCGTCCCGCTCGGCCTGCTCGCGCCGGGCCCGCTCGTGGCCGGTTTCGGCCCACCAGTCGGCCGGGACCTCACCCGGCGACGGGATCATCGCCGTCAGCAGCACCAACTGGTCGACCCGTATCCGTTCGCACACCAGCGGGGCGGTGAACCCGCCGAAGGAGTGGGCGACCACGACGAGGCCGGTACGGTCACCGACGGCGTCGATCACCGAGTCGGCGTACTCGGCCAGCCCCGCCGACTCGTCGTCGCAGGGCAGGTCGACCGCCACCACGTCGTGGCCCCGTCCCCGCAACTCGGCGTCGAGCAGATGCCACTGCCAGGCGCTGCCCGCACCGCCGTGGATCAGCACATAGGTCGCCATGATGAACCGTCCCTCCCCGGGAAAACGCCGCGCACCTCGAACTTCGCGAACCTCGTCATGCGGTGACCGTCGTGCCCGGGACACCGGGGGCCGTCACGACCGGTCTTGGCGGGCTCTCCGGTAATCCGGCGTCGCCCTGCGGTAGCGTCCTCGCATCCGTATGATCGTCCACTCCCACGGTTCCCCCTTCATGTTTCTGGTCCTAACTTAGGATTGCAAGGTGTGGAGTTGCCAGCAAATGGTTTGTACAAGGAAGTTCAAGCATGGTGCAACGCGTGACTGACCGGCGCAGCTACAACGATCCCTGCGGGATCGCCCGCGGCCTTGACGTGATCGGCGAGCGATGGGCGCTGCTGGTGGTGCGCGAGCTGGTGCTCGGCCCCAAGAGGTTCACCCAGCTGCGACTGGGCCTGCACGGCGCCAGCCAGAACGTCCTGTCCCAGCGGCTGCGCGAGCTGGAGCAGGCCGGGGTCGTACGGCGCCGCAAGCTCGGCCCGCCCGCGGGCGCCTGGGTCTACGAGCTGACCGAGTGGGGCCGAGACCTCGAACCCATCCTCGTACTGCTCGGCCGCTGGGGCAGCCGCGTCCCCATCGCCTCCGATGCCGAACTCGGCGTCGACGCGCTGATCCTCGCGTTCAAGACGATGTTCGACCCGCACGCGGCGGACGGGCTGCGCGCCACCTACGACCTGAGGCTCGGCGAGGACCGCTTCCTGGCCGAGGTCGCCGACGGCCGCATCGACTTCGCCCGTGAGGGCGCCGACCGGGGAGACCGGGCCGACGCCGTCATCGAGACCGACGCCGCCACGCTCAGGGAGGTCGTCTTCGGCCGGCGGCCGTTCGCCGACGCGCTCGGCTCGGGCGACCTGAAGGTGGACGGAGACCACCGGACGGCGGCCCGCTTCGCCGACCTCTTCCCCCTCCCCGCCCCCCACCCGACCACCACGGAGTGACCGCCGGAACCGGCCGCCACCCCGCCCGGCCGTCGCGGGCGGCCCCTTCTCACGCCCGCCGTACGGCTCAGGCCTCCTCTGCGGCGCAGTCGGGACAGTCGGCGCACGAGGCGGGGCAGGAGACGAACCGCGCCCACACCGCGTGACCGCTCTCCCGGTCGCCCCGGTGGCCGGCCTTCGAGGCCAGGGCGCCGACCAGTGCGAGGCCCCGGCCCCGCTCGTCGAAGGGGTCGGCGGGCTCGGGCCGTACGAACACGGGAACCCCGCCCTGGCCGAGGTCGTGGACGGTGACGCGGACGGCGGCGGCCCTGCGGGCGACCTCGACGACGAAGGTGCCGTGCGGCCGTCCGCTGGCCGTGTGGGAGACGGCGTTGGCGGCGAGCTCGGTGACGACCTGCTCGGCGTCGGCGCGGCAGGCGGCGTCGGAGAGAAGGAACCCGACGAAGCGACGGGCGGCGGGCACCTGGTCGAGCCGCCCGGGAAAGGTCCGCCGCCAGGTCAGCCCGGAGGGAAACAGCCGCAGCATCGCGTCGATCATCTCCGGAGCCGCATCGGTCCAGGTGACAGCCATGAATCATCTCCAGGGAAGAGGGATGGAGTAGGTCACCGGAACCGTGACGCACCCTCCCTGCCCCCGACACCCCCATCGAGCCGCCCGGAACCTCCCCACTCCAAGGCCGCCTGACCTGCGCCAACCCTTCGAAAGGCATCCCAGGCATCCCCATTCCCGAGATCTGGCCGTCATTCTCCGTAATCGAATGCCTACCATTCGTGTGTATCGAGGAAAGGGGAGGTCATGTCAGGCGAGGGCTACCGGATCCTGCTCGACTGCAGGCGGCGCGGCGGCGCGCTGCGCGCCCGGTCGTTCACCTTCGACCAGATCGCCGACGTGCTGGCGCTGGACCACGAGGTCAGCCCGCTACGGCTGTACCGCTACGCCCACGGCCGTACGGCCTCCGACGTCGTGACCGCCTACAACGACCTCGACTCGGCGGGCACGGCGTCGTTGCGCGAGGCGCGGCTGTACGACTACGAGGCATGGCCGAACGGCGGTCGCAGACCCGCCGCCCGAGCGATCGCGATCTTCGCCCGGATCTACCGGACCACCGCCAGACGCCTGCTGCCACAGGACGCCTACGCCTCCTACGGCGCATGCGACCGGGACCTCCTAGACCGCGCCGACCACCGCCATCTCGACCCGCATCAGCGTCTCCGGCCACCCGTGCCACCCGCCCCGCGTGAGGAGGTTCTTCCCGCGCGGACTCTGGCGCCCGCACCACAGGGCCGTGACAGCATGGAATCGCAGCCGCTCGCCGCGCGGATCCCGCCCCCGGACCCCGCTCACTACGCCGAACTGCTGCGTGCGCTGAGCGCCGAGGAGGCCGACGTGAGACGACGCGAGCTGCTCTTCGAACTGGCCCTGGTATTCGGCGGCACCCCCGCCCTGAGCCTGCTCCGCCATCTCACCCCATCAGAACGGGAGCGACTCGCCGCCACGGCCGGGCAGCGGGCCCCGATCGACAACGGCACGATCGACCTGCTGGAACGGCTCATGGCCCGGCTGTACGAGATGGACGAACGCCTCGGTCCCGCGCAGGTGCTCCCGGTGGCGGAGGCCAAACGCGACCTCATCGGTGACCTGCTCAAACAGGGCTCCCTCACCCCCGCGCTCCGTGACCGCCTGCTCCGCCTCTACTGGAACCTTTCGCTCATGACGGGCTGGAGCCATTTCGACCTGACCGACTACGCGGGCGCCTCCCGCCGATACAACGAGGGGCTGGCGGCGGCCCACGAGTTGGGTTCTCCCGCTCTCATCGCCCACCTGCACGGTCTGCTGGCCTACATGGCGCTGCACCAGAAACGGCCCACCGTCGCCCTGGACCATGCCTTCGCCGCCGAGGGATGGGCCAAGGAGAGTGGTCATCGCCTGCAGCAGGCGGTGGCCTCCATCCAGCTCGCCCGGGCGATCTCCAGGGTCAAGCACGACGAGGGCGCCCTCCGCCTCATCGACCGCGCCGCCGACCTGGCCGGTAGAGGGAAGGCCGGCCCCGACTTCCAACATCTGGGCTGGCTCACCCCGGACTGCGTCCCCTCCTACGGCGTGTTCTGTCTCCTCGAACTCAACCGCCCCGACCAGGTGATGGCCGAGGTGAGACGGCGACTGGCGACGATGGACCCCGACTTCGTCCGGGAACGAGGGATTCTGCAGCTCGAATACGCCACGGCCCTGATCCAGAAACGGGAGATCGCCGCTGCCGCGGGGATGATCGCCGAGGCGGCCCAGGTCACCGCGCTCCACAGCTCCGCCCGTCTCGTCCACTCCATACGACAGGCCCGCACCCGCCTCCAACCCTGGGCCGACAACCGCCACGTCCGCGACCTGGACGAACACCTCCGCCCCCTCTCCCTCGCACCCCTCTCCACCTGAGCCCCGCCCGCATCCCGTACCCCTTCCCGGCGATCCGGCACGGCCGCCGTCCCCATCAACCGGGTCCGCGCCGTACACGGGCGCCGTTCGGGTCGGTACTGCGACTCGCCGTACCGGCGCGGTAGGGGGTGCCATCGCGGCGGGAGGTTGGGGCGCCGTATCGGCGTGGTTGGGGGTGCCGACGTGGTGGGAGGTTGGGGTGTCGTGCTGGCGTGGTTGGGGGTGCCGACGTGGTGGGAGGTTGGGGTGTCGTATCGGCGCGGTAGGAGATGCCGACGTTGCGGGGAATGTAGGGGCTGGAGTCGTGAGGCAGGCCAAGTATCGGGGGGTGGGCATCGGTCGTCTCACCGAAGCTGCTGCCCCACGGGTGGGTGGGCCCTGCCCCACCGGGCGCAGCTTTCCACGCAGGTAGGCCGGGCCTTTGGCCCGCTGATCCGAGCGGGCCAAAGGGGTGAACACCTCAGTGGCGGAGGCTTCCAGCCGTTGCCGGGTATGCATGAGCCGTTCGAGGGGCACACTCGGAGCAAATCACCACACAGTGACATCACACGGTGACATCGAACAGTCACGACAGGCGGACCCGGCAAGCACTACTAGGGGATGAGGCCGTACTCGATGGCCGTCGCGGCGGAGGCCGCGGCCTGCGCTGCCGCGACGGTGATCAGCGCTACGGCGAGCATGATGACGAACTTGACGGCGGTACGCATGCGAATCTCCTTCAACTGTCGGTCGGCGAACTCTCCTCGTTCTTCGGAACCAAGCCGAGCACGGATGGCACCGATTTGGGCTCACACTCGGAAAGTCGGGCCCGAAACACACGAACCGGTCGTCCGTGTCATATTTGGCGTCACCGGGCGGTTTGATCGGGTGACAGAGGTTGAGGAACATCCGGGCCCGGTGACGCGTTTTTGCCGGCGCCTCTTATCGGACTCCAGGGCCGCCATGCCCCAAAGCAGAAAAATCCACAATGTATGAGGAGCTCGCGTCGTACACCTCGGGCACGGACGCAACCCGCTCCTTCCCGCACAGGCGCTTCAGCAACGGCGATCAACTGTCGACGGACCCCGCACGCATTGCTTCAGCGTCCCAGAGTTCGATGGGCGGCCGGAAAGAGACGAATTGCGGTCCGCGGGCCGTATGGCGGAGCACAGTGGCGCGGAGGGGGCGGGTGGTCCGGTCGGCGTATAAAAGGACCGAAACCACCGCGCCCGCCAGGCCGGAGGCCTGAATCCACCGGAGAGCGACCAACGACGGCCGACCGGACCACCCGCCCCCGGAGCGCGAACAGCGCGAACCGGCGCCCCGGAAACCGGCCGACCACCCGCCCCGGGAGCGCGAACGGCGCGAACCGACCGCCGTACGGCGACCGTCCCAGAAACCAGACACCCCAGAGCGCGCACAGCGCATACCGACCGCCGCGCGGCGATAGCCTCAGAAACCGGCCGACCAGACGCCCCGCCGTCACTTGCCGCCGGAAGCGAGTTTCGTGCTCACCGCGGACGCGGGAGGAGCCTTGACGGTGACCTTGCCGCCCCAGCCGCTGAAACGGGTCTCGACACCGACGGTCTTGCCCTCCCAGCCGCCGCCGTTCACCACACCCGTGGCAGCCCAGGACGTGGTCAGCCGACGAGGATGCCGGTCGCGGTCCAGGGTGAGCTTGAACGTCACCGTGGTCTTGTCGTCCGCCCGGACCGGCAGTGTGGTCCGGAACCAGTGGGAGATCGCGGCGAGCTCGCCGAAGGTGACGGTTCCCGAGTAGGTGCTTCCGGAGTTCTTGGCGCTTCTGAGGAGGGTGCCGAGGGTCGCGGGCTCGGCGACGTTCACAATCTGGCCGAACTGGCCGCTCGCGTCGGTGAGGTCCTGGTCCGTCCGGTACCAGGTCTTGCCCTGCGGCAGCCGCTTGCCGTACGAACCGCCGGAGACGTAGCTCGTGATGCCGATCCGGATCGTCCGCCGCGGGGAGAACAGGTCGGTGGGCATGTCGGGCGAGTTCCCGGGCCTGGAGCTGATGTCCCAGGCGGCGATCCCGTCCTTGCCGAACTGGAAGACCCCGGTGCGCCGCTGAAGCAGCGTGCTCTTACCGTCCCGGCCGCCGTCCTGGCTCTTGCCATCCGGACCGCCGTCCTGGCTCTTGCCATCCGGGCCGCCGTCCTGCCCCTTGCCGTCCCGGGTCACGGTGGTGCGTTCGGTGAACCGCACGCCCATCCCCGCACCGTCCTGCCCGCTCGCGACCCCCCGACCGCTCACGCTCACCCGCTCACCCAGACCCGCCTGACCCACGGTGCCCGCCTGGGCGGCGGGCGCGGTGACGAGTGCGATGGTCAGGGCGGCGAAAGCGCCGTTTATCGCGGTTTTCACGTGGATTCCTTACGATCATTGGAAGAGAAGGGAATCCTGTCAGAAAAGGACCAAAGTCACACTTCGGGTGTGTCGCAAAGCTGATCGTCTACTGATTCGAGCCAATCGTCTACCAGTGCATGCTTCGGCCGCTGGTGATCACCGAGTGCGCATTCGTCGTCACAGGCCACGATGATGCATCTGAAGCCTTGACCACCCACTGACACCCTTGGAACGTCGATTTCTGTGTAACTTCTTTTGTTAGAGATCTTGGGGGAGAGACGTGATCAGGCGGTCGGGCCCGGGCGGGCTGCCCACGGAGACCACGAGTTTCGTGGGACGAAAGGAGGAGGTCCGTCAGGTCAGGCGTCTGCTCCAGGTCTCCAGGCTGGTCACCGTCACCGGCGTCGCAGGCATCGGCAAGACCCGGGTGGCCGTCCGGGCCGCCTCCGGTCTGCGCCGGTCCTTCGCCGACGGCGTCAGGTTCGTCGAGCTGGCGGGGGTGAGCGATCCCGGCCGCCTCGAACAGGCCGTGGCCCACGCGCTGGACCTGGTCGACCTGTCCGCCAAGCCGGACGCCGAAGCCCTGGCGGAGTACCTCCGTGACCGGCAGACACTGCTGATCCTCGACACCTGCGAGCACCTCGTCGACGCCTGCGCCCGGCTGGCGCAGACCCTCCTGGAGAACAGCCCGCAGCTGCGGATCCTGGCCACCAGCAGGCAGTCGCTCGGCGTGCCGGGCGAGCACATCGTGGCCCTGCCGCCGATGACCCTGCCACCACCGATGACCCTGCCGGAGCCGCGCGCCGCGGCCTCCGTCGGCGCCCTCTCCCGCTGTGACTCGGTGGCGCTGTTCCTCGAGCGGGTGGCCGCCGTCAACCCCGGCTACACCCTCGGCGCCGAGAACGCCGCGGAGGTCGCCGAGATCTGCACCAGGCTCGACGGCATCCCCCTGGCCATCGAGCTGGTGGCCGTGCGGATGCGCGCGTTCACACTCGGCCGGATCCGCGATCTGCTGGACGACCGGCTCTGGCTGCTGTCCGGCCGTACGGCTGGCGGAAGGCACCCGACGGTCGGCGCGACCGTCGACTGGAGCCACGACCTGTGCACCCCCGACGAGCGGTTGCTCTGGTCGCGGCTGCCGGTCTTCGTCTCCGCCTTCGACGCCGCCGCGGCCGAGGGGGTCTGCGCCGACGAGGCCCTGCCCGCCGACCGGGTGCTTCCCACCCTGCTCGGCCTGGTGGACAAGTCGATCGTGATCCCGGTCAAACGCGAGGAGGGCACGGTCTACCGGCTGCTGGACATCATCCGGGAGTACGGCGCCGCCAAGCTGGTCGAGACCGGGGACGAGCGATGGCTGCGCCGCCGGCACCTGCGCTACTACTTCGAGCTGGCGCTCAGGGGCAAGGAGTCGGGCCGCCACGGCGACCAGCTGGAGATGTGGAGCCGCGTCCGGCGGGACTGGCCCAACATCCGCGCCGCCCTCGACCTGTGCGCGGAGGATCCGGACCTGCAGGAGACCGGCCTGATGATGGCCGCGGGCCTGTGGTACCTCTGGGTGGCCTGCGGCATGCTCAGAGAGGGCCGTGACCAGCTGGAGCGGCTGCTCGCGCGCCCGCTGCCCGGCAGCCAGGCGTGGGCGTGGGGACTGCTCACGCGCATCTTCGTCGCCAACGCCGGAGGGGATCTGGACAGGGCGCGGCTGCTGCTGGAACGGTGCAGGCTCCACTGCCCGCCCGGCACGCCGGGAGGCGACCTGGTCCAGCTGGTCATGCTCAAGATGAACGGCACGCTGGCCTCCGTCGAGGGCGATCCGCGGCGCGCCGAGCGCATGCTCGGCGAGGTGATCGAACGGCTGCGTCCCCGCCGGGAGCTGCCCGAGGTGCTCCTGCCCGCGATGGTCGAGCTGGGCATGAGCCTGGTCCTGGGCGGCGAGCCCGCGGAGGCCGGGCGGGTCTTCCTGGAGTGCAAGCACCTGTGCGAGGAGCTCGGAGAGGTCTGGGTGAACGCCTACGCCGACTACGGCCTGGGCCTGGTCGCCAGGGCCGGCGGCGACGCCGCCCGCGCGGTCGCGCACGCGCGCGGCTCCCTCCGGGTCAAGCGGCACTTCTCCGACACCATGGGCGTCGTCTCCTGCCTGGAGCTGCTGGCCTGCGCGGCGGCGGACGAGGGCGACCTGGACAGGGCGGGACGGCTGCTCGCCGCCGCACGCGCCGAACGGCTCCACAAGGGCCTGCTGGGGCAGGGCCACCCGCTGACGCTGGAGGAGAGCGCCCGCTGCGCGGAGCTGGTCCGGAGGAGCCTGCCGGGAGGGCAGGCCGAGCGGGTGGCCCGCGAGGGGGCCGCGCTCGGGCTGGACGAGGCGATCGCCTACGCGCTCGACGAGGAGGAGGCCGAGGGCTTCGCCGTACGGCGTGACACCCGCTGGGCGCCGCTCACCCGCAGGGAGCGGGAGGTCGCCGAACTGGTCGCGGAGGGGCTCACCAACCGCCAGATCTCCCACCGGCTCGTGGTCGTCCAGCGGACCGTCGACTCCCACGTCGAGCACATCCTGGCCAAGCTCGGCTTCTCGGCGCGCACCCAGATCGCGGCCTGGGCGACCAGGCGGCGCCGGGAACACGCGTGAGGCCACCCGTAGACATCTCGCTTGAGACGGAGGACGACCATGGCGCGGCGACCGGGGAATCTGCCGGTTGACCTGTCCAGCTTCGTGGGACGGGCCGAGGAGGTGGCGGAGGGGCTGCGCCACCTCTCCGAGGCCCGGTTCATGACCGTCACCGGTCCCGCGGGGGTCGGCAAGACCCGGACGGCGCTGCGCCTGGCGAGCAGGCTGCGCGGCCGCTTCGGCGGCGGGGTCTGGCGGGCCGAGCTGTCCGAGACCGGAGATCCGGCGGCCGCGCTCGCCGAGGCGCTCGAACTGCCCGGGTCCTCCTCGGCGCGGGAGATCGCCTCGGCCCTGGGCGACCGGCGGCCGCTCATCGTGCTCGACACCTGCGAGCACCTTCCCGGCGAGGTCGCCGAGCTGGTGGAGACACTGCTCGGCGGCGCGCCCAGGGTCGTGGTCGTGGCCACCAGCCGCATGCCGCTCGGCGTGCCGGGGGAGCGGGTGCTCGAACTGGCGCCGCTGCCGCTCTCGGCGGCCGTGCGGCTGTTCGAGGACCGGGCGATGGCGGTCGACCCGGGGTTCGGGCTGACCCCGGCCGTCGCGCCGCTGGTCGCGGAGATCTGCGGCAGGGTGGACGGGCTGCCGCTGGCGATCGAGCTCGCCGCCACCCTGGTGCGATCCCTGTCGGTGAAGGACCTGCTGGAGGGGCTGCGTCACCGGTTCACACTGCTGACCGGGGTCAGCAGGAGCGCGCTGCCGCGCCACCGCGACCTGCGGGCGGCGGTCCAGTGGAGCCGCGAGCTCTGCGACGACGAGCAGCGCGGGCTGTGGTCGCTGCTGTCGGCGCTGCCCGGGGCCTTCACCATGGCCGACGCCGAGGCCGGGTGCGGTACCGAGTTCCCGCTGGAGCGGGTCGCGCCGGTCCTGGCCGGGCTGGTCGAACGCTCCATCGTGCTCCGCGAGCCGGAAGGCCGGTACCGGATGCTGGAGGCCTACCGGGAGCTCGGCTTCGAGCGCTCCAGCTGCCGGTGGCGGCCCGCCGTGCAGCAGCCGCTGCGCACCGACGGGCGGCTGCCGGCCCCCCGGCAGACCGGAAGGGCGGCGCGTCCGGTCGGCGGCACGCTGAGCGCCAGGGAGCTCCAGGTCGCCGAGCTGATCACCGAGGGGCTGTCGAACCCGGAGATCGCCGCCAGGCTGGACATCGCCAAACGCACCGTGGACGCGCACGTCCGCAACATCCTCGCCAAGGGCGGCCTCGCCTCCCGCACCCAGGTCGCCGCGTGGGTGGCGGAAAGCGATTATCAGTCGTCCGAATAGGCACATCGCCCGATGCGGAGAACGCGGGTCCGCGGTCATCATGGAAGCGGCCGGTGGGACACCGTGTGCTCCAGCGTTCCGCAGCGTCGGGCGGTTTCGAGGGAGGGGTCCCCTTCCGCCCGGAGTCAGTTGGGGTTTTCCCTGTGTCGGGCGTGACCCATCGGCCGGCCGCTTCCCGGCACCGGCCGCCCTCGTCGAGGGGCGGCCGGTGCCGCGGCCCCGCATCTGGCGGGACAGCCCTTTCGCATCTGGTAGGACAAGTGGGTGACCCACACCAGCCCCTCACCGGACGACGACGCGTTGCTGCCACTCGACGCCGTGCGTGAGAGGCCGGCGCCCGCCGTGAGGCCCGCCAGGGGAGTGCCGGAACCGGCCGCCTCGCTCCCGGTCGCCAGGGTCGCCGTGGACACGCCGCTGCCGCACCTGGACCGCCTGTTCGACTATCTCGTCCCGGCCCCCATGGACGCCGACGCGGTGCCCGGCGCCCGGGTCAGGGTCCGGTTCGCGGGAAAGCTCGTCGACGGCTTCCTGCTGGAGCGGGCCGAGGCCAGCGAGCACGAGGGCAAGCTGGTCAGGCTGGAACGGGTCGTCTCGCCCGAGCCGGTGCTCACCACCGAGATCGCCCAGCTGGCCAGGGCCGTGGCCGACCGGTACGCCGGGACCCTGGCCGACGTGCTCAGACTGGCCGTCCCCCCGCGCCACGCCAGGGTCGAGGCCGAGCCCCCGCGGGAGCCCGAACGGGCGCCCCTGACGGGGACGGAGACGGGGCTGGAGACGGGGCCGGGGCTGGAGACGGGGCCGGGGCCGTGGGCCGGTTATCCCGACGGGGAGGCGTTCCTGGAGGCCCTCGCGCAGGGCCGCTCGCCCCGCGCGGTGTGGACCGCGCTGCCCGGAACGGACCGGGACGGCTCCGGATGGCCCGAGGCGGTCGCGATCGCGGTGCGGGAGACGCTCCGCGGCGGCAGGGGGGCGCTGGTCGTGCTTCCCGACGGGAAGGACGTGGCACTGGCCGACGCGGCGCTGGGCGCCGTCCTGGGACCGGGGACGCACGTCACGCTCACCGCGGACCTGGGACCCGCCGAGCGCTACCGGCGGTGGCTGCGGGTGGTCAGGGGACAGGTGCGCGCCGTCGCGGGCACGAGGGCGGCGGCGTTCGCCCCGGTCGGGGACCTCGGGCTGGCGGTGATCTGGGACGACGGCGACGACCTGCACGCCGAGCGGCTGGCGCCGTACCCGCACGCCAGGGAGATCCTCGCGCTGCGCGCCCACCACGGCCGCGCGGGCCTGCTCATCGGCGGATACGCCCGTACGGCCGAGGCCACCAGGCTCGTCGCCACCGGCTGGGCCGGTCCCATCGTCGCGGCCCGCGAGACCCTCAGGGCCAGGGCGCCGAGGGTGCGCCCTGCGGGGGACGACTCCGAGCTGGCCAGGGACGAGGCGGCGCGGGCGGCCAGGCTGCCGAGCCTGGCCTGGCGGGCGCTGCGCGGCGGCCTGGAGACGGGCCCGGTGCTGGTGCAGGTTCCCCGGCGGGGCTACCTGCCGGCGCTGGCCTGCCAGGGCTGCCGGGCCACCGCTCGGTGCGGGCACTGCGGCGGGCCGCTCGCGCTGCGGGGCGGGCACGCGGCGCCGTACTGCCGCTGGTGCGGCCGGATCGCGGGAGACTGGCGCTGCGCGGCCTGCGGCGCCGTCCGGATGCGGGCGCAGGTGGTCGGCGCCCGCCGTACCGCCGAGGAACTCGGGCGAGCCTTCCCCTCGGTGCCGGTCAAGACCTCGGGCAGGGACGGGGTGCTCGCCACGGTCGGCGCCGAGCGCGCCCTGGTCGTGGCCACCCCGGGGGCCGAACCGGTCGCCGCGGACGGTTACGCCGCGGCCGTGCTGCTGGACGGGTGGGCCCTGCTCGGCAGGCCGGACCTGCGGGCCGCCGAGGAGACGCTGCGCCGGTGGATGAACGCCGCGGCGCTGCTGCGGCCCAGGGCCGAGCTGGTCGTGCTCGCCGACTCCTCGGTGCCGGCCGTGCAGGCGCTGCTGCGCTGGGACCCCGTCACCCACGCCGAGCGTGAACTGGCCGAGAGGACAGAACTAAGTTTTCCCCCTGCGGTAAGAATTGCCACGTTGACGGGCTCCCCCTCGGCGGTGCGTGAAATGCTCGGCGAGGCCGGGCTGCCGGACGGCGCGCAGGTGCTCGGCCCCGTCCCGCTCGACGCGCCGATGGGCGATCAGGTGCGGGAACGTGCCATGGTGCGGGTTCCGCAGGTGATCGGATCGGCGCTCGCCGCCGCGCTCAAGGGGGCCGTCGGCGTGCGGTCGGCACGCAAGTCTCCGGAGGTGGTCCGGGTGTGCATTGACCCCCTGGACGTCATTTGAGTTGTTTCCCCGATTCGCGGTGCTGACAGTAAGCCGTTAATTTTCCCCTGTGTCGATCGAATGGGTGAATCGGGCCGTAGCCGATCTGCGTGCGTGGGGGCGCGCGCAAGGCCTGGACGTTGACGTGGACGAGGTGCGGCTGCTCTGCGACTACGCAAGTGACTATCTGGACGTGCACGAGCTGGGTGACTTCACTCCGGTCACCTTCGAGGAACTGCTGCTCAACATCTATCCACGCAAGGTCATCGCCCCGCCGGAGAGCGCCCCGGAGACCGTCGCGGCCGCCAGGACCCTGGTCGACTTCCTCCTGTCGACCGAGGAGATAGGCGGCAAGATGGCGGCCCGGATGCGGGCGGTCCTGGACCGGATCGAACCCGAGATGCCGATCGCCCTCGCCGACACCTCCAGATTCGGGATGGCCAAAAGTCTGTTCAGCGCGATGGGCGCCGACTCCCTCGAACGGGGCGACACCCCGGCCCCCGTGACCGGGGCACTGGCCGGGGACCCCTCCGCCGAGCCTTCCGCCGAGCCCTGCGACTGCCCCGGCTGCTCCCCGCTCCCCCCGGTACGGCTCGCCTCCCGCGAGGCGCTCGCCGAGCGGGCCCTGCGGGTGCCGCTGGTGACCGACGTGCGGCGGCTGGTGCAGTGGATGCTCGCCGGGGGCCGCACCCCGACCGTCAAGGGGCGGCTGCGGGTCCGCGACGCCGCGGAGGCGGCCGTCCAGCTCGGGGTCGCCGACCCCGCCCTGCTGTGGAACCTGGCGGTCCACACCGGCCTGGTCGAGGTCGAGGGCACCGCCATCTTCGACGGCGAGGACCCCGATCCGCTCGACGTCTGGGCCGCCGTGGTCGAGTTCGTCGTCGAGAAGGAGACCGGCGGCGCCGTCACCGGCGACCGGGCGCTCGACGAGGAGCTGTACGGCCTGTGCGACATGCTCTACCGGCTGCAGGCGCCGGTGCCCGTCCCCCTCGTCATGGACTACATCGAGGAGATCGGGCTCACCGACGAGGGCGAGGTGGACATCGCCGAGGCCGCGCGGCGGCTGGCCTACTGCGGGGTCGCCGAGCCCGACGAGGAGAACCTGGCGCTCACCCCGCTGGCCGTCTGGGCCCTGCGGGAGCTCTACACGGGCCTGGGCATCGAGGCGCCGGAGGCGGGCGACCTCACCGGGGTCGACGCCTCGGAGCTCATCGAGGGGCTGCTGTCGGGCATTCCCACGGAGATGGCCGAGGCGGACATCGAGGGATGGCTGCGGGGCAGGACCGCCGAGCAGGCGGCGGCCGAGCTGCTGAGCGCCGTCTCCGGCGCCCCCTCGGTCGCCAGGGGCGTCGCGGTGACCATCGTCGACCGGCTCGGCACCGACGCCGAGCCCGCGGTCCGGCGGCACCTGGACGAGGCCGAGCTGCGCCCCCACGTCATCCACTGGCTGTCGGCGCGCGGCCTGGCCGCTCCCGCGCTCACCCAGCAGGAGGTCCTGTGGATGAGCGTGGACACCCTCGCCCTGGCCATCTCCGCCGCCCAGGACGACCCGGAGACGTTCGCGGAGAACATGGCGGCCTCGGGCCCGCCGGCGCACGTGATCGACGAGATGTGGCGGGTGGACCACCCGGACGTCGTCCAGGTCCTCGAACTGCTCGGCCGCTCCCTCAGCGACCAGAACATCGCCAAGGCCGCCCGCAAGGCCGCGTTCAAAGCGAGATCTCGCGCCATCGGCTAGCCGTACACCCGTGGGGCCCGAGTGCAGTAAGTTTCACGGGTGGCAAAGAGCGGGAACACCGGCAACGTCTTCGATCTCGGCGAGCTGCGCAGGCTGGTCGGTGAGCTGGGGACGGCGCCCGGAGAGCTGCGCGCGGCCGTGCTCGACACGGTCGGCGCCACCGGCCGGGCCGAGGCCGACGCCGACGACTGTGACTGCCCCGGCTGCGGCACCGAGGTGCTGAGCTTCCCCCCGGTCGAGCTGGCCGCCGACGACGAGCTGGCCGCGGCCGTCCTGAAGGTCCCGCTGGTGCTGGACGCCCAGCGGCTGGCCGCCTGGACCGGTGTCAGGCAGGTGACCCCCGAGGGTCTGCTGCCCGACCCCTTCCTGCCCTGCGCCGAGCTCGGGCTGCCCGGCCCGGCGCGGCTGCACCTGCTGTGGGTCGTCGCGGTCAACACCGGCATGCTGCGCATCTCCCGGGGCGTCGCGGTGGCGGGCCCGCTGGACCTGTCCGCCGGGCTGCCGGACCGGGCGGTGCTGGAGTTCTGGGACGGCGTGGTCATGGACGTCCTGGACCGCGCCGACGAGGGCCTGACCGGCTCCGCGGTGATCGACGACCACCTGGCCGAGATGCTCGCCACGATGTACGCCGTGAGCGACGGCCTGTCGGTCGCGACCCTGGTCAAGGGCATCCTCCAGTCGCACGAGGTGGCCTGCGAGGCCCGCCCGGCGGAGATGCGGGCGCTGGCCGCCGCCCTGCCCGGCGAGCTGGAGGTCGCGCTCTCGCTGCTCGGCCACTGCGGGCTCATCGAGACCTCCGAGGCGGGCAGGCCCAGGCTGACCCCGCTCGGCGTGTGGGCCGTCCGCCAGGACCTGATCCGTGAGGGCCACGACGCGCCCACGGGCGCCGAGGTCGCCGTCTTCGCCGACCTGGGCGCCGCCGAGCTGGTCGACGCCATCATCGGGCGCTCGGCCGCGCCCAGCGCCGTCAGTGTCTGGCTGGAGTCCCGCCTCCCCGAGGTCGCCGCCCGCGAGCTGGTCAAGATCGCCGCATCGGGTACGGCCGCCCGGCGCGGCACCGTGGGCACGATCCTGGAGGAACTCGGCCCCGAGGCCGAGCCTCCCCTCAGGGAGGCGCTCGCCGAGCCGACCATGTGGCGTTACGCCGCCTCCTGGCTGAACATCCGCGACCTGCCCGCGCCCGCCCTCACGCCCGCCGACAGCACCTGGATCGCGGTCGACACGCTCGCCTCGCTGGTCCAGCTGGGCAAGGCGGCCGAGGCGATGCGCGAGTTCGACGCGCTGGAGCCCGGTGAGGACCTGGTCCGGGTGGTGGAGGAGATGGCCCTGGCCGACCATCCGGACACCGTCGCCGTGCTCGACCTCCTGGGCGCCCACCACGGCGACGCCGCGGTCGCCAAGGCCGCGCGCAAGGCCGCCATGAAGATCCGCTCCCGCTAGTGCCGTGACCGGGGACGTTCACCGGGCCTGACGCCGTTCACCGGCGCCGGTCCGCGGCCGATACGGGCGGGCCGCGCGGAAGATCCGAGGGACACGACCAGGGCCCTTACACTGGGGGGATCCCCGAAAAGCGTGAGGAGATCCCTGTTGGCCATTCAGCCGATCCGCCTTTTCGGCGACCCGGTGCTGCGCACGCCGGCGGAGCCGGTGAAGGACTTCGACAAGGAGCTGCGCAAGCTCGTCAAGGACCTCACGGACACGATGATGGACGCGCCCGGGGCGGGCCTCGCGGCGCCGCAGATCGGAGTCGGGCTGCGGGTCTTCACCTACTACGTCGACAACGAGCTCGGGCACCTCATCAACCCCGACCTCGACCTGTCCGACGACAAGGACGAGGAGGGGGAGGAGGGCTGCCTGTCCTTCCCCGGCATGTCGTACCCCACCCCCCGGGCGATCCGGGCCGTGGCGACGGGTTTCAACATGCACGGCGATCCCGTCACCCTTGAGGGCACCGACCTCATGGCCCGCTGCTTCCAGCACGAGACCGACCACCTCGACGGGGTGCTGTTCATCGACCGGATGGATCCCCGGCAGCGCAAGCTCGCCATGAAGGAGATCCGCGAGGCGGAGTGGAGCGGCCTGTCGGCGCCCCCGTTCAAGTTCTCCCCGCACGCCACCCACGGGAAGGCTCTGTAGGAACCTTGCGCCTGGTCTTCGCCGGAACCCCGGAAACCGCACTGCCCTCGCTGAGGGCCCTGCTCGACTCGCCGCGCCACGAGGTGGCCGCCGTCGTCACCCGCCCCGACGCCCAGTCGGGCCGGGGCCGTAAGGTCCACCCGAGCCCCGTCGCCGAGCTGGCCGAGGAGGCGGGCATCGAGGTCCTCCGTCCGCAGCGGGCGGGAGACCCCGAGTTCCTGGAGCGGCTGCGGCTGATCGACCCCGACTGCTGCCCCGTGGTGGCCTACGGCGCCCTGCTGCCCCAGAGCGCGCTGGACATCCCGCGGCACGGCTGGGTCAACCTTCACTTCTCGCTGCTGCCCGCCTGGCGCGGCGCCGCCCCCGTGCAGCACGCCGTGCTGCACGGGGACGAGATCACCGGCGCGGCCACCTTCCGGATCGTCAGGGAGCTGGACGCGGGCCCCGTCTACGGCGTGGTCACCGAGGAGATCAGGGCGGCCGACACCAGCGGGGGACTGCTGGCCAGGCTCGCCGAGTCCGGGGCGGGCCTGCTGGCGGCGACCCTCGACGGGATCGAGGACGGCAAGCTGGAGGCGGTGCCCCAGCCCGCCGAGGGGGTGAGCCTCGCCCCGAAGATCACCGTGGACGACGCCAGGGTCGACTGGTCCGCGCCCGCCATGCGGGTCGACCGCCTGGTCCGCGCGTGCACGCCCGCCCCCGGCGCGTGGACGGAGTTCCGCGGTCAGCGGATCAAGCTCGGCCCCGTACGGCCGGTCCCCGAGGCCCCGGCTCTCGCCCCCGGGCGGATCGCGGCATCCAAGACCTCCGTCCTGGTCGGCACGGCCACGCACCCCGTCGAGCTGGGCGAGGTGCAGCCGCAGGGCAAGCGTCTGATGGGCGCGGGGGAGTGGGCCCGCGGTGTGCGGCCCACCGACGAGGATCGGCTGGGCTGAGGATCATGAACGAACGGGGGAACGGCGCGAGCGCCCCGCGAGGCGGCGGCCGCGGTTCGGCGGGCAACGCGCGGGGCGGCCAGGGGGCGTCCGGGGGCAGGGACCGGAAGACCTCCGGGGGAGGCCGCGGCGGCGGCAGGCGGCTCCGGCCGCCCAAGCCGGTCCGCGACGAGGCCAGGAACGCCGCCTACGACCTGCTGCGCGCGGTGGACGAGCGCGACGCCTACGCCAACCTGCTGATGCCCGCGCTGCTGCGCGAGCGGCGCCTGTCCGGCCGGGACGCGGCGCTGGCCACCGAGCTGGCCTACGGGACCCTGCGCGGCCTGGGCACCTACGACGAGGTCATCGCGGCCTGCAGCGACCGGGCCCCCGAGGACCTGGACCCGCCGCTGCTCGACGTCATCCGCCTCGGCGTGCACCAGCTGCTCAAGACGCGGATCCCGCCGCACGCGGCCGTCGGCACGACCGTCGACCTGGCGCGGCTGCGGGTGGGGACCGGCGCGTCGAAGTACGCCAACGCGGTGCTGCGCAAGGTCGCGGGCCGCTCGCTGGAGCAGTGGATCCCGATCGTGGCCCCCGACCCCGGGCAGGATCCGATCGGTCATCTGGCGGTGGCCCACAGCCATCCCCGCTGGATCGTCACCGCGCTGCGCGACGCCGTCGGCGGCGGTTTTGACGAGACCGCCGCCCTGCTGGCCGCCGACAACGAGCGTCCCAGGGTCACCCTGGTGGCCCGCCCGGGGCGCGCGTCGGTCGAGGAGCTCGTCGCCTCGGGGGCCAGGCGGGCCGATCACTCCCCCTACGCGGCCTACCTGCCGGAGGGCGATCCCGGTTCCATCCTGGCGGTCGCCGAGGCGCGCGCCGCCGTGCAGGACGAGGCCAGCCAGCTCGTCGCCCTGGCCCTGACCCGCGTCCCGGTGAGCGGCGGCGACACCCGCTGGCTGGACCTGTGCGCGGGGCCGGGGGGCAAGGCGGGCCTGCTCGACGCGATCGCCGCCCACGGCGACCCGGCCGGGTTCCCGGAGCGTGCCGGCGGACCCTCCCGGGAGTCCTCCGCCGGGCCCGCGAACCGTGCCGGGCGGCCCCCGGCGGCCTCGTCCGGGCCGGTCGCCTTTCCCGGCGGGGCCCACCTGCTGGCCGCCGAGCTCCAGTACCACCGTGCCCGGCTGGTCCGGCAGACGACCCGCGAGGCCGCCGTGATCACCGCTGACGGCACGGTTCCGGCGTGGCGGCCGGGGGTCTTCGACCGGGTCATGCTCGACGCCCCCTGCACCGGCCTGGGAGCGCTGCGCCGCCGACCGGAGGCCCGCTGGCGCCGCGACCCCCGGAGTCTTCCCGACCTGGGCAGGCTCCAGCGCGAGCTGCTGTCCTCGGCCCTGGAGGCCGTCCGCCCCGGGGGAGTCGTCGCCTATGTGACCTGCTCGCCCCACCTGGCCGAGACCGTGGCGGTCGTCGACGACGCGCTGCGCCGCCGTGACGACGTCGAGGCTCTCGACGCCCGCGCCTACCTCCCCGAGGTCGAGGGCCTGGGGGACGGACCACATGTCCAGTTCTGGCCACATCGCCACGGCACGGACGCGATGTTCCTGGCCCTGCTGCGCCGCCGCTGAGCCGGGGCGCCCGGCCCGCTTTTCTCTGCCTTTTCGCTGGTCTGCCCATGATGTCGCCTTCCCCCCGTACGGCCGCCGCCGCCGTACGGGGGAAGTTCAGGATGTCTTAAGGGACAGTTGAGGCTGATTTTAATAATGTCCGTAAATCCATTACGGAAAGCCGGATATCGGCATCACGTTGAGTTGCGAGACTGGTCTGCTGACAATGTGTGGCAAATACCGATCAGACGTGAAGGTTGTCGATATGTGCGGAATCTCCGGCTGGGTGGACTACGAACGTGATCTGGAGCGGTTACAGGACACCTCGCAGGCCATGACCGACACGATGGCCTGCCGAGGACCGGACGACGAAGGCCTCTGGATCGCCCCGCACGCCGCACTCGGTCACCGCCGGCTCGCCGTCATCGACATCGAGGGCGGCCGGCAGCCGATGGTCGCCGACGAGGACGGCAGGCCGCTCGCCGTGCTCGTCTACAGCGGCGAGCTCTACAACTTCCGCGAACTGCGCGCCGAGCTGACCACGCGTGGCCACCGGTTCCGCACCCGGAGCGACACCGAGGTCCTGCTGCGCGCCTACCTGGAATGGGGAGACGACCTCGTCACCCGGCTGAACGGCATGTTCGCCTTCGCGATCTGGGACGTCCGCCGCGAGGAACTGCTGCTCGCGCGCGACCGGATGGGCGTCAAGCCGCTGTACTACCACCCGACCCCGTCGGGGGTGCTGTTCGGGTCCGAGCCCAAGGCGATCCTCGCCAACCCGCTCGCGCAGCCCGCCGTGATCGATCTCGACGGGCTGCGCGAGATCTTCGCGCTCAGCAAGACGCCCGAGCACGGGATCTACCGGGGGATGTACGAGGTGCGTCCCGGCCAGATCGTCCGGGTGAGCCGCGCGGGCCTGAGCCGCCGCATCTACTGGAAGCTGGAGGCCCGCGAGCACACCGACGACGTCGACACCACCGTGCGGACCGTGCGCGAGCTGCTGGACGACATCGTCGACCGCCAGCTCATCTCCGACGTCCCGCTGTGCAGCCTGCTGTCGGGCGGTCTCGACTCCAGCGCCGTCACCGCGCTCGCCATGGGGAAGCTGCGCGAGCAGGGCAAGGACGGCATCCGCTCCTTCTCCGTCGACTTCGTGGGCTACAGCGAGAACTTCACGCCGGACCCGATGCGCGACACCCCCGACACGCCGTACGTCCGCGACGTCGTGCGGCACATCGGCGCCGACCACACCGACATCGTCCTGGACTCGGCCGACCTCATCGATTCCACGGCGCGTGCCGCGGTCCTGCGGGCGCGTGACGTGCCGATCGGCTACGGCGACATGGACACCTCGCTCTACCTGCTGTTCAAGGCGATCCGGGAGCACTCGACCGTGGCGCTGTCCGGCGAGTCCGCCGACGAGGTCTTCGGCGGCTACCGCTGGTTCCACGACCCCGTCGCGATCAACGGCGACACCTTCCCCTGGCTGGCCCTGCCGGGGATCGAGGAGTTCAGCGGTCCCACCGTGATCCTCGACCCCGACCTGCTGCGGGAACTCGACCTGCAGAGGTACCGCAAGGAGCGCTACCGGGAGGCACTCGACGAGGTGCCCCGGCTGCCGGGGGAGAGCGGCCTGGAGAAGCGGATGAGGGAGATCAGCTATCTGAACCTCACCCGCTTCGTGCAGAACCTCCTCGACCGCAAGGACCGTATGAGCATGGCCGTCGGCCTGGAGGTCCGGGTGCCGTTCTGCGACCATCGGCTGGTCGAGTACGTCTTCAACATCCCCTGGGCGATCAAGGCCTTCGACGGCCGCGAGAAGAGCGTGCTGCGCGCCGCCACCGCGGACGTCCTGCCCCGCTCGGTGGTCGAGCGCCGCAAGAGCCCCTACCCCTCGACCCAGGACCCCGCCTACGAGCAGGCCCTGCGCGTCGAGGCGGCCGGGGTGCTCGACCGCGGGACCGTCGCCGCCGCGCCGCTGGCCGACCTCGACAAGGTGCGCTCCATCCTCGACCGGCCCGACACGGCCGGGGCCCCCGGGATCCGGGCGGGGCTGGACGGCTTCCTGGGGCTCAACGCCTGGATGGAGGAGTACGGCGTGCAGCTCAAGCTCTGAGCCCCGAGAGCGTGTCCTGCGGGCCGCGGGGCGGCGTCATCCGGTGCGCGCCGCCCCGCGCGCCGCAGGACGGAACCGCGCAATAGACTCGGCCGCACTATGGCCGTACAGATCTCGCCCAGCATCCTGTCCGCCGACTTCGCCCGCCTCGCGGAGGCGGCCGCGTCGGTCCCCAACGCCGACTGGCTGCACGTGGACGTCATGGACAACCACTTCGTGCCCAACCTGACACTCGGTCTTCCGGTCGTGGAGTCGCTGCTCAAGGCGACCTCGACACCGATCGACTGCCACCTCATGATCGAGGACCCGGACCGCTGGGCCCCCGCCTACGCCGAGGCGGGCGCGGGCAGCGTGACCATCCACGCCGAGGCGGCCAAGGCGCCGGTCCGCACGCTGCGGCAGATCCGCGCCGCGGGGGCCCGCGCCGGGTTCGCGCTGAACCCCGCGACGCCGGTCGAGCCGTACGAGGACCTGCTCGGTGAGATCGACATGCTCCTGCTGATGACCGTCGAGCCCGGTTTCGGCGGTCAGCGGTTCCTCGACGTGGTGCTGCCCAAGCTCCGCAGGGCGGGTGAGCTCGTCGGCAGGCGCGGAGGCCAGATCTGGCTGCAGGTGGACGGCGGGGTCTCCGCCGAGACGATCGAGCGCTGCGCGGAGGCGGGGGCCGACGTGTTCGTGGCGGGCAGCGCGGTCTTCGGCGCCGAGGACCCGGCCCGCGCGGTGGACGAGCTGCGGGCCCTGGCGGAGAAGGGCTGAACCCGGCGGTCTCGGCGGCGGACGGCCGCCGAGACCGCCGGCGATCAGCCGAGAAGGGCCGGGTCCAGCACCACGTCGTCGCCGTGGATCGTCGGCTCCTCGGGGAAGTGGCAGGCGGTCAGGTGCCCCTCCCTGTTCCCCTCCAGCCTGAGCAGCGGCGGCTCCTCGGCCGAGCACTTTTCCTGGGCCTTCCAGCAGCGGGTGCGGAAACGGCAGCCGGACGGCGGGTCGATGGGGGAGGGCACGTCTCCGGCCAGGCGGATGCGCTCGCGGGACTCGGTGCCCACCTCGGCCTCGGGGACCGCCGACAGCAGCGCGTGGGTGTAGGGGTGGCGGGGGCGCTCGTAGAGGGAGGACCGGTCCGCGATCTCGACGATCTTGCCGAGATACATGACCGCGACCCGCTGCGAGAAGTGCCTGACGATGGCCAGGTCGTGCGCGATGAACAGGAACGCGATGCCCAGGTCGCGCTGGAGCTGCTGGAGCAGGTTGACGACCTGCGCCTGGATCGACACGTCCAGCGCGGAGACCGGCTCGTCGGCGATGATCAGCTTGGGGTTGAGAGACAGCGCGCGAGCCACCCCGATGCGCTGGCGCTGGCCGCCGGAGAACTCGTGCGGGAAGCGGTTGTAGTGCTCGGGGTTGAGCCCGACGATCTCCAGCAGCTCCTTGACCCGCTTCTCCACGCCCCCGGGCGGGTTGATGCCGTTGATCTCCATCGGGCCGCCGATGATGGTGCCCACGGTGTGGCGGGGGTTGAGCGACGAGTACGGGTCCTGGAAGATCATCTGGATCTCGGACCTGATCGGCTTCAGCTCCCTGCGGCTCGCGTGGGCGATGTCGCGTCCGGCGTAGCGGATGCTGCCCCCGGTCGGCTCCAGCAGACGGGCGGCCAGCCGCCCGGTGGTCGACTTGCCGCAGCCCGACTCGCCGACCAGGCCCAGGGACTCACCGGCGTGCACGACCAGGTCGATGCCGTCCACCGCGTGGACCTTGCCGACCTGGCGCTTGAAGATCAGGCCGCCCGTCACCGGGAAGTGCTTCTCCAGCCCGGACAGCTCCAGCAGTGGCTCGCCCACGCGTCCTTCCTTCTCGACGGCGCTCATGAGCGGCCACGCGGGGAGAACGCCCTGCCGGGCAGCTTGCTCACAGGCTGTTCTTCGCCGGCGACGCGGGCGGTGCGCCGCCGTACTCGCTGGTTCACTTGTGGATCTCCCGCTTCTGGGCGAGGGTCAGGTAGCACGCGTCGCCGTGGCCGCGGTGCGGGGACAGTTCGGGCCGCTCGCCCTTGCACAGCTCGGGTCCGGCCAGGTCGACATAGTCGCACCGGGGGTGGAACGGGCAGCCGGGCGGGACGTTGATCAGGCTGGGCGGGGTGCCGCGGACCGGCTTGAGCGGTACGTCGACCGAGGAGGTCAGCCGGGGCATCGAGGCCAGCAGGCCCCAGGTGTAGGGATGACGGGGCTCGCCGAGAACCTCCTGGACGGTGCCGCGCTCGACGGCCCGTCCCGCGTACATCACCAGCACGTTGTGCGCGGTGCTCGCCACCACGCCCAGGTCGTGTGTGATCATGATGATGGAGGCGCCCGTCTGGTCCTGGAGCTCCTTGAGCAGGTCCAGGATCTGGGCCTGCACGGTCACGTCCAGCGCCGTGGTCGGCTCGTCGGCGATCAGCAGGTCCGGGTCGCACACCAGGGCCATCGCGATCATCGCTCGCTGCCGCATGCCGCCGGAGAACTGGTGGGGGTAGTCGTCCACCCGGGTCTTCGGCTGCGGGATGCCGACCCGCGTCAGCATCTCGATCGCGCGGGCCCTGGACTCGGCCCGGCTCGCGCCCGTGTGCTTGCGGTAGACCTCGCTGATCTGCCTGCCGATGGTGTGGTACGGCGAGAGCGCGGTGAGCGGGTCCTGGAAGATCATCGCGACCTTGTTGCCGCGCAGCTTCTCCATGGTGGAGCGGGAGGCGCCGATCAGCTCCTCGCCGTCCAGGCGGATCTCTCCGCTGATCTTGGTGGTCTCCGGGTTGTGCAGGCCGAGCACGGTCAGGTTGGTCACCGACTTGCCGGATCCCGACTCGCCCACGATCCCCAGGGTGGTGCCCTTCTCCACGTCGAAGGAGAGCCCGTCCACCGCGTGGACGACGCCGTCCTCGGTGTGGAAGTCGACGGTCAGGTCACGGACCGACAGGAACGGGTTCGACACTTCTTCCAGACTCCTAGCTCAGCCGCACACGGGGGTCGATGACGGCGTACATGATGTCCACGATGATGTTGAACACGACGATCGCCCCGGCGGCCACCAGCACCGTCGCCATCAGCATGGGCAGGTCGGAATTCCAGACGGCCCTGACCGACAGCTGCCCGATCCCCTGCAGGCCGAAGGTGGTCTCGGTGATGATCGCGCCGCCGATCAGGGTGCCCAGGTCGACGCCGAAGATGGTGACGATGGGGATCAGGGTGCCGCGCAGGGCGAACCTCATCACGACCGAGCGGCCCGGCATGCCCTTGGCCCGCGCGGTGCGGACGTAGTCCTCGGTGAGCTGCTCGACCATCGTCGAGCGGGTCATCCGGGTGTAGTTGGCGGTGAAGATGATCGCCAGCACCACCCAGGGCAACGCCAGCCCGGTGGCCCAGCCCAGCGGATCCTCGGTGAACGGCACGTATCCGGGCTGCTTCAGGATGTGGTTCTGGTAGACCAGGAAGTACAGCGCCAGCGTCCCGACGAAGTAGATCTGCAGCGAGGCGCCGATCAGTGAGGACGTACTGGCGATCTTGTCCAGTGCCTTGCCCTGCTTCAGCGCCGCGACGATGCCCGTCGCCACGCCGAACACCAGGAAGATGGCCGCCGCGCCGATCGTGAGCGACACGGTGAGCGGCATGCGGTCGAGGATCGTGTCCAGTACCGGGGCCCGGTTGACGAAGGAGAAGCCCAGGCAGGGAGCGGGGCAGCGGCCCAGGCCCTCGTAGTCGCGGCCGACGAAGATGCCCGCCACCCAGGTCAGGAACTGCAGGAACAGCGGCTGGTCCAGCCCCAGGTTGTGCCGCGCCTGCTCCAGCAGATCGGGCGGGCAGACCTTGCCGCAGGCGAGCCTGGCCGGGTCGGCCGGCACCGCGAAGAAGAGGAAGAACGTGCACGCGGCGATGATCAGAAGGGTGACCGCCGCGCCCAAGGTGCGGCGAGTGATGAATCGAAGCATTGCCTGTTTCCCGACGGTTGCTGGGAGACCGCTGCGGGGGCCCTGAGGCCCCCGCGGGCCGTGGGCCCCCCCCGCCCACCGGCCCCCGCCGGGCCGGGAACAACAGCACCAAGAAAAAAAAGTACACCACGAACTAAAC
>NZ_JBFBCF010000006.1:0-352965 GCF_040683035.1 Streptosporangium sp. NPDC051022 | reverse complement strand
ACTACATTTCGCCTTGTACCCGTGTTTTGTGGGCAACCGGGGGGGGGCGCCCCGCCCCCCCCCCGGGCCGTGGCCCCGCGCGTCGCGGGGGCCACGGCCGTCGCTGTCTCTACGGCTTCACGAAGATGGTGTCCGGCTGGACGATCCACTGCTGCGGGTCGATCTCGGCGCCGCCCACCTTGGAACCGTGGAGCGTGGTGGCGATCCGGTTCTCCGCGACGACCAGCGGGGTGATCGTCTCCTGGATCTTCTTGTCCAGCGCCATCCACGCGGTGTTGGCCGCGTTGATGTCCGTCGTGGCGGTGATCTTGTCCATTTCCTCGGTGAGCGCCGGGTCCTTCAGGTGCGAGTAGTTCGGCGCGCCGTCGGCGATGGGACCGAAGATGACCGGCAGCACCGTGGAGCCGGACGGCCAGTCGGCGCCCCAGCCACCCCAGTACATGTCGAACTCGTTCTTCACCTTGCCGATCGAGTCGTAGTAGGTCTTGCGGTCGAGCGGCTTGGCCACGACGTTGATGCCGGCCTTGGCCAGGGCGCTCTTGATCGCGACGGTGACCTGCTCCTGGACCGGCGTCTGGTTGTAGGCGTAGACGATGGTCGGAGTGGGGGTGCTCGACTGGGCCAGCAGCTCCTTGGCCTTCTCGACGTCGCCGTCGGGCTTGGCCTTCTTGTTGAACAGGTCGTAGGCCTCGTAGCCGACCGTGGTGTTCTCGTTGAGGATCGTGGTCGGCAGCGCCGCGGCGGCGGGGCCGCCCAGGACCTGCTGGATCTGCTTGGACGGCCAGGCGTAGTTGATGGCCTGGCGGACCTTGATGTCCTTCAACCGGTCAAGGTTGAAGTAGTAGTAGTTGCCGTACGGCGAGGGGCTGTTCATCCGGCGCGAGGCCAGGTTGGGGTCGCTCAGCACCTGCTGCAGACGCTCGGGCGGGGCCGAGGCGTAGAAGGTGAACGCGGTCTGGTCGGCGCCAGAGTCCGCCATGAGGCGGTCGGTCACCTGCAGGGCCTCGAAGCCGAACTCCAGGTGCCACTTGTCGGGGTAGGCGCCGCGGATCGGGTCGGTCGCCGGGTCCCAGTTGGGGTTGCGCTCCAGGTCCATGCTCTTGTCGACCACGTGCGACTTGATGATGTACGGGCCGCTGGAGACAGGAGTCTTGTCGTACTGCTCCTTGGTGTCCTTCGCCTTCGGCACGATCGCGTAGCCGCCCATGGCGAAGGCGTAGCTCGCGTCGGCGTGCGGCGACTTGAACTTGTAGATGATCGTCTTGTCGTCCGGCGTCTCGATCGCGTCGAGTTCCTTGCCGTCGTAGGGGCCCTGGTAGGCCTTCTTGTGGTCGACCTCGGTCAGCCACTGCTGGATGTAGGTGGGGCCCTGGGTGATGAACGGAGCGAAGGTCCGCTCCATGCTCCACTTGACGTCCGCGGAGGTGATCGGCGTGCCGTCCTCCCACTTCACGCCGTCCTTCAGCGTGAACTTCCAGGTCTTGCCGCCGTCGGAGGGGGTGCCCGTGTCGGTGGCCAGGTCGCCGACCAGCTTGAACTCGCCCTTGGCGACCCGCTTGTAGCCGGTCAGGGTGCGGGAGATGAGCCGGCCGAAGTTCGCCTCGGTGTTGACGTAGATCTGGGCCGGGTCGAGGTGGGAGAAGTCGTCACGGTCGATCATCGTGACGGTGCCGCCCTTGACGACGCCCTCCGGCGGGATCGCGGGACCCTTGGCGTCCTCGGCGGTGCCGACGGTGATGGTGGCCGGCTTGTAGGGCTCGACGACCGGGGCCGCCGCCGAACCGCTCGCGCCGTTGCCGGAGGTGGCGGGCGCACCCTGGTTGCCCTCGGCGCAGGCACTGGTGACTGCCAGCACGCCGATGGCCAGGACGGCCACTGCTGACCGCTTTCGGACTGTCATCTTTCTCCTATCTGGTCCAGCGCTTGAGCATGGGGATCTAGCGCTTGAGCTTGGGGTCGAAGGCGTCGCGGATGGAGTCCCCGAGCAGGTTGAAGGCGATCACGAAGACCACGAGGGCGACGCCGGGGAAGATCAGGTAGGTGATGTCGTTCTGGTAGACCTGGGTGCCGCGCAGGAACATGCGGCCCCAGTCGGGGATCGGCTCGATCATTCCGACGCCCAGGTAGGACAGGGCGGCCTCGGAGGTCACCAGGGCGGGCAGCAGGAGTGTCGACTGGATCAGGATCGGCGTCCACAGGTTGGGCAGCAGTTCCTTGAACACGATCCGCGCCGGGGAGGCGCCGGTGACCCGGGCCGCCTCGACGAACTCGCGTTCGCGGAGCGTGAGGACCTGGCCGCGCAGCAGGCGGGCCAGCCCGGCCCAGCCGAACAGCGTCAGCACGATCATGAGCGTCACGGCGCGCAGCCAGACCGGTGTCTCCTCGTTGGACCGGACAAGGAGGTTCTCCACGACGGGCATGAACGCGATGATGAACAGCACCGACGGGAACGACAGGACCGTGTCGATCACCCGGCCGATGACGTAGTCCGTCTTGCCGCCCGCGTATCCGGCCACGATGCCCACCACGATGCCGATCAGCGTGGTGAGGATGGTCGAGACGAGGGCGATCAGCAGGGAGGTCCGGATTCCGTAGACGAGTTGCGTGAACACGTCACGGCCCAGGCCGGGCTCGATGCCGAACCAGAACTGCGAGCTCATGCCGCCGTTGGGCTGGATCGGGTAGCCGAAGTCGTTGAGCAGGCCCTGGGTGTCCTGGCCGTACAGGGTGTAGGGGTCTTTTCCGTACACCCAGGAGATCACTGGCGCGAGTATCGCGACCAGGATGAAGAAGATCACTACCAGCGCGGAGGCGACACCGGTCCGGTCGCGGCGGAAGCGCAGCCACATCAACTGCCCTGGTGAGCGGCCCACCGTTTCCGGTGCCTTCACCACGGGCGCCTCATCGGCGGTGGTCGCGGCTGGTGCAGGGATGGTCATCGTGCGGGAGCCCCCAACGAGCATGACTGAGCGGGATCTGGGGGAACCATCGCAAAACAGTCAGGGCTAAATCAATGGCCTGGCTGTTACTTGTTTTTTTGTTGTGCAATATAGATCAGGTTGTAGCTGCAATTCCATTGACCCAGGTGGGGGGTGGGATGAAAGAATGAGATTCCCCACCGTCTGATATTCACGGATTTGTGACATAGCTATGACATGACCATGACGGTCTGTCCGGCCGTCCTGTCACCTGTCGCGCCGCCTGTGATACGTGTGGGCCCGCGCGGGTGGGGTAATTACCCCCTTACGGGGGAGGTGTCACATGGATCACGGGCTGTTCGGGCCCGGCTCGGTGACGTGGCGGGTGATGGGGGAGCCGATCCTGCTGGTCGGCGGTTTCCGGGCGCTGCTGATGCAGGGGCTCCATCCCCGGGCGATGCGGGGCGTCGCCCAGAACTCGGCCCTCGTGGACCAGGCCGAGGCCTGGTCGCGTTTCCTTCGTACCACCGAGTTCGTCCGCGTGCGCACCTACGGCACGAGCGCCGAGGTCGCCGAGGCCGGGGCCCGGGTCAGGGGGATCCACGCGCGGCTCACCGCCTTCGACCCCGACACGGGGGAGCGTTACCGTCTCGACGACCCCGACGCGCTGCGCTGGGTCCACGTCGCAGAGGTCGACTCCTACCTGTCGGTCGCCCGCCGGGCCGGGGTGCGCCTGAGCGAGGAGGAGGCCGACCGGTTCGTGGCCGAGTGGCGGCGGGCGGCCGAGGTCGTCGGCCTGCGCGCGGACGACGTGCCGGGCTCCGTCGCCGAGATGCGCGACTACATCCAGGCCCGCCGCCCCGGCCTCTACTACGTCCCCGAGGCGTCCCACCCGCTCCGCCAGTCGCTCGGCACGCCGCTGCCGGCCTACCTGCTTCCGCTCAGGCCGGTCCTGCCCATGATCACCGTGCTGGCCATGGCCACCCTCCCGCGCTGGGCGCGCAGGCTGTACGGGCTGCCCGGCACCCCGGTCGGCGACCTGTGGGCGACCGCCGCGCTGAGGACCCTGCAGACCGGGATCACTCTGGTCCCCGCCCCGGTCAGGTACGGCCCCGACGCCCGCAGGGCGCGACGGGCCGCGGCCGGTCGCGCCGCGTGACCTGACCAAGCGTTTGCTCGTTCCACTCAGTGGAGGGATGTCTCGTCCCATTTGCCGGACGTGGCACACTGATATGGAGAGCAGCGTGCTCCGGGGTCGGTGAAAGTCCGAACCGGCGGTTACAGTCCGCGACCCGGTCGAAGCCATCGACTGGTTGACCTGGTGAAACTCCAGGACCGACGGTTAAAGTCCGGATGGGAGGAAGCGCGCGGGCGGAGAGTGTCCAACGACACCCTCCGCCGATCGGGTGTACACACCTGTTATCCCCCCGGGGCCGCCGTGGCAGACAGCCGTCGGCGAGGAGGAGACCCCGGATGACCGATCGGGCGCGCACGCGTCAGACGATCGATCCCCCCGCGCATGGTCGCGGTCGTTTCGATCCCGCCCTTCGTGTTCCGGCGGGCCGGGTCCGCACCGGATCCGGCCTTCCCGCCGCCTACGGCCACGGCGTCCCGAACCTTCGCCCCTCCACCGCGTACGGCCACGCCGTGCCCCCTTCCGGCCCCCTTCCGGCCGCTCCGCTCTTCCCACCGCCCGGCGCGGCCGTGATCCCAGTGATCCCAGTGATCCCCGTGATCCCCGCGATGCCGGGGATCCCCGGTGATCACTGGGATCCCGGCCGGTCGCCGGAACCCACCGCCTGGAGTTCGAGGATGTCACCCCCGCCGGCCCTGCCCCGCGTCGTGACCGCCCGGCCGGCACACCCCGCGAAGGAGCTGTGAATGTTCACCGGAATCGTTGAGGAACTGGGCGAGATCGTCGCGATCGAGCCGCTGCGGGACGCGGCCCGGATGTCGATCCGCGGCGAGACCGTCACCGGTGACGCCGGGCACGGCGACTCCATCGCCGTCAACGGCGTCTGCCTGACCGTGGTCGAGGTCGGCGCGGGGGTGTTCACCGCGGACGTGATGAAGGAGACCCTGGACCGCAGCTGCCTGGGGGCGTTGCGCCCCGGCTCCCCGGTCAACCTGGAACGCGCGGTCCGTGCCGACCAGCGCCTCGGCGGCCACATCGTGCAGGGCCACGTCGACGGCACCGGAGTCCTGCTGTCGCGGGAGCCCGGCGAGCACTGGGAGGTCGTGCGGATCTCGCTCCCGGCCGAGCTGAACCGCTACGTGGTCGAGAAGGGCTCGATCGCCGTCGACGGCATCAGCCTGACCGTGGTCGGCGTGGACGACGAGGGCTTCTCCGTCAGCCTGATCCCCACCACCCTGCGGCTGACCACCCTCGGCGCCAAGCAGCCGGGCGATCCGGTGAACCTCGAGGTCGACGTGATCGCCAAGCACGTGGAGAAGCTCGTCGGCGCCTACGCACCCGGAGGCGGGCGGTGAACTGGGTCCAGGAGGGATTCCAGCTTCTCGGGGTCAAGGTCCTGTGGACCGACCTGGTGGGCAACCTGGCCGCGCTGGCCACCGTGCTGTTCGCGATCCGCAAGTCGATCTGGACCTGGCCGGTGCAGCTCACCGCCGCGACGCTGCTGTTCGTCACCTCCCTGGGCGCGCACCTCACCGGCAACGCGCTCAAGCAGGCCCTGTTCGGGGTGCTGGCCGTCTACGGCTGGTGGCGCTGGACGCGCGGCACCCGGGACGGCGGGGTGCTGGCCGTACGCCCGGCGACCGGGAACGAACGGCTCGTCATGGCCTTGGCCATGGCGGCGGGCACCGTCGTGATCGGCGTGCTGTTCTACGTCACCCGGCTCTCCTGGGGCGCGTTCGTCCCGCCGCCCCAGGGCTACCTCCTGGTCGCGGCGGACGCCTACATCTTCGTCGGCAGCGCGGTCGCCACCTGGGCGCAGGGCCGGGCGCTCGTCGACTTCTGGATCATCTGGGTGGCCGTCGACCTGGTCGGCGTGCCGCTCGCCTTCAGCTCGGGGCTCGTCGTCTCGGGGACCGTGTACGGGGTCTTCTTCGTCCTCGTCCTGATCGGATTCTTCAACTGGCTCAAGGAGTACCGGTCCAGGACCGTGCTCGTCCCCAAGGAGGCTGTGTGACCACGCTGGACCCGATCGAACGGGCGATCGCCGACATCCGTGAGGGCAGGCCCGTCGTGGTCGTGGACGACGAGAACCGCGAGAACGAGGGCGACATCATCTTCGCCGCCGCCAAGGCGACGCCGCAGCTGCTGGCCTTCACCATCCGGCACACCAGCGGGGTGATCTGCGTGTCGATGCCCGGCGAGGACCTCGACCGGCTCGGCCTGCCGCTGATGGTGCACGACAACAAGGAACGTCTCCGCACCGCCTACACGATCAGCGTGGACGCCCGCGACGAGGTGACCACCGGCATCTCGGCCGCCGACCGGGCCAAGACCATCCGCACCCTGTGCGACTCGGCGACCGAGCCCTTCGAGCTGGTACGGCCGGGCCACGTCTTCCCGCTCCGCTACCGCGAGGGCGGCGTGCTGGTCCGGCGCGGCCACACCGAGGCGGCCGTCGACCTGGCCAGGCTCGCCGGGCTGCGCCCCGCCGGCGCGCTCGCCGAGGTCGTCAACGACGACGGGACCATGAAGCGGCTGCCGGAGCTGCGCGAGTTCTGCGACGAGCACGACCTGGCGCTGGTCTCGATCGAGCAGCTGGTGGAGTTCCGCAGGCGCACCGAGCGGATGGTGACCCGGGTCGCGCAGACGCGCCTGCCCAACAGGTACGGCATGTGGCGCGCCTACGGCTACGCCAGCGCCCTGGACGGCGGCGAGCACCTCGCCCTGGTCTACGGCGATCTGGAGGACGGGGAGAACGTCCTGGTCCGGGCGCACTCCGAATGCCTGACCGGCGACGTGCTGGGATCCCTGAGATGCGACTGCGGGGTGCAGCTCGACCGCGCGATGTCGGAGATCGCGGCCGAGGGGCGCGGCGTGGTGGTCTACCTGCGCGGGCACGAGGGACGCGGCATCGGGCTGCTGGCCAAGCTCCGGGCGTACGGCCTGCAGGACAACGGCAGCGACACCGTGGACGCCAACCTGGAGCTCGGGCTGCCGGTCGACGCCAGGGAGTTCTCCAACGCCGGCCAGATCCTCGCCGACCTGGGCGTGAAGTCGGTCCGGCTGCTGACCAACAACCCGGCCAAGATGCGGGGCATGGACGGCTACGGTGTCAAGGTGCTCGGCCGCGAGCCGATGCCGGCGGCGATGAACCCCTACAACGAGAAGTACCTGACGGCCAAGCGCGACCGCCTGGGCCACGACATCCACGAGGAGAGCGCATGAGCGGGACCGGACGACCGCAGGCGGCGACCGTCGAGGCGAGGGGCCTGACCGTCGGCGTCGTGGCCGCCCGCTGGCACGAGAAGATCACCGATCAGCTCGTGACGAGGGCGGTCCAGGCCGGCCAGGACTGCGGGGCCGCCGTCACCGTGGTCCGCGTGGCCGGATCCCTGGAGATCCCGGTCGTGGTCCAGGCCCTGGCCCGGCGGTGCGACGCCGTCGTCGCCCTGGGGGCCGTGATCCGCGGCGAGACCGCGCACTTCGACTACGTCTGCGACTCGGTGACCTCGGGACTCACCCGCATCTCGCTCGACGAGGAGACACCGGTGGGCAACGGGGTGCTGACGTGCGACTCCCTCGACCAGGCCCTCGACCGCTCCGGGCTGCCCGGCAGCCACGAGGACAAGGGCTACGAGGCGACGGTCGCCGCCCTGGAGACCGCGCTGCTGCTGAGGGATCTGCGCGGGGGCCGCGTCTGACCCCCGGGCCGCGCGCCGCCCACCGGCGCCGCTCCGCTCCGCTTCGCCCTCGCCGTGCCGGCGCCGGAACGGTCACGAACCCGGTGAGGGGGGCGGTCACGACACCGGCCCCCGGCCGGGGACTCCCCGGCCGGTGCGCGGAGGAGGGCGGGGAGCCCGACGGGGGTTCGGAGAGTACGACGAGGCCCCGGCCGGTGCGCGGGGGAGGGCGGGCACGGGGTGCGGTAGGTTTCGTTCCGCGTCGCGTCGGGTCACAATTGCTGTGACCGGTGGTTTTCCCGAAGGATTGTGATCTCCAAGTGAGCCCCGAGAACGTCTCTCCGCCTCCACTGCCCGTCGTGTGGCGGCCGCGGAAGGGGCGGATCGTGGCGTACGGCTTCGCCGGGCTGTTGGTCGTGGGGGCGGTGGTGCTGGCGATCCTGCTGCCCCCGCCGTTCACCCTGCCCGACAAGATCGGGATGGTCGTGCTCGGCTGCCTGATCGCCGGAGTGCTGCACCTGCTGGGGCGCTGCCGGGTCGAGGCGGACGAGCGGGGGATCACCGTGGTCAACCCGCTGCGGGTGCACCGCTACGAGTGGCCCGAGGTGCTCGGGGTGACGCTGACCGAGAGCGAGCCCTGGGCGAAGATCGACTTCGCCGACGGCGTCACGATCGGGGCCATGGGGCTGCAGGGCTCCGAGAAGGACCGGACCGTCCGCCAGGTCGGCGAGCTCGCCGCGCTCATCCACGAGCGGGGCGAGGCGCAGGAGAGGGGCTGACCCGGCCGGACCGGCCGGCGCGTCCGTGCGCCGGCGGGGCCCCTCGGCGGGCGTCCGCCGGGAGGGGCCGCCTCCGGCGCGGCCGTCAGGTCTCCTCGGCGAAGCGCTCGGCCTTGCCGGTCTCACCCGCGACGAGCAGGACGGCGCCCTCCTCGATGACCGTGTCCGAGGTGGCGTAGGTGAACCCGCCGCCGGGTTTCTTGATCCCGACCACGGTCACGCCGTACTTCTTGCGGATGGCGAGCTCGCCCAGCGTCCTGCCCGCCGCCCACCCGGGCGCCTTGGTCTTGACCAGGGCGTAGTCCTCGTCGATCTCGACGTAGTCGAGCATCCGTCCCGTCACCAGGTGCGCGACCCGTTCTCCCATGTCGTGCTCGGGCTGCACCACGTGGTGCGCGCCGACCCGCTCCAGGATCCGGCTGTGCTGACGGCTGATCGACTTGGCCCAGATGTCGGGCACGCCGAAGTCGGCCAGGATCGAGGTGGTCAGGATGCTCGCCTCGATGTCGCCGCCGATGCCGACCACGGCCCTGCCGAAGTCGGCGACACCGAGCTGGGCCAGCGCGTCCGGGTCGGTCGAGTCGGCGCAGACCACGTGGGTGAGCTGCCCGGAGAGCTGCTGCACGTTCTTGGGGTCGTTGTCCAGCCCGAGCACCTCGATGTCGCGCTCCACCAGCTCCAGCGCCAGCGCGCGGCCGAACCGGCCCAGGCCGATCACCACGACGGCGTCGCCGCGGCTCTTCTTGTCAACCAACGAGGGGACCTTCCTCCGGGTAGCGGAACCTGCGGGTTTGGACGTGCAACGCGAGCGCGGCGCCGAGGGTCACCGGGCCCAGCCTGCCGACGAACATCAGGATCGTCAGCACCAGATGCCCGGAGACGCCGAGATCGCCGGTGATTCCCGTCGACAGGCCGACCGTGCCGAACGCCGAGAGCACCTCGAACAGCACCCGGTCGAGTTTGAACGGGGTCAGCGTCATCAGGACGAACGTACCGAGGGCGACCGTGCCCACGCTGAGCAGGGCTATGGTCAGTGCCTGCCGCTGGAGCTGCTCCGGGAGGCGGCGGCGGCCCGTGGTGACGTCGGGCTCGCCCCGCAGCTCGGCCAGGATGACGTAGCCGAGCAGCGCGAACGTCGTCACCTTGATGCCGCCGCCGGTGCCCGCGCTGCCCGCGCCGATGAACATCAGCACGTCGCTGACCAGCCAGGTGGTCTCGTGCATCTGGGAGACGTCGACCGAGTTCATGCCGCCGCTGCGGGTCATGGCGCTGTAGAAGAAACCGGCCAGCATCCGCGGCCCGGGGGGCAGCCCGCCCAGGGTCGCGGGGTTGCCCCATTCGATGGCGGTGACGGCGGCCGCCCCGCCGAAGAGCAGGATCGCGGTCATCCCGACGGTGATCTTGGTGTGCAGCGACCAGCGACGCGGGCGGCGCCAGTTCCTGCGGAGCGCGGCGTAGACCGGGAAGCCGAGCCCGCCCGCGACCACGGAGAGCGCGAGCGGCAGGCAGATCCACGGATCCCGGACGAAGCGCATCACACCGTCCGGCCACAGGGTGAACCCGGCGTTGGTGAACGAGGAGACCGCGTGGAAGACCCCCTGGTACAGGGCGCGGCCCGGCGGCTCGCCGTACCCGGTGACGAAACGGACGGTCAGCACGGCGGCGGTGATCGCCTCGACCGCCAGCGTCACCTTGGCGATGCCCGCGACCACCCGGCGCACCTCGCCCTGCCCCAGGGTCCTGGTCTCCGCCTGCGTGTTGAGCCTGGCGCGCAGGCCGATCCTGCCGGAGACGAGCAGCGCGAGGACGGAGGCCAGTGACATGATCCCGAAGCCGCCGATCTGCATCAGCACCATGATCACCAGCTCGCCGAAGAACGTCCAGTGCGTCGCGGTGTCCTGTACGGCGAGCCCGGTCACGCAGACCGCCGAGGTCGCGGTGAAGAGCGCGGACGTCCACGACGCCTCCCTGCCCGCCTCGACCGCGACGGGCAGCGACAGCAGCGTCGAGCCCGTGAGGACCACGGCCAGGAAGGCGGCCACGACGACCCTCGACGGCGTGTTGATCCTGCGGAGCGCGTTCTTCACGAGGGGTGAGGATACGCCGTCCGCGGCCCGCCCTCTCTCTTCCGGACTCCCACCCCTGCTGGACCTCCCTCCCACAGGCGTAACCTGAGTCGATGCAGAGGCGGACAATCAAGGCGTCGGACGTGGAGTCTCCCGGACAGCTGGGCGAGGTGCTCGACGGGCAGGGATACCTCGCCGACGAGGGGCTGACCACGGCGGCGTTCCTGGCGTTGCGGATGGGCCGTCCGCTGCTGCTCGAGGGCGAGGCGGGGGTCGGCAAGACCGAGCTGGCCAGGACCCTCGCGGCGGTGCTGGAGGCGCCGCTGATCCGGCTGCAGTGCTACGAGGGGCTCGACGGGCCCCAGGTGCTCTACGACTGGGACTTCGCCCGCCAGCTCCTGCACCTCAAGGCCGCCGAGGCGGCCGGCGTCACCGACGCGGCCCGCCTCGAGGGAGAGGTCTACGACCGGCGGTTCCTGATCGCCAGGCCGCTGCTGAAGGCGATCGAGACCCAGCCCAGCGTGCTGCTCATCGACGAGATCGACCGGGCGGACGTGGAGTTCGAGGCGATCCTGCTGGAGGTGCTCTCCGACTTCGCGATCTCCGTCCCCGAACTCGGCACGATCCGCGCCGAGAGCCCGCCGGTGGTCGTGCTGACCTCCAACCGCACCCGCGAGGTGCACGACGCGCTGAAGCGGCGCTGCCTGTACCACTGGCTGGAGCACCCCTCCTTCGAACGGGAGGTGGCGATCCTGCTGCGGCGGCTCCCCGCCTGCTCGGAGATCCTCGCCAGGCAGGTGGCCGGGGCGGCGGGACGGCTGCGCGGGGCCGGGCTCGTCAAGCCGCCGGGGATCGCCGAGAGCATCGACTGGACCGCGGCCCTGCTGACCCTCGGCGCCCGCGAGCTGGACCCGGACCTGGCCGCGGCGACGCTGGGCGCCCTGCTCAAACACCGGGAGGACCACGAGGCGGTCCTCGGCGGCGGTCTCCTCGGCGGCCACCGTGGCTGACTTCGTGGCCGGCTCTGTGGCCGGCTCTGTGGCCGGCTCTGTGGCTGATTCCGTGTCTGATTCTGTGGCTGACGGAGGTGCCGCCGATGACTGACGGCGCGGACCCGCGGGACGGCGGCCGCCGCCCCGGCGGGCGGGAGGAGCGGGACCTGGTCGCCGTCATGACCGGGTTCGCCAGGACCCTGCGCGCCGCCGGGGTGTCCGCCGACCACGAGCGGACCCAGAACCTGCTGCGCGCGCTGTCCCATCTGGACGCCGCCAGGCCGCGTGACGTCTACTGGGCCGGCCGCTTCACCCTGTGCGCCTCCGCCGACGACCTGCCGCGCTACGACCGGGTCTTCCAGGCCTACTTCGGCGGGCTGCGGGCCGGCCGCTCCCGCCCGGCCGCGGTCACCGTCACCCGGCACGTCGCCGCGCTGTCGGACGCCTCCGGTGACGGCGACGAGCGCCCGTCCCGGACGGCGAGCGCGAGCCCGGCCGAGGTGCTGCGCAACCGGGACGTGGCCAGAATGACCGAGGCGGAGCTGGCCGAGGTACGGCGGCTGCTCGCCCTGCTGCGGGCAGGGCGGGAGCGGCGCCGGTCGCGGCGGTTCGGGCCGTCGCACCGGGGACGCCTCGACAGCAGGGCGACGGTCCGCGAGACCCTGCGGCGCGGCGGGGAGACCGCCAGGCTCCGCTACCGCGCCCACCGGACCAGGCCCCGCAGGGTGGTGCTGGTCGTCGACGTCAGCGGCTCCATGACCCCCTACGCCGACACGCTCCTGCGCCTGGGGCACGCGCTGGTCCGCTCGGAGCCCCGGGCGACCGAGGTGTTCAGCGCCGGCACCCGGCTCACCCGGCTCACCGCGGAACTGCGCCACCGCGACCCGGCCACCGCGATGAACGCCGTCTCGGCGGCCATCCCCGACTGGAGCGGCGGCACCCGGCTGGGGGAGGAACTGCGCCGGTTGCTGGCCCTGAACGACGCCGCGGGCGCGGTGGTCGTGCTCGCCTCCGACGGGTGGGAGCGGGGCGACGTCTCCCTGCTCGGCGCCCAGATGGCCCGGCTGTCCCGGACCGCGCACCGGGTGATCTGGGTCAACCCGCACAAGGGGCAGGAGGGCTACGAGCCGCTCACCGCCGGGATGCGCGCCGCGCTGCCGTACGTGGACGACTTCGTGGCCGGGCACAGCCTGGCCGCGTTCGAGGAGCTGGCGAGGCTGCTGGGAGGGCCCCATGCGTGACGTGCTGTCACAGATCGTGCGGTGGTGGGAGGCGGGTGAGACGTTCGGCCTGGCCACCGTGGTGGCCACCTTCCGCAGCGCGCCCCGCCCGCCCGGCGCCTCCATGGCCGTCCTCGGCGAGGAGGCGGAGGGCAGCGTCTCCGGCGGCTGTGTCGAGGGCGCCGTCTACGAGCTGGCCCGCGAGGTGGCCGCCTCCGGCGCGCCGGTCCTGCAGCGTTACGGCGTGAGCGACGACGACGCCTTCTCCGCCGGGCTGACCTGCGGCGGCATCCTGGACATCCTCGTCGAGCCGGTGTCCCGCGAGAGGTTCCCCGAGCTGGGCGAGATCGCCGCGTCGGTGCGCGGGCACGAGCCCGTGGCGGTGGCGACCGTGCTGTCCGGCCCCGGCGTGGCCGGAGCCCGCAGGGTGATCTGGCCGGACCGGTCCTCGGGGTCGCTGGGCGTGACCCGGCTGGACGACGCGGTCGACGACGACGCGCGGGGCATGCTCGCCCAGGGGCTCACCGGGGTCCGCCGGTACGGCGCGCACGGCGAGCGGCGGCTCGACGACCTGTCGGTCTTCGTGCACTCCTTCGCCCCGCCGCCCCGGATGCTCGTCTTCGGCGCGATCGACTTCGCCGCGGCGGTCGCCAGGGTCGGCAAGTTCCTCGGCTACCACGTGGTGGTGTGCGACGCCCGTCCCGTCTTCGCCACGGCCAGGCGCTTCCCCGAGGCCGACGAGGTGATCGTCAAGTGGCCGCACGACTACCTGAGCTCGATCACCGTCGACGAGCGGACCGCGATCTGCGTGCTCACCCACGACCCCCGCTTCGACGTCCCGCTGCTGGAGGTGGCGCTGCGCACCCCCGCGGGCTACGTCGGGGCGATGGGGTCGCGCCGCACCCACGAGGATCGCCTGGCGCGGTTGCGCGAGGCGGGTCTCGGGGAGACAGAGCTGAGGCGGCTGCGTTCGCCGATCGGCCTGGACCTGGGTGCGAGGACGCCCGAGGAGACCGCGGTCTCCATCGCCGCCGAGCTGATCCAGCTGCGCTGGGGCGGTTCGGGGCAGCCGCTGACCGAGAGGTCGGGCCGGATCCACGGGCACGGGTCCCGTGCGCGGCTCGACGGAGAGACCGACAGGGAGGAGCTTTCGTGAAGCCGGTGACTGAGACCGGGGGGCGGCCGCCGCACCGGGCGGGCCGACGACCGCACCGACCGCACCGGCCGGGCCGGGCGGGCTCGCCGTTCCGGGAGGCCCGGTGAGATCGGAGAGCGCGGGATTACTGCTGGCGGCCGGGTCCGGCTCCAGGCTCGGTACGCCCAAGGCGCTGCTGGAGTTCCGCGGTGAGCGGCTGGTCGACCGGGGGGTCCGGCTGCTGCGCCTCGGCGGCTGCCATCCGGTGGTCGTCGTGCTCGGAGCCGCGACCGTGCAGGTGCGGGGGGCGGTGGCGGTGCGCAACCCGCGCTGGCGCTCCGGGATGGGCTCCTCGCTCCGCGCCGGTCTGGATACGCTCCCCGGCCATGTGGAGCGGGTGGTGATAGCCCTGGTCGACCAGCCGTTCATCGGTTCCGAGGCCGTCGAGCGGCTCATCGGCGCCGCGCGGGACGGTGCCTCCGTCGCCGTGGCGACCTACGGCGGCGAGCCCAGGAACCCGGTGCTGATCGCCAGGGAGCACTTCGCCGAGGTCGCCGCGCTCGCGGTCGGCGACGTCGGCGCCAGGCCCTTCCTGCGGGCGCATCCGGAGCTGGTCGTCGAGATCCCCTGCGACGACGTGGGCGATCCGTCGGACATCGACACCCCGGCGGACCTGACGGCCTCGCGGGCGCGGGCCGCGCGGGCCGCGCGGCCCACCTCGGTGCCGCGGCGGGGCTGACCGGTTCACCGGGCCGGCGCGGTCCTCCACAGGCGCAGCGAGGCGACCGCGGCGCGGTGGTCGCTGCCCGCCGCGCGCTCGACGCCCGCGCTGGTCGCGGTGAACCCCCGGTAGAGGATGTGGTCGGGGCGGGTCACGGGGAAGGACGCGGGCCAGGTGAAGCCGAACCCGGAGCCCGCCTCCTGCTGGGCGTCCGACAGCGGCGGCACCAGGCCGGAGCGCTTGCGGTCCGTCGTGGCGGTGTTGAGGTCACCGAGCAGGAGCAGGTGCTCGCTGTCGTCGCGGTCGACGAGCCTGCGAGCGTAGGCGAGGGTCTGGTCGCGCTGGGCCGTCTGTCCCGGGCGGGCCGAGGCCAGGTGCATCACGTAGACGGTGAGCCTCCCCTTGGGCGTCTCGACCACCGCCCGCAGCGCCCGCGCCCAGTCCAGGCCGATGTCCACCTTCTTGGCCTGCAGGATCGGGAACCGGCTCCACAGCCCGACCGTGGTCACCTGGTAGCGGTGCGGGAAGCGGCTGTCGAGCATCTTCGCGGCAGGGCCGCCGTCGGTCAGCTCCTGCACCGCGACCAGGTCGCGCCCCTCCGAGACGTCCCGTACGGCCCGCGCCGAGTCGCCGTTGGCCGCGCCCACGTTGAGCGTGACGACCGACACGTCGCTGGGACCGCCGGGCGGGGTGCGCAGCAGAGCCGGGCCGAACATGATCCCCCACACGGTCGCGGGGAGCAGCGCCGCGACGATCGTCGGCCGTGAACGGGTGAACAGCGCGCAGATCAGCAGGAACGGCACGGCCACGCCGAGCCAGGGGAGCAGGCTCTCCAGCACCGGTGTGAACCCGCCCAGCTCCGGAAGGAACCGGTGGCCGCAGAGGACGAGGGCCAGCGCCCCCGAAACCACGATGATCGCCTGCCTCAGCACACCATTCCCATCCGTTTGCCGGCTGTTCGTCGGTGCCCGCCGGGTTCGTCGTCCGGCTCCGCCCGGCCCCGAGGGGTCCCCCGACTCGAGATCCGTACGCTACCGGCCTCGCGCCGCGGGTGCGGGGCTTGGTGCCCAGACGGTGAGTCGATAGCCTTGGCCCCGGAGGAAACGGAACAACATTCGGTTCTCATGGGTGCGGCGGAAGGACGATCTCGCGATGCGTATCGGTATGGCCCTGAACTATTCGGGGGGCTTCAAGGAGACGGTGGCCGAGCTGGCCGACTACGAGAGAGCCGGTCTCGACATCGTCTTCGTCGCCGAGGCCTACAGTTTCGACGCGGTCAGCCAGATGGGCTACATCGCGGCCAAGACCGAGCGGCTGCAGATCGCCTCGGGCATCCTGCCGATCTACTCCAGGACGCCCGCCCTGCTGGCCATGACCGCCGCGGGCATGGACTACGTCTCGGACGGCCGCTTCACCCTCGGCCTGGGAGCCTCGGGGCCCCAGGTCGTCGAGGGCTTCCACGGCGTGCCGTACACCGCGCCGCTGGGCCGTACGCGCGAGATCGTCGAGATCTGCCGGCAGGTCTGGAGGCGTGAGCGGCTGGCCTACGAGGGCAGGCACTACACCCTCCCGCTGCCCGCGGAGCAGGGGACCGGCCTGGGCAAGCCCCTGAAGATCATCAACCACCCCGTCCGCGACCGCATCCCCATCGTGATCGCGGCCATCGGCCCCAAGAACGTCGAGCTGTGCGCGGAACTGGCCGAGGGGTGGGAGCCGATCTTCTACGTGCCGGAGAAGGCCGCCGACGTCTGGGGTGCCTCCCTCGCCGCGGGCCGCGCCCGGCGCGACCCGGCCCTGGGAGAGCTGGACGTCATCGCCCAGGCCGCGCTGGCCATCGGTGACGACGTGTCCGGCTGGCTGGAGCTCGGCCGCCCGGCGGCGGCCCTCTACATCGGCGGCATGGGCGCCAAGGGCAGGAACTTCTACAACGACCTGGCCCGCCGGTACGGCTACGAGAAGGAGGCCGAGGAGATCCAGAACCTCTACCTGGAGGGCAGGAAGGAGGAGGCCGCCGCGCTGGTCCCGCGGGAACTGCTGGAGAAGACGTCCCTGATCGGGCCGGAGGGCCACGTCCGCGAGCGTCTCCAGGCGATGCGGGAGTCGGGCGTCACGACCGTCAACGTCACACCGCTCGCCCGCACGCACGACGAGCGCATCCGGCTCATCGAGAAGGTCAGGGAACTGGCCTCCTGATCCCCGGCCCCGTCCGCCGCGGGGCCCTTTCTCTCCTTCTCTCCTTTTCCATTCCTTCTCCTTCCCTCCTGGTCTTTTCCGGTGCCGCGGGCCCCTTCTCCCGTCAGGGGCCCGCGCGGTGCCCGTGGGGACCGGCCGGGTTTTCCGGTCGATCGAGGCTTCTCTCCGGCCGCTGGACGTGATATTCACTGAAGAAACCGGAATTTCCGACCGGTTGGGGAGGTTTTACCGCCTCGTGAGTTTCTCCCCGGTGATCGTGTGGCTCGTCGAGCGACTGCACGTGGACCTGTGCCGCCTGAGCAGTCAGCTCTGTCCCTGAACGCAGTTCCCACTCCCGTTCTCCCTCCCGCGTGCCCGCCTCGGCGCGGGCACGCCCTTTCGCCGGAGTCGCGTTCGTGAAGAGACCCTCCTTCTCCCTGCAACTGCTGCTCGGTCTGGTGATCGGCGCCGCCCTCGGGTTCGTCGCCCGCGCCGGTGACGTCGCCTGGCTCACCGCCACCCTGACCGAAGTCGGCAAGATCTTCGTCCAACTCCTCAAACTCGCCGTCCCGCCACTGGTCTTCACCGCGGTGGTCGTCAGCGTGGCCAACCTGCGCAACGTCGCCGGTGCCGCCAGGCTCGCGGGCAAGACGCTGCTGTGGTTCCTGGTCACCTCGCTGATCGCGGTGGTCTTCGGCATCGCCCTGGGCCTGATCCTCAACCCCGGCCTGGGCGTCGCCGTCGCCACCGAGGGGGCCAAGGCCGTCGACCTGGAAGGGGCGGGAACCTGGCTGGACTTCGTGACCGGCATCGTCCCGACCAACGTCGTCACCGCCTTCACCGAGCTCAACGTCCTCCAGATCGTCTTCCTGGGGATCGTCTTCGGCGCCGCGGCCCTCGTGGCCGGTGAGAAGGCGGAGCCGTTCCTCGCCCTGAGCCGCTCGCTCCTCGAGCTGGTCCAGAAGGCCCTGTGGTGGGTCATCAGGCTGGCGCCGATCGGCACCGCCGGTCTCATCGGCAAGTCCGTGGCGGCCTACGGCTGGGACCTGCTCGCCCCGCTCGCCAAGCTCAGCGTGGGTGTCTACATCGGCTGCCTGCTGGTGCTCCTGGTGAGCTATCCGCTGCTGCTCACCCTCGTCGGCAAGGTCAGCCCGCTCACCTTCTACCGCAACGCCTGGCCCGCGATCGAGCTGGCCTTCGTCTCCCGCTCCTCGGTCGGGACCATGCCGCTCACCCAGCGGGTCACCGTCGAACGCCTGGGCGTGGACCGCGACTACGCCTCCTTCGCGGTGCCCTTCGGGGCGACCACCAAGATGGACGGCTGCGCCGCGATCTACCCGGCGCTCGCCGCGATCTTCGTGGCGCAGGTCTACCACGTCCAGCTCGGGGTGGGGCAGTACCTGCTGATCGCGTTCGTCTCCGTGGTCGGCTCGGCCGCCACCGCCGGGCTGACCGGCGCGATCGTGATGCTCACCCTCACGCTGAGCACGCTCGGCCTGCCCCTGGAGGGCGCCGGACTGCTCCTGGCCATCGACCCCATCCTCGACATGATCCGCACCGCGACCAACGTCGCCGGGCAGATCGTGGTGCCGGTCCTGGTCGCCCGTTCCGAGGGCCGACTCGACGAGGCCGTTCTCAACGCCCCGCCGCAGCCCCTGGACGAGGCCCCCGCCGTGCTCCGCCCCGCCTCGGGGCCGGAGCCGGCCCTGGCCTGAAGCGGGCCGGAACCCCGTGACGGGGGCGGGCCCGCCGAGGACCCGCCCCCGTCACGGGGGACGGTGGGGAACGAGGGGGGACGACAGCGACGAACATCGTCAATAACATGCAGGACATGACCGTCACCCACGCCCAGCGCCGCCAACGCCTGGCGGCGATGCTGCCCGCTCACGAGGCGGACGCCATTCTGGTCACCCGGGCCGTCAACGTGCGTTACCTGACCGGCCTGGCGAGCTCGAACGCCGCCGTGCTGGTCACGGCCGACGCGGTGGCCACGCTGGCCACCGACTCCCGCTACGCCGAGACCGCCAGGCGGGTCTGCCCCGACATCGAGGTGGTCGAGGAACGCGACGTCGCGGGCGGCTTGGTCCCGCTGGCGGACCGGGTCGCGATCGAGGCGCACCACATGCCCGTGGCCGACTACTTCCGGCTGGGCGGGAACCTGCTGCGGCTGTCCGGCCTGGTCGAGTCGGTGCGCAGGGTCAAGGACGAGGAGGAGATCGGCCTCATCCGCACCGCGTGCGCGCTCACCGACCAGGCCTTCGCCGACGTGCTGCCCAGGCTGCGCCCCGGCGTGACGGAGAAGGAGATCGCCAGGGCGCTGGAGTCCCGGATGATCGAACTGGGCGCGGAGAAACCCGCCTTCGACTCGATCGTGGCGAGCGGTCCCAACGGCTCGATTCCCCACCACTCGCCCTCGCAGCGGCCGCTGGAGCGCGGTGACCTGGTCACGATGGACTTCGGCGCGCTGTACGCGGGTTACCACGCCGACATGACCAGGACCGTGGCGATCGGTGAGCCGGCCGGCTGGCAGCGCGAGCTCTACGAGCTGGTCGACGCCGCCCAGCGGGCGGGCCGCCACGCCGTACGGCCCGGCGCGCTCACCCACGAGGTCGACGCGGCGGCCCGCGACCTGATCGCCGGGGCGGGGTACGGCGGCTGCTTCGGGCACGGCCTCGGCCACGGTGTGGGACTGGAGATCCACGAGGTCCCGTTTCTGTCCCCGAGGAGGCCCGAGCCGGAGCCGGAAGCGGCCCGTGAGCACGCTAGACTAGAGGATCGAGTTCCGGTCACCGTTGAGCCCGGGGTCTACCTACCGGGCAGGGGCGGCGTCCGCATCGAGGACACGCTCGTAACGCGTGATGACGGACCGGAACTTCTCACACGGACGACCAAAGAGCTGCTTGTCCTTTAGAGCGGCCGTACGCAGGAGAAACTAGTGGCGACGACGAACGACCTCAAAAACGGCCTGGTGCTCAAGCTCGACGGTGGTGAGCTCTGGGCGGTCGTGGAGTTCCAGCACGTCAAGCCCGGTAAGGGTGGTGCGTTCGTCCGCACCAAGCTGAAGAACGTCCTGTCCGGCAAGGTCGTCGACAAGACCTTCAACGCCGGCGTCAAGGTCGAGGTGGCCAACGTCGACAAGCGCGAGATGCAGTTCTCCTACATGGACGGCGACGAGTTCGTCTTCATGGACACCGAGACCTACGACATGCTGAACGTCTCCCGCACCGCCGTCGGCGAGGCCGCCAACTACCTTCTGGAGAACATGCTCGCCACCGTGGCGGTCAACGAGGGCAACGTGCTCTACGTCGACCTCCCCGCGGCCGTCGAGCTGATCATCGCCGAGACCGAGCCCGGCCTGCAGGGCGACCGCTCCACCGGCGGCACCAAGCCCGCCAAGCTGGAGACCGGCGCCGAGATCAAGGTGCCGCTGTTCATCACGACCGGCGAGAAGGTCAAGGTCGACACCCGCACCGGCGATTACCTCGGCCGCGCCTGATGTCCGCACGGGGTAAGGCGCGCAGGCGCGCGCTGGACATCCTGTTCGAGGCGGAGGCGCGCAGCCAGGATCCGCTCAGCGTGCTCGCCGAGCGCCTTGAGCGGGCGGAGCCGCCCGTCAACGAGTACACCGCGACGATCGTCGAGGGCGTGTGCCGGCACCGGGCGCGCATCGACGAGCTGATCACCACCTACGCCGAGGGCTGGACGCTCGACCGCATGCCCGCGGTCGACCGCAACCTGCTGCGCGGCGGCACCTACGAGCTGCTGTGGATGCCCGACGTCCCCGAGGGCGTCGTCATCAGCGAGTGGGTCGGCCTGGCCTCCGAGCTGTCGACCGACGAGTCGCCGCAGTTCGTCAACGGCCTCATGGCCCGTTTCAAGCAGCTCAAGCCGTCACTGGCGTTGTAGGCCACCGGGTGGGGGCCGGGAGGCCCGGCCCCTTCACGAGTGTGCCGCGGAAGTCGCGAGGGAACTTCTCCCGTTTGTCCCCCTCCTCGGCGTGGTGTCCGATCCTCCGCCGCGGAAAGATCTCGATCGCGCGTGAACGTGGATCGGCCCCGGACGGTACCGCGGGCCACCCGGCGTAGGCTGGGGCTCGTACCGCGAAAGAGGAGGCGATCTGAAGTTGCGCGCCGTAGGCATCTCGCGCCCGTCCGGCACCCCGGCGGTCCGCACCGCCGTCGTCTGGGACGTGCTGCGGGCCGTACTCGCCGATCGGGTGGCCGCGACCGGCAGGGATCGGCTCGACATCGTCGACGCCGGAGGTGGAACGGGCGGCTTCGCCGTACCGCTGGCCGGTCTCGGACACGCCGTCACCGTCGTCGACCCCAGCCCCGACTCGCTGGCCGCGCTCGAACGCCGGGCCGCCGAGGCGGGCGTGGGCGTCCGTGCCCTGCAGGGGGACGCGGCCGACCTGGGAGAGCTCCTGCCCGCCGACCGCGCCGACCTGGTGCTCTGCCACAGCGTGCTGGAGTACGTCGAGGATCCGGTCAGCGCACTGAAGGCCATGGCGAGCCTGCTGCGCGGAGGCGGCGCGATCAGCGTGCTGGCCGCCAACCCGCTCGCCGCGGCGCTGCATCGTTCCATCGCCGGGCGCTTCGACGAGGCGCGCCAGGTCCTGGACGACCCCGAGGGCCGCTGGGGCGACCGTGACCCCACGCCCCGGCGCTTCACCCGCGAGACCCTGTCCCGGCTGCTGGCGTCGACCGGGTTCGAGCCCGGCGAGGTCCACGGCGTCCGGATCTTCGCCGACCTGGTGCCCAGCCGCCTGCTCGACGGGGAGCCGGGGGCGGCGGGCGCGCTGGTCGCCCTGGAGCAGGCCGCCGCCGCCCATCCCGTGCTCAGGGACATCGCCACCCAGCTGCACGTCCTCGGTCGCCGGTGAGCCCTTCGTCGAACGTGCGTTCCCATACAATGACCTCGTGTCGAGAAAACAGCAGGTGCCGCGTCCCGGTTCGCAGCTGGGGACCGACGACACCGGCTGCCCGATCCTGCACGTGGACATGGACGCCTTCTACGCCAGCGTCGAGCTGCGCGAGCGTCCCGAGCTCCGCGGCACCCCCGTCATCGTCGGCGCGCCCGGCGCGCGGGGCGTGGTGCTCAGCGCCACCTACGAGGCCCGCAGATTCGGGGTGCACTCGGCCATGCCCATGACGCGGGCCCGGCGCCTGTGCCCCCAGGCCGTGATCATCCCGCCGAGCCGCGGTAAGTACTCCGAGGTCTCCCGGGGCATCATGGAGATCTTCGGTACCTTCACCCCCGAGGTCGAGCCGATCGCCTCGGACGAGGCCTTCCTCGACGTCGGCGGGGCGCGCAAGCGGCTCGGGCCGCCCGCCGCGATCGCCGCGATGATCCGCGAGCGGGTCGTCCGCGAGCACGGGATCACCTGTTCCGTCGGGGTGGCCAACAGTAAATTCGTGGCCAAGCTCGCCTCGCAGCACTGCAAGCCGGACGGCCTGATGGTGGTGCCGGCCGACAAGGTGGTCGACTTCCTCCACCCGCTTCCGGTCGCGGCCCTGTGGGGCGTCGGGGAGCGCACCGAGCAGGCCCTGGTGCGGCTCGGGATCAAGACGGTCGGCGATCTCGCCCGGGTGCCCGTCGAGACGCTCCAGCGCGATCTCGGCCAGGCGGCCGGCGCCCACCTGGCCGCCCTGGCCTGGGGGCGCGACGAGCGCCGGGTGACCCCGAACACCCCCGACAAGAGCATCGGCGCCGAGGAGACGTTCGACACCGACGTCGGCGACCCGGAGAGGATCCGCAAGGAGCTGCTCCGCCTCTCCGAGCGGGTCGCGGCCCGGCTCAGGGAGGGCGGCCACGCGGGCCGCACGATCAGCGTCAAGCTCCGCCGCGCCGACTTCACAACCATCTCCCGCTCCCGGACCCTCAGGGAGCCGACGGACGTCGCCAGGATCGTCTACGCGACGGCCCGCGACCTGTACGCCGCCTCGGGCCTGGAGGGCGTACGGCTCCGCCTGGTCGGGGTGCGGGTGGAGAACCTCCGCCCGGCCACCGAGGTGACCAGGCAACTCGGCCTGGGAGAGCGGGAGACCGGCTGGCGGGAGGCCGAGCAGGCGATGGACAGGGCGGCCCGCAGGTTCGGTCGTGATGCGGTGCTCCCGGCGTCGCTTGTTCGCCCGCCGTTTGATGGAATAGATCTATGACACCGCCTCCGGTTTGGACTACGTTGGACGTTTTCTTTCGTCTACGTCTACAGCCTCGTATTCTGGGGATAACCGACCGCGAGGTTCGGACACCCCGTGTCGTCCGTCACCGTCTTCCCCGTACTGGGGCCGTCCTTGGGAGGCGCCGTGCCGCTCTCTGAGCACGAGCAGCGCTTGCTCGACCAGATCGAGCAGGCCCTCTACGCCGAGGACCCGAAGTGGGCCAATACCGTCAGGATCAGTGACCCGCGCAGCCACTACAAGCGCCGCCTGGTGAAGGCCTCCATAGGCTTCGTCCTGGGTGTCGTCCTGTTGATGGTCGGCGTTGTGAACTACATCCCGCTCGGCGTCGGCGGTTTCGTGGTCATGCTCGCCGCGTGTCTGTGGGGTCTGTCCAGTTGGAAGCGGATGAACGGATTCGGTGAGGCCCCCGCGGCCGGCCAGTCCGGTCAGCCAGGCAGGGCCGGGCGCCGCGGCGGCTCCCGGCCGAGCTTCATGGAACGGATGGAGGAGCGCTGGCGTCGTCGCCACGACGAGCGCTAGCCCGGCCCGCCGTCCTCGTGACGGCCGTGCCGTCCCCGCGAGGGGCTCGGGCCACCTGTTGTGACGATCGTGGGTCGCCTCCGGCGGAGGCGACCCACGTGTTCAGACGTCCCGGCGGGCGGGCCTGCGGAACCTGAGGTTCTCCAGCCGGTCGAAGCCGTCGAGGAGACGGCCCCCCATGCGCCGCATCCGCAGCAGCGTCGAGGGCGGCAGCAGCACCGCGCGGATCCGCCTGCCCCGCGTCACGGTGGCGGCCAGTGCCCGCCGTACCCTGCGGAGGTCCTCGTGCGGAGAGCCGGTCTCGCCGGGGGTCCGGGCGAAGAGCATCCGCTCGACCGACGTGGCGATCCGCGTCACCGCGGCCTCGGCCTCCGCGTCGAACCCGTACTGCCCGGCCAGCCGTCCGGCCAGCGCCCGGGGGCTCTCGCTCGGCTGCCGGGACATGCCGTAGTCGCACAATACGTCGTCGAGCTCGGCCCAGGCCGCGGTCGTCGCCGCCTCCCACCTGCCGGTCCTGACCGCCACCGGAGGATCGGCCGCGCCGGTCGCCGGGACGGCGGAGCCCGCGGCGGGCCCGGCCGCCGCGCGGGAGTAGGACCTGCGGCGGCGGGCGCGCACCTGCCAGCGGAACATCGCCGGGATAAGCGCGATCAGCGCCATGACCGCCACACCCGCGCCGATGCGCACCGCGACCGGAGTGCCCTCGTTCGTGACGACGGGGCCGCCGTAGTCGAGGTCGGGCCGCCGGTCACGGGGGTTGCTCGCCGACCCGTTGGGCATGTAGGTCCCGCGCGGGCCCGCCGTCGGGCTCGTGGACGGCTGATCGCTGTCCGTCCCGTCGGCGCGGATCCGGCTGTAGGACGGAACCGTCGCGCTGCCCTGGCCCGTGCTGCCGGTCGGGGTCGGCTCGAAGCGCAGCCATCCGGTGCCCTCGAAGTAGAGCTCCGGCCAGGCGTGCGAGTCGTGCACGCCCACCTTCCACCGCTCGCCGTACCTGCTGCCGCCGGTGTAGCCGATCGCGACCCGGGCGGGGATGCCCAGGATCCTCGCCATCACCGCCATCGACGCGGCGAACTGCTCGCAGTACCCGGCCCGGTTGCGGATCAGGAAGTCCACCAGCGCCTGGTCGTCGTGTCCCTGGGTGGCCAGGCTGTAGGTGAACCCGCCCTTCCTGGTGAAGAACTCCTGCAGCTGGACGGCCTGCTCGTAGTGGCTCGCGTCCCGCTCGGTCTGCCGTGAGGTCAGCTCCCTGATCTCCCTCGGCAGGTTGCCGGGCAGCTGCAGGTAGCGCTCCCTGATCGACGGGGGCACGAAGTCCGAGGACTTGAGCGTCTCGGCCGTCGGCGTGGGCTCGTCGCTGACGACCGTGTAGGTCAGCCCTCCCGCGGTGTCCTCGGTCGAGAACACCATCAGGGTGTCCCGGTCGGGCCGCCAGTCGCCCTCCACGTCGATCCGGCCGGGCGGGTACGGCAGCGGCAGGAACTTCAGGGTCTTGACCTCGTCGCTCACCGTGATCTTGGTGGTCACCTTCGTGACGGGCACGCTCCGGCCCTGGCCCGGGGCCGGGGGCAGCGGTCCCGCGGAGGTCCTGTCCTCGGGGCGGCCGTTGGGGCCGGTCATCGTCCACTGCTGGCCGTCGAAGATGTCCAGCGAGTACATCCGCAGGTAACGCGGACGGTTGTCGCTGCTGGTGTAGGTCAGGACGGTCGAGTCGTTGGGCAGCGACAGCTCGCCGCGCAGGTTGACGATGGGGTTGGGAATGCTGATCGAGTTGCCGCCCCTGCCCTTCCCGCCCACGCCGAAGCCGAACAGCGGGTCCGGTTCGAGGGTGGGCAGCAGCGAGGGCAGCAGGACGGCCAGCGCGACCGCGGTGATTCCGATGCGCTTGCCGGAAAGACGCAGCGCCCCGACGTCCGAGCCGGTCCGCGCGGCGGTCCTCGACGCGGCGAGGCCGGAGGTCCTGCGCACCAGCACCGCCCTGCCCCAGTGGCCGACCCGCTCCCTGCCGTCGGCCACCAGCAACCCGAGGTACCCCAGGGCGGCGATGATGAACACGTGCCAGCCGATCGGCTCGGTGATCACCGCCGCGGGGACGGTGAACAGGGCCAGCAGCGGCAGCCCGGTGAGCGCGGCCCGGCGCAGGCGGGAGGCGAGAAGATCGACGAGGATCGCGATCAGCGCGACGCCGCCGCAGGTGAGCATGGTGATGGAGGTGCTCGCGGGCACCGGCGCCGCGAAGCGCTGGATGTCGGCGAAGCCGGTGACCAGCAGCCTCCCCAGCTCCGCCACCGACTCCCTGGTGGGCACGACCCAGGCCCACGCCTTGTCGCCGGTGAACGCCACCGTCAGATAGATCCACACCGCGACGACCTGGGCCAGCGGCGCCAGCCAGTCCGGCAGCGTGTAGCGGCCGGCCAGCGCGCCGACCGCGGTGACCACCGCGATGGCCCACAGGCTCGCCCAGAACCAGGCGCCGCCCTGGAAGAGCGGATAGAGCGAGAGCGTGACCGCCGCCGTGGCCGCGCCCGACGCGATGGGAAGTCTCATGAGCCGCTCCCGCTGAGTGCGAACCGCCCGCGCTGCGCGGCCTCGGGCCACACGCTCGCGATCGAGGCGTCCGAGGGCAGCCGCACGATGCGCCACCCCGCCCCGGCGAGCACCTGCTGCGCCGCCCGGTAGTGCTCGTTCCCGGCGGCTTCCGGCTGTTCCCAGCCCGCCACGTCCAGCATCACGGCCACCCCGGTCATGTTGCCGCGCCTGAGCCGGGCCAGGTCCCTGGCCTGCTCGACGTCGAGCAGGCCGACGATCGCCACGACCAGGCCGTCGCCGCCGCCCTGCCGCAGGGCGGCGATGCCGTACTCCAGGGAGCGGGCCGCGCTGGTCCGCACCATGGCGAGGGCGTCCAGCAGCGGCCAGCCCGGCCCGGTGTCGGGAAGCTGCTCGGCGCCCTGGTCGGTGACCAGCCGCAGGCCGAGCCCCTCGCGTGCCAGGTGCGCGCCGATGGAGGCGGCGGCCGAGACCGCCGTCTCGAACGACGAGCGGGGCCCCTCACCCCGGTGCGCGTACCTGCGGGTGTCGAGCAGCAGCGCGCCGCGGCTCTGCCACTGCTGCTCCTCGCGCCGCACCATCAGCTCGCCGTACCTGGCGGTCGAGCGCCAGTGCACCCGCCGCAGGTCGTCGCCCTGCCGGTACTCGCGCGGCGCGACGTCGTCGTCGCCCGCGGCCGCCACACTCCTGGTACGGCTGTCGCCCCCGCCCGCCAGCTCGCCGGACAGGCGGACCTGGGGCAGCGGCACGACCTGGGGGGTCACCACGAGCGTGTCGCTGATGCTGAAGGACCTGGTCAGCTCGACGAGGCCGAACGGGTCGCTGATCCGCACGGTGAGCGGGCCGATGGCGAAGCGGCCGCGCAGATCGGACCTGACCCGGTAGTCGATCTCCCGGACACCGTGCGCCTCGACCCTGTCCAGGACGAACCTGGGCCTTGCCCCCAGCGCGTAGGGAACGGTGTCCTCGATCATCAGCAGACCGGTCGGCAGCCGGGTGACGTTCTCAAGGCGCAGCGTCACGGTGGCCTCGCTGCCCACCTGGGCCCGGGGCGGGTCCAGGCGCCGTGTGCAGCTCAGCCGGTAGCGGGTGCGGCTGACCACCATGGCCGCGAGCAGCGGCAGGGAGACGATCAGCACGCCGATCCTGAGCAGGTCGTGCTCGCCGAAGAGGAAGGCGCACAGCAGCGCCGCGACACCGGATGCGATGAAGGACCGGCCGCGTGCGGTGAGCGCCCTGAGACCCGAGGTCACTTCGTCTGTGCCTCTGGCACGGGCACCCGGCGGACCAGGTCTGCCATCACCTGCTCGGGCATGCGGCGCTGGCCCTGCGCCTCGACGCTGGGCAGCAGCCGGTGGGCCAGCACGGGAACGCACAGTTCCTGCAGGTCGTCGGGGATGACGTAGTCGCGTCCCGCCAGTGCGGCGTGCGCCCTGGCGGTCCTGACCAGCTGCAGGGTCGAACGCGGTGAGGCGCCCAGCCGCAGGTCGGGGGAGTGGCGGGTGGCCGTCACCAGGTCGATGGCGTACTTCTTGATCGGCTGTGAGACGTAGACCGCGCGCACCGCCTCGATCAGCGCCCTGACCTCGGCGGTCGTGGCCACCGGCTCCAGCTTGTCCAGCGGGGAGGTGGCGCCGTGCACGTCGAGCATCTCCAGTTCGGCGCTCGGCTCGGGGTATCCCATCGCGATCCGGGCGGTGAAGCGGTCGCGCTGCGCCTCGGGGAGGGGATAGGTGCCCTCCATCTCGATGGGGTTCTGGGTCGCGATGACCATGAAGGGACCGTCCAGCCCGTAGGTCGTGCCGTCGACGGTGACCTGGTGCTCCTCCATGCACTCCAGCAGCGCCGACTGCGTCTTCGGCGAGGCCCGGTTGATCTCGTCGCCCACCACGATGTTGGCGAACACCGGGCCCGGTTTGAACTCGAACTCCCTGGTCTGCTGGTTGTAGGCGCTGACCCCGGTGATGTCGCTGGGCAGCAGGTCGGGGGTGAACTGGATGCGGCGGACAGGACAGTCGATGGATCGTGCCAGCGCCTTGGCCAGCATCGTCTTGCCGACTCCGGGCACGTCCTCGATCAGGAGGTGCCCCTCCGCGAGGAGAACGGTCAAGGCCAGGCGTACGGCGTCGCCCTTGCCCTCGATCACCGACTCGATCGCCTGGCGGATGCGGTGCGCCGTGACGACCAGGTCATCGAGCTGAGGTGGGACGTCATGGGTTACTGCCACCAGGCCTCCATGAAGCTGCGGCGTTTCGCGCCGGGGGGTTTGTATTTCGGGGCCTTTATAGCCCCTTTTCCATTGTGTGTACCGACACTACGACGCCGTGGGTTGCTGGGCGACTCTATGTGGGTATTAGTGCAGTTTCGCGGCGGACAGAGACAGTCTGTGAGCTCAGCGTCTGGTTCCTGTGGAAGAGGCGTTCGGATCTTGTGACGACCCGGCAGGGGAGGCGGGTTCGCAAAGGAGAAGGGGTTTTGGGCGGGGCGCCCGAACGCCGCCGGGGCGACGGCGCGCTCCACTTTCCACCCCTCGGCGCCGCCGATCGGTTGATTCCGTGATTGGCCGGCTATCGCCCGTCTTCTCGACACGCCCGTGACGTGTGCGGGGCGGCTTACCCCCTCCACTCCGCACCACCCTTTCTGAGCTGGGGAAATAACGGCGAAACCCATCGCTAAGACGCGCAGAATCAGTTGACGGTGGAGAGAAGTGGAGTATGGTGGTGCGCAGTGGAGGGCAGGGGCTACAGCGCCTGGCGCTCCGCTAGGCACGGGAGGTGAGGCCGGTGTTTCTCGGCACCCATCACCCGCGTCTCGATGACAAGGGACGGCTGTTCCTGCCGGCGAAGTACCGTGAGGAGCTGGCGGAGGGTCTGGTGATCACCAAAGGCCAGGAGCGCTGCCTCTACGTTTTTCCCGTAGAGGAGTTCCAGCGCATTACCGAGGCTCTGCGCACCGCGCCGGTGACCGCCAAGGCGGTCCGCGACTACAGCCGCGTCCTCTTCGCCAGCGCATCTGACGAGGTCGCCGACAAACAAGGCCGGGTCACCATCCCGCAGGCTCTGCGCGAGTACGCCAGCCTGCGCCGTGAGTGCGTGGTCATCGGCGCCAACACCCGGCTGGAGATCTGGGACACACACGCCTGGGACACCTATCTGGCCGACCAAGAGCAGGCTTTTGCCGACTTGTCGGAGGAGGTGCTGCCAGGGATTCTGTGATTCCACGGTCGACTCATCGGTGAAAACGTCGTTCGGCGAGGTCTCCACCCGCAACCACATGCCTGTCAGCTGATGCACCTTCCCCGGTGTCAGGTGACGGGCGGCACGCGGGGGCGGATGGGGACCTGGCCGGACGGCCCCCGGGGGTGGGAGCCAGTAACAGACACCGATGAGCGTCCGCCGCACAACCGCGAGCGAGGCGGCGAGAGGGGGGTTGCGTTTCATGCGCGCCGAAAATGACATTCATGATCTTCAGGCCTCGGGCGGTCACGTGCCCGTGATGCTCGAGCGCGTGCTCGAACTGCTGGCCCCGGCGTTGTCGGGGCCCGACCCCGTCGTGGTCGACGCCAATCTCGGTCTCGGCGGACACGCCGAGGCGTTGCTCGCCGCCCACCCCTCGCTGCATCTGATCGGGATCGACCGCGATCCCACCGCGATCGCGCGCTCCACGGCCAGGCTCGCGCCGTACGCCGACCGGATCACCCTGGTCAGGGCGGTCTCCGACGAGCTCACCGAGGTGCTGGCCAGGGCCGGGTGCCCGCGCGTCAACGGCGTCCTGTTCGACCTGGGCGTCTCCTCGCCGCAGCTGGACGAGGCCGAGCGCGGCTTCGCCTACTCCTACGACGCGCCGCTGGACATGCGGATGGACCCGGAGCAGGAGCTGACGGCCGAGATCGTCGTGAACACCTATTCGCCCTCGCAGCTGATCCGGATTCTCCGGGATTACGGCGAGGAGCGATTCGCCCCGCGTGTCGCGCACCTAATCGGCAAGGAACGGGCCAAGGAGGCCATAACGTCGACTAAGCGGCTTGCGGAGATTGTCCGTGCGGCGATCCCGGCTGCCACTCGACGGACCGGGGGCAACCCCGCCAAAAGGACTTTCCAGGCGTTGCGGATCGAGGTGAACGCGGAGTTGACGGCACTGGAACGCGCGCTCCCCGCGGCCCTCGACGCGCTGACGCTCGGCGGGCGCGTGGTCGTGCTCGCCTACCACTCCCTCGAGGACCGGCTCACCAAGCAGGTCCTCGCGGCGCGGACCAAGGAGACCGGGCCCCCAGGGCTGCCCGTCCCGTTGCCGGCTCACCAGCCGCGGTTCGCCCTCCTGACCAGGGGAGCCGAGCTCCCGAGCGAAGAGGAGGTGGCCCGCAACCCGCGGGCGGCCTCCGCCCGGTGCCGGGCGGCAGAGAGGATCCGTGAGGCAGTTGACGAGGAGTGAGCAAGACGTTCGCCGCACCGCGCCAGGTCGCGGCGGACGGCCCGTGCGTGTCCCCCGTGCGATGCCGCAGGGGCGCAGGACCAGGCAGGCCAGGCCCGCCCCCGCCGCCCGTCAGGCGGCCGGGAGGGCCACGGCGTCTGCGGCGGTCGCGCCTGCCGCACACGGGGGACGGGCGCCGCGCGCTCCCTTCGTGCTGCTCGTGGTCGGACTGCTCTGCGGTGGCCTGGTCAGCCTCCTGCTGCTCAACACCATCCTCGCCCAGGACTCCTTCAGGGCCAGCGAGCTGCGTAACGGCAACAACCAGCTGCGCCAGAAGAAGGAAGAGCTCAAGCACCAGAACTCGCTGATGGACACTCCCGAGTGGCTCGCGAAGAACGCCGAGAACCAGGGACAGCGGCCGGACTGGGACGAGGTGAACGCCATCACCCCCGACCGTCCCGGTTCCGGCCTGACCACCGACCGCTCCACCGGCGACCGCACCGGATCGGACCGCTCCACCACCGACGGCACCACGACGGACCGCTCCACCGCCGACCGCTCCACCACCGACGGCTCCACGACGGACCGCTCCACCACCGGCGTGACCGGCGACCGCTCCGCCGGCGGCGGGACCGCCGGTGACGGCCAGACGCCCGCCGGGCAGGAGCGAGTGGCGGGCACGGGCCGGTGAAGGACACCGGCGGGCGGGGCCCCGGTCCCGGCCGAGGCGGCTCCGGAGGCGGATCCGCGGGCGGCTCGGGCCGCCGGGGCCCGGGCGGCCCCGGTCGTACGGGACGGCCCGCGGGACCCGACGGCACCGGGAGGCCGGGCGCCTCGGGCCGTCCGCCGCGCCCGGAGGGACAGGACAGGCCGGAGGCCGGGGGCGGCGGCAGGTCCGGCTCCTCCGGCAGGCCTTCCGGCCCGGAGAGGCCCGAGAGGCCTGAGAGGTCTGAGAGGTCTGAGAGGTCTGAGAGGTCTGAGAGGTCTGAGAGGTCTGAGAGGCAGGGCAGGCCCGGCGGCCCCGACGGGGCGGGCAGGTCACGCTCCGAGGGCTCCACGGGCAGACCCGGCGGCCAGGCCAGGACGGGCAGGCCGCGCCCCGAGGGTTCTTCCGGCAGGCCGCGTCCGGAGGGTTCGGCGGGCAGGCCGCGCGCCGAGGGGACCTCGGGGCGGTCGCGTGCCGAAGGTTCGGCGGGCAGGCCGCGTGCCGAGGGGTCCGCGGGCAAACAGGGCGGGCCCAGGCGTCCCGAGAGCGGTTCGTCGGGAGCCGGCAGGCCACGTCAGGGAGGGGCCGGTTCCGCGGGAGCGGGCAGGCCCCGCGCGGGCGGGACCACGGGCAGGTCCGGCAATCCTCCGGGAGCGGGCAGGCCGCGCCCCGAGGGTTCTTCCGGCAGGCCGCGTCCGGAGGGTTCGGCGGGCAGGCCGCGCGCCGAGGGGACCTCGGGGCGGTCGCGTGCCGAAGGTTCGGCGGGCAGGCCGCGTGCCGAGGGCGCGGGCAGGCAGGGCGGGCCCAGGCGTCCCGAGGGCGTCCCGGGCGCTTTCCCGGCGGCCGGCAGGCCACGTCCGGGAGGATCCTCCGGCAGGCCCACGGGCCCGGGAGCGGGCAGGCCCGGAGCCCCCGGCGGCAGGCCCACGGCCTCCGAGTCGCGCGCCCGGGCCTCGCGTCCCGAAGGCACCGGCAGGCCGCCGGGAACGCCGGGGCCGGGGTCGCGGACGCCCCGGCGGCCGGTCAGGTTCGACGAGGACACCTCGCCCGGCTTCCCCGGGCGGATCATCCGTCCCGCCACCTGGCTCGGGGACGGACGGACCGGCGACCCGCCGGGGACGGGCAGGGAACGGCCCGGCGGCGCGCCGCCGCGTCCTCCCGCGCGCCCCCCGGCCGTGCTGCGCCTGGGCAATCCCGGCAGGCGCATCAGCATCGGCCTGATCGGGATGACCTTCGTGCTGTCCATCTTCGCGGGACGGCTCATACAGCTCCAGGGCCTCGACTCCAAGGTCTACACGGCGAAGGCGGCCGAGCAGCGGATCCGCCCGGAGAAGCTGCCGGCCAGGCGGGGGACGATCACCGACGCCGAAGGGCACGAGCTCGCGCTGACCCTGGAGGCGCGCGAGATCTTCGTCGACCCCGGGGTCGTGACGACCCCGGAGCAGCGCGACCGGGTGGCCACGGCACTGGCCGCGGAGCTGGGCGTCCCCAAAGAGGGGATCATGGCCAAGTTCGCCGCGGGCGGCCGCTACCAGCAGGTGGCGGCGGCCGTCGAGCCCACCGTCGCCCAGCGGATCATGGACCGTGACTTCAAGGGCGTCGGCAGCAAGCACCGTTACCTGCGCGACTACCCCGGCGGCGACCTGGCCGGCACCCTGCTGGGCTTCGTCGGCAGTGACGGCACGGGCCTGAGCGGGCTCGAGAGCACCTACAACAGGCTTCTCGCGGGCCGCGACGGCGAGCAGTACGTCGAGACGGGCCTGGACGGCCAGCGCATCCCGATGACCGGCAGCACCCAGCGGACGCCGGTGAACGGCGGGAGCGTGCGGCTGACCGTCGACCGCGACATCCAGTGGGCCGCCCAGAAGGCGATCGGCGACCAGGTCAAGGCCGTCGGCGCGCGCACCGGGAGCGCCATCGTCATCGACACGCAGACCGGACACGTGCTCGCGATGGCCAACGCGCCCGAGCTCGACCTGAAGAACTGGCAGAAGACGCCCGAGGAGGACTGGGTCAACCGGTCGGTGACGGACGTGTTCGAGCCGGGCAGCACCAACAAGGTCATCACCGCCGCCGCGGCCCTGGAGTCGGGGGCCGTGCGTCCCGAGACCGTGTTCTCGGTCAGGGACAACATCAGGTGCGCCGACCAGGTGCTCAGGGACTCCCACCCGCACGGCGTGGAGCGGCTGACCTTCTCCGGCGTGGTCGCCACCTCCAGCAACGTGGGCACGATCCTCGCCGCGCAGAAGGTCGGCGACCAGAAGCTGTACGAGATGCTGCAGCGCTTCGGCTTCGGCGCCAAGCCCGGCAGCGGCCTGCCCGGAGAGGAGGCGGGGCTCCTGCCCGACTGGCGGAAGTGGTCGGGCAGCCAGCGCTGCACGGTCGCCTACGGCCAGGGCGTCTCGGTGACCGCGCTCCAGACCGCCAGCGTCTACCAGACCATCGCCAACGGCGGCACGCGCATCACCCCGCAGATCGTGGCCGGGACCACCAACGGCGACGGGGTGTTCACGCCGTCCGCGCCCGCCAAGCAGACCCGGGTGATCGGCGAGCGCACCGCCAAGGAGATCGCGGGGATGCTGGAGGCCGCCGTGAGCACGGAGGGCACCGGCGGCCTCGCCGCCATCGACGGCTATCGTGTGGCGGGCAAGACGGGCACCGCGATGCGCTACGACGCCAGGTGCCAGGGCTACTGCGGATACACTTCGACATTCGTTGGCTTCGCCCCCGCGGACAAGCCCCGCCTGGTCGTTCTGGCGGTCGTTCAGGATCCCCAGAAGGGGCACTACGGTGGGGAGATCGCCGCTCCCGTCTTCAAGAAAGTGATGACGTTCGCGTTGAAGAGCAAGAAGATCCCGCCCACCGGAACCAAGCCGCCCGCGGTGCGGATACGCGCCGGGGAATGATGAGGGAAGGTACGCTCTCGCCGTGCGTCCCCCGTCGTCCATGCGACCCTCAACCAGCTCACCCCGTCCGCTCTCGGGGCTGGCGAGCCTCCTCGGCGCGCCCTCCGGCACATCGCGAGCACCGCTGGCCGCGGTGTCCGGGGTCACCATCGACTCGCGCCAGGTCCGGCGCGGAGATCTCTACGTCGCGCTGCCCGGTTCCACCTCCCACGGAGCCGACTTCTCCGCGCAGGCCCTCGCCGCCGGAGCAGCCGCGATCCTGACCGACCCGGCGGGCCGCGAGGCCGCGGTCGCGACCGGTCTGCCGGTCCTCGTCGTGCCGGATCCGCGGGCCCTGCTCGGGCGGGCCGCCGCCTGGGTGTACGGCAGGCCCGCCGACGACGTGAGGGTCATCGGCGTCACCGGCACCAGCGGCAAGTCGACCACCGCCTTCCTGCTGGAGGCGGGACTGCGCGCCGCGGGGCACCGGGCGGGACTGATCGGCGGCGTCGAGATCCACGTGGGTGACCTGCGCTTCACCCCCAAGCTGACCACGCCCGAGGCCACCGACCTGCAGGGCCTGTTCGCCCTCATGCGCGAGCAGGGCGTCACCGCGGCCGCGATGGAGGTCTCCAGCCACGCGCTGGCGCTCGGCCGTGTCGACGGGGTCTTCTACGACGTCGCGTTGTTCACCAACCTGTCCCAGGACCACCTGGACTTCCACAAGGACCTCGACGACTACTTCGCGGCGAAGGTCCGGCTGTTCACCCCCGAGCTGAGCCGCGCGGGCGTCGTCAACATCGACGACGCGCACGGGCGCGAGCTCCTCGGGCTCAGCAAGATCCCGATGACCACCTTCTCCGCCGGGGGCGCGGCCGAGGCCGACTGGCGGGCCGTGGGCGTCCGCCTGGGCGCGGAGGGCAGTTCCTTCCGCGTGGCCGGGCCCGGCGGCGTCGAGGAGGAGGCGACGGTGGCCCTGCCGGGCCCGTTCAACGTCGCCAACGCCCTGGGCGCGATCGTCTCCCTGGTCGAGGCCGGCGTGCCGCTGCGCACCGCGGTCGCGGGCGTCGCCACGGTGCCCGGGGTGCCCGGGCGGATGGAGCGGGTGCCGGGAGGCGACGGCTTCCAGGCCATCGTCGACTACTCGCACAAGCCCGGGGCGGTCGAGTCGGTGCTGAACTCGCTGCGCGAGATCACCGAGGGCAGGCTGACCGTGGTGCTCGGCTGCGGCGGCGACCGCGACCGGAGCAAGCGGCCGATGATGGGGGAGGCGGCCGCCCGCCTGGCGGATGTGGCCGTTCTCACCAGCGACAATCCGCGTTCGGAGGACCCGCTGCGGATCCTGGCCGAGATGATGGACGGGGTCCTCGCCGTGTCCCCGGACGAGCGCGCGCATGTGATCATTGAGCCGGACCGCGCCGCGGCCATCGAGCTGGCGATCGACAGGGCGGGCGCCGGCGACGTCGTCGTCGTGGCCGGCAAGGGACACGAGCAGGGGCAGTACGTCGGGGGCGAGGTGCTCCCGTTCGACGACAGGCAGGTCGTGGCCGGCGCGATCGTCAGGCGGCTGAACCGGACGGGCGCCGAATCACGCATGGAGAGTAGGGAAGACGCATCATGATCCCGTTGCCGCTGGCCAGGATCGCCGAGATCACCTCAGGCGCCCTCGCCGGCATGGCCGATCCCCGTGCGGTGGTGCGCGGCCCGGTCGTCATCGACTCCCGTCTCGTCGAGCCGGGATCGCTGTTCGTGGCCATCAAGGGCGCCAGGGCCGACGGGCACGACTTCGCCGCCCAGGCCGTCGAGGCGGGGGCCGTGGCCGTCCTGGCGGCCAGGCCCGTCGACGTCCCCGCGGTCGTCGTCGGGGACGTCGTGACCGCTCTCGCCCGGCTGGCCACCGGGGTGGCCGCCGACCTGCCGTCGGCCACGGTCATCGGCGTGACCGGCTCGGCGGGCAAGACCACGACCAAGGACCTGCTGGCCCGCCTCACCGCGCGGATCGGCCCGACGATCGCCCCCGTCAACTCGTTCAACAACGAGATCGGCCACCCGCTCACCGTGCTGCGGGCCGACGAGGAGACCCGCTACCTCGTGCTGGAGCTCAGCGCCAGGCACGCGGGCCACATCGCCGACCTCGCCCGCATCGCCCCGCCGAGGATCGGGGTGGTCCTCAACGTCGGAACCGCCCACCTGGGTGTCTTCGGCGGCAAGGAGGCCATCGCCCGGGCGAAGGGCGAGCTGATCGAGGCGCTGCCCGCCGACGGCGTGGCCGTGCTGAACGCCGACGACCCGCTGGTGGCCGCGATGGCCGGGCGCAGCGCCGCCCGCGTCACCTGGTACGGCAGGGCCGAGAGCGCCGCCGTGCGCGCCGAGGACGTGACCCTCGACGAGCGCGGCCGGGCCCGTTTCACGCTGCGCACCCCCTCGGGGGCCGCGCCGGTCAGGCTCCGCCTGTACGGCGAGCACGCCGTCGAGAACGCCCTGGCCGCCGCCGCTGCCGCCTACGAGCTGGGCCTGCCGGTCACCACCATCGCCGAGGAGCTGTCGGAGGCCGAGCCCCGCAGCCGCTGGCGGATGGAGGTCACCGACAGGCCGGACGGCGTCACCGTGATCAACGACGCCTACAACGCCAACCCCGACTCCATGCGCGCCGCCTTCGGCGCCCTCGACGCCCTCGCGGGCGGCCGCCGCCGGTTCGCGGTCGTCGCCGCCCTGCAGGAGCTGGGCGAGGAGGGCGACGCGCTGAACGAGGGCGTGGGGCGCCTGGCCGCGAGCTCGGGCCTGGAGGCGCTGTTCGTCGTCGGCGCCGACGCCGCCCCGGTCCTGGCCGGTGCCGCGGCCGTCGTGGAGGGCGCGGGCAGTGCCCCGGAGGCCGGATCCGGTCCCGGGCACGGTGTGGACCGGTCCGTTCCGGACGGCGCCCTCTCAGGCGCCCTCTCAGATGCCCTCTCAGGCGTCCCCTCGGGCGCCCCGCCGGGCGCCCCGCCCGGAGCGCGCTCCCGCACCCGGGTCGTCCACGTCGCCGACGTCGCCGAGGCGGTCGCCGGGCTGTCGGCGCTCCTGGCGCCCGGTGACGTGGTGCTGGTCAAGGGGCCGCGGGTCGCGGGCCTCGAGCGCGTGGCCGAGGCGCTGACCGGGGGCGAGCGCCAATGATGGAGATCCTCATCGCGGCGGCGGTCGGACTGCTGCTGTCGATGTTCGGCACCCCGCTGGCCATCCGCCTGTTCTCCCGGCGCGGCTACGGTCAGAGCATCCGCGAGGAGGGCCCCTCGGGCCACCACGACAAGCGCGGCACCCCGACCATGGGCGGCACCGTCATCGTGATCGCCGCGCTGCTCGGGTTCGCCTGCGCCCACCTGTACAGCCGGACCCTGCCGACGGTCTCCGCGGTCCTGGTGCTGTTCCTGATGACGGGCCTGGGCGCGGTCGGCTTCCTCGACGACTTCATCAAGATCTACAAGCAGCGCAGCCTCGGCCTGCGCAGCGGCGCCAAGGCGCTGGGCCAGCTCGTCGTCGGGGCGGTCTTCGCCGTCCTGGTGACCCGCTTCCCGAACTCCTACCTGATCACCCCGGCCGAGACGCGCCTTTCGTTCCTGCGCGACTTCGGGCCGTCCATCGGCCTCATCGGGTTCACGATCTGGGTGCTCATCATGATCGTGGGCTTCTCCAACGCGGTGAACCTCACCGACGGCCTCGACGGCCTGGCCAGCGGCGCCACCGGCGTGGTGCTGGCCTCCTACGTCCTGATCGGCAACTGGCAGCTGCGCAACAACTGCACCACCCAGCTGGGTCCCAACTGCTACTGGGTCCGCGACCCGCTCGACCTCGCCGTCGTCGCGGCCGCCGTGCTCGGCGCTCTGCTGGGCTTCCTGTGGTGGAACGCCCCGCCCGCCAAGATCTTCATGGGCGACACCGGGTCGCTGGCGCTGGGCGGCGTGATCGCCGGGCTGGCCATCACCACCCGCACCCAGCTCCTGCTCATCATCCTGGCCGGCATGTGCGTGGTGATCACCCTCTCGGTGATCATCCAGGTGGGATCCTTCAAGATGACGGGCAAACGCGTCTTCAGGATGGCCCCGCTCCAGCACCATTTCGAGCTGTCCGGCTGGGCCGAGACGACGATCGTGGTCCGCTTCTGGCTGATCGCGGCCCTGTGCGCCGCCGCCGGTCTCGGGTTGTTCTACGTCGAATGGATGCCGAAACAGTGACGACACATGTGAGCCGGCGGCGGGCGGGGGTGACCGCGTGATCTGCGTCGCCGGTCTCGGGGTCTCCGGCACGGCCGCCGCCCGCGCCATGGCCGCCCGCGGCGAGAAGGTGATCGTCATCGAGGGCGGGGACGGCGAGCGGGCCAGGGCCGCCGCCGCCGAGCTGTCCGAGGCGGGCGTCGAGGTCCGCTTCGGCGAGCCCGCCGAGTTGCCCGGCGGCACCCGCCTGGTCGTCACCACCGGCTGGCCGCCGCACCACCCGCTGCTCGCCGCCGCCGCCGAGGCGGGCGTCGAGGTCGTCAGCGAGGTGGAGCTGGCCTGGCGGCTGCGTCCGGAGGGGGCGGCGCCGTGGCTGGCGCTGACCGGGACCAACGGCAAGACCACCGCGGTCCGGATGCTCACCTCGATGCTGAAGGCCGCCGGGCACCGCGCGCTCGCGGTGGGCAACGTCGGGACCCCCGTCGTGGAGGCGGTCACCGGCCCCTGGGACGTGCTGGCCGTCGAGCTGTCCAGCTTCCAGCTGCACCGCTCGCCCGGCATCGCCCCGCACGCCGCGGCCCTGCTCAACGTGGCCCCCGACCACATCGACTGGCACGGCTCGCTGGAGGAGTACGCCCGGGTCAAGGGCGAGATCTTCGCCCGTGCCGGGACGATCGTCCACAACGCCGACGACGAGTGGCCCGCCCGTCTGGCCGGGCCGTACGGCGAAGGCCGGCGGGTGGTCGGCTTCACCCTGGACGTGCCGAGGCCGGGACAGGTCGGCGTGGTCGAGGACCTGCTGGTCGACCGGGCCTTCGTGGCCGACCCGGTGAGCGAGGCCGAGGAGCTCGCCTCGCTCGCCGACGTCCGGCCCTTCGCGCCGCACAACGTGGCCAACGCGCTCGCCGCGGCGGCCCTGGCCAGGTCCTACGGGGTGCCGGCCGAGGCCGTACGGCGGGGGCTGCTGGACTTCGTCCCCGACCCGCACCGGATCGCGCACGTCGCCCGGGTCGGCGAGGTCGACTACGTCGACGACTCCAAGGCGACCAACCCGCACGCCGCCGCCGCCTCGCTCGCCGCCTATCCGTCGATCGTCTGGATCGCCGGAGGGCAGCTCAAGGGCGCGGACGTGGAGGACCTGGTACGGCGGGCCGCCCCCCGCCTGCGCGGCGCCGTGCTGCTCGGCGCCGACCGCGAACGAATTCACCGGGCTCTGGCGCGACACGCCGCGAATGTTCCGGTGGTCGAGGTGCCGGGGCAAGACACTGGGGTCATGGATCGCGTCGTCACCGAAGCCGCGAGGCTCGCCACCCCCGGGGACACCGTGCTGCTGGCTCCGGCCGGGGCCTCCTTGGACATGTTCACCGGCTATCCAGCGCGAGGGGAGGCGTTCGCGCGGGCCGTGCACCGGCTCGCGGACCGGCACGACGGCGAGCCGGAGTGAGCGCCACGGCCCAGGAGGGCGCCGGACTCCGGCGCCCCCGGGCACGCGAGGACGCCGGGCGCGGGCACAGCGGCCTGCGCGACCACCTGGCCGCCTTCCGCGAGCTGCTGAACCGGCCGCTGACCTCCTACTACCTGATTCTCGGCTGCAGCGCGCTGCTGCTCGCCCTCGGCCTGATGATGGTGCTGTCGGCCTCCAGCATCGAGGCGCTGCAGGAGAAGGGGAACCCGTTCTACTGGTTCTTCAAGCAGTCGGTCTCGGTCGCGCTCGGTATTCCGATCATGTGGATCTGCTCGATGCTGCCCCAGCGGTTCTTCCGGCTCGCCGGCTACCCGCTGATGGTCGTCTCGATCATCGCGCTGGTCCTGGTGCTGTTCGTCGGCACCTCCCAGCTCGGCGCCCAGCGCTGGATCGACCTGGGGCCCATCTACCTGCAGCCCTCCGAGCCGGCCAAGCTGGGGCTGCTGCTGTGGGGTGCCGACCTGCTGGCCCGCAAGGCGCGCGGCGGGCTGATCGAATGGCGTAATCTGTTCATCCCGCTGGTGCCGGGCACCGTGATCCTGGCGGTCATGGTCATGCTGGGACGCGACCTCGGCACCACGCTGGTGCTGTTGCTGATCTTCCTGTCGCTGCTGTGGGTGGTGGGCGCCCCGCTGAGGCTGTTCGGCGGAGTCCTGGCGGTCGCGGTGCTCGCGACCATTATCATGATCAGCACCGAGGGGTATCGCTCCGATCGCATCGAGGGGTGGCTCGACCCGTGGGCCAACGCCCAGACGACGGGCTACCAGGCGGTACAGGGGCAGATCGCCATGGGCAGCGGCGGCTGGTTCGGGCTCGGGCTCGGCTCCAGCAGGCAGAAGTGGGGCAGGCTCCCGCACGCCGAGAGCGACTTCATCTTCTCCATCCTCGGCGAGGAGCTCGGCCTGATGGGCACCCTCGTCGTGATCGCGCTGTTCGGCCTGCTCGGCTACGCCGGGCTCCGGGTGGCCACCAGGGTCAAGGACCCGTTCGTCCGTCTCGCGGCGGCGTCGGCGGTCGCCTGGATCGCCGGTCAGGCGATCGTGAACATCGGCGCGGTCATCGGTGTGCTGCCCATCACCGGCATTCCGTTGCCCCTGGTCTCCTACGGTGGATCGGCGCTGTTGCCCACACTGGCGGCCCTCGGCATGCTGCTGTCCTTCGCCAAACACGAGCCCGGAGCGCGCGAGGCGCTCGCGGCGCGTGGCCCCGGACCGTTGGCGCGGGGCCTAAGCTGGCTTGGCCTGGGTGGTCCGGCACGGAGACGACGGCCGGCCCGCGAAAGACGATAAGTGAAAGGACCGACATGAGGGTGGTCCTCGCCGGCGGCGGGACGGCCGGTCACATCGAACCGGCGCTGGCCTTAGCCGACGCGCTGCGCCAACTGGACCCGAACATCGGGATCACCTGCCTCGGCACGGAACGCGGCCTGGAGACCCGGCTCGTGCCCGCCAGAGGTTACGAGTTGGAGCTGGTGCCCGCGGTGCCGCTGCCGCGGTCCCTCACGCCCCAGTTGCTGACCGTTCCGGGACGCCTGGCGGGAGCCATCAACACGGCCGCGGGCATCATGGAGCGGGTCCAGGCCGACGTGATGGTCGGTTTTGGTGGTTATGTGGCGACTCCGGCCTATCTGGGAGCACGGCGGCGCGGCGTGCCGATCGTGGTGCACGAGGCCAACCCGCGGCCCGGCCTGGCCAACCGGCTGGGCGCCCGGCTCACCGAACACGTGTTCACCGGTCACCCGAACACGCCCCTGCCCCGCGGGCAGTACGTGGGCATTCCGCTCCGCCGGGAGATCGTGAACCTGGACCGGCTCTCCATGGGCGACAAGGCGCGCTCGTGGTTCGGCCTGGAGGCGGACCTGCCCACGCTGCTGGTCACCGGCGGCTCGCAGGGCGCCCGCTCGCTCAACCACGCGGCGCTGGCCGCCGCTCCCGTGTTGCGCCGGGCCGGGGTGCAGGTGCTGCACGTCATCGGCCCGAAGAACACGCTGGAGGAGGAGCCCCCGCCGGGCGACCCGCAGTACGTCGTGCTGCAGTACGTCGACCGGATGGACCTGGCCTACGCCGCCGCCGACTTCGCGCTGTGCCGCAGCGGCGCCATGACCTGCGCGGAGCTGACCGCCGTCGGCCTGCCGGCGGCCTACATCCCGCTCCCGCACGGCAACGGCGAGCAGCGGCTCAACGCCGAGCCGATCGTGCAGGCGGGCGGTGGCCTGATGGTCGACGACGCCGACCTGTCGGCGGAGTGGATCATCCAGAACGTGCTGCCGATCCTGTCCGACCCCGAGCGCGTGGTCACCATGTCGGATGCCGCGGTCAGGATGGGCCGCAAGGACGCCGACGTGACACTCGCCCGCAGGGTGCTGCAGATCGCGGCCGAGGGCAGGAACCGGTGAGACGGCCGGGCCTCCGGGGCGGCGGACGCCGCGACGGTGGCGGGCCGGCGGGCGGCCACGGATCCGGAGGGGCGGCCCCGGCCGCCCGCCGGAGGAGGTGACCGTCCGGGTGACGAAGGCAGGGGTGGGGAGCGACCGATGAGCAGGGTGTGGACCCGGGGCGGCGGCCATGGCCGTCCCTCGGGGAAGGGGGAGGCCCGCGTGGCGAACACAGGAGTGGAGAGCGACCGATGAGCCTGGTCAAGCTGGTGGACCCGGTCTCGGCCGAGGATCTCGGACGGGTGCACTTCATCGGGATCGGCGGGTCCGGGATGTCCGGCATCGCGCGCATCCTGCTCAAGCGCGGCGTGCCGGTCTCCGGCAGCGACTCACGAGGCTCGGACCTCGTGAACGAGCTGCGGGAGCTGGGCGGCAGGATCCACATCGGGCACGCCGCCTCGCACGTCAAGAACGTCGACACGGTGGTGGTCTCCACCGCGATCCGCGACTCCAACCCGGAGCTCGGCGAGGCGCTGCGCCAGGGGCTGCGGGTGATTCCCCGGGCCGCCGCGCTGGCCTCCGTCATGGCGGGCCGGACCGGGATCGCCCTGGCCGGGACCCACGGCAAGACCACCACGACCTCGATGCTCACGGTCGCGCTGCAGAAGTGCGGGGCCGACCCGTCCTACTGCGTCGGCGGCCAGCTGGTGACCACCGGGCTGGGGGCCGACGAGGGGACCGGCGGGGTGTTCGTCGCCGAGGCCGACGAGAGCGACGGCTCCTTCCTCATGCTGGCCCCGGACATCGCCGTGGTGACCAACGTGGAGCCCGACCACCTGGACAACTACGGCGATCCGCGCGCGGTCTACGACAGCTTCGCCCGCTTCGTCGAGCGGGTCGGGCGGACGATGGTGCTCTGCGCCGACGACCCCGGATCGGCCGCGCTGGCCCCGGTCGCCCGCGCGCGCGGCCTGAAGGTGGTCACGTACGGCGAGGCCGAGGACGCCGACCTGCGGGTGGGCCGGATCGTTCCAGACGGCCTGGGCGTCTCCTTCATGGTCGCCGGTCACGGGGAGGTCAGGATCTCGGTGCCGGGCCGCCACAACGCGCTCAACGCGACCGCGGCCATCGCGGTGGCCACGGAGCTGGGCGTCTCCTTCGACGAGATACGCGACGGGCTGGCCGCCTTCACCGGGGCGAAGCGCCGCTTCGAGGCCAAGGGCGAGGCGGGGGGAGTGGCGGTCTTCGACAGCTACGCCCACCACCCGACCGAGCTGGCCGCCGACCTGCGCGCGGCCCGGGACGTGGTCGCCTCCTTCTCCGGCTCGGGCCGGGTCATCGCGGTCTTCCAGCCGCACCTCTACTCGCGCACCCGGTTCTTCGCCGACGAGTTCGGCGCCGCCCTGGGGCTGGCCGACGAGGCCGTCGTCCTGGACGTCTACGGCGCCCGTGAGGACCCGGAACCGGGGGTCTCCGGGGCGCTGGTGGCGGGCAAGGTGCCGCTCCCGGCCGCGCAGGTCGCCTACGCCCCGCAACGCGACGCCGTCCCCGCGCTGGTGGCCGGGCGCGCCAGGCCCGGCGACATCGTGCTCACGATGGGCGCGGGCGACGTGACCGAGCTGGGCCCCCTGATCGTGGCGGAGCTGGCCGCGCGGTGACCCACGCCAGGAGAGGCCGGGCGCGGGCGTCCTGGCCGCCGGACGGGGTGAGGCGATGAACGGGGTGTGGAGGTCGGCCTTCCTCGCCCTGCTCACCGCCGGGGTGGTCGGCATCGCCGCCTGGCTGGTCTTCTTCTCCTCGGTGCTGGGGGTGCGGGAGATCCGGGTGGCCGGCAACCTCGCCGTCCCGGCAGAGCAGATCCGGCAGGCCGCGGGGGTGGCCGACGGCAAGCCGCTGGCCACCGTCGACGTGGCCGAGGTCGAGGGCCGGATCCAGCGGATCCGGCAGGTCGAGTCGGTCACGGTCAGCAGGGGCTGGCCGGGCACGCTGGTGGTGGAGATAACCGAGCGCGAACCGGTGGCGGTGATCCCGGCGGGAGGGAGGTTCGCGGTGGTGGACCGCCACGGGGTGGTGACCGAGGTCGCCGCCGTCGCGCCGCCGACGCTGCCGGTGCTGCGCGTGGACCACCCGCAGTCGGGCGACCCGGCGGCGCTGGCCGCGCTGGCCGTCATAGGCGCGCTGCCGCAGGGACTGGCCCCGAAGGTCGCCGAAGTGCTCGCGCCCTCACCCGAGACCGTCTCGTTGCGCCTGAAGGACGGCAGGGAGGTCGTCTGGGGCGGTTCCGACCGTCCGGCCGACAAGGCGCGCATCCTCACCACGCTGCTGAAACGTCCGGCCGACAGCTACGACGTGAGCTCTCCCGACGTCGTGACGGTGAAGTGATCGCGCGGTGCCGCGCGTGCTCCCGGAAAAGGACGGCCCGCGACACGCCGGGCACGCTTGCGGCGCGGTTAGTTGACCCACCTGAAGGCAACTCCTACTGTCCGTATCACTCCTCAGGTTGACATAAATCTAAATCTCAACTTGAGGGTGAGAGTTTTGGAAGCAGACGGCACGGGCCCCGTGCCGCATGAAATTGCAAGTCAACGAGCGGAAAGGCCCCTCGTCGTGGCAGCACCGCAGAACTACCTCGCGGTCATCAAGGTTGTAGGAATCGGTGGAGGCGGAGTCAACGCCGTCAACCGGATGATCGAGGAGGGACTCAAGGGCGTCGAGTTCATCGCCATCAATACCGACGCCCAGGCGCTGCTGATGAGTGACGCCGACGTCAAGCTCGACGTAGGGCGTGAACTCACCCGCGGCCTCGGCGCGGGGGCCAACCCCGAAGTCGGGCGCAAGGCGGCCGAGGATCACCGTGAGGAGATCGAAGAGGTCATCAAGGGCGCCGACATGGTGTTCGTCACCGCCGGAGAGGGTGGTGGAACGGGCACGGGCGGCGCCCCCGTCGTGGCCAACATCGCGCGCTCCCTCGGCGCGCTGACCATCGGCGTGGTGACCCGGCCCTTCAGCTTCGAGGGCAGGCGCCGGGCGATGCAGGCGGAGGCGGGGATAGAGACGCTGCGCGAGGAGGTCGACACCCTCATTGTGATCCCCAACGACCGGCTGCTGTCGATCTCCGACCGGCAGGTGAGCGTGCTGGACGCCTTCAAGGCGGCCGACCAGGTGCTGCTCTCCGGTGTCCAGGGCATCACCGACCTCATCACCACGCCGGGTCTGATCAACCTTGACTTCGCCGACGTCAAGTCGGTCATGTCCGGGGCGGGCTCCGCGCTCATGGGCATCGGCCACGCGCGCGGCGACGACCGGTCGGTCGCGGCGGCGGAGATGGCCGTCTCCAGCCCGCTGCTGGAGGCCAGCATCGACGGCGCGCACGGTGTGCTGCTGTCGATCGCCGGTGGATCCGACCTCGGCCTGTTCGAGATCAACGAGGCCGCCCAGCTCGTGTCGAACGCCGCCGCGCTGGACGCCAACATCATCTTCGGTACGGTCATCGACGACGCGCTGGGCGACGAGGTGCGGGTCACCGTGATCGCGGCCGGGTTCGACGAGCCGGTGGCCGAGGTCAAGAACACGGCGGCCCAGCCGGTACCGCGCCAGCAGCCTCCGGCGCGCCCGGCCCCGGTCTCCCCGCCGCCCGCGGTCAGCGCGCCGCCGCGCCCGCCCGCGCCCACGGTGAAGGCCGAGCCCCGGTCCGAGCAGCCCCCGCAGGTCAGGCCGGTCGTCGGCGCCCCGCCGCAGCCCGCCCCCGTGGCGGAGCCGCCGCCGGCCGTCTCGTACCCGGTCCAGCAGATCCACCCGGTGCAGCCCGCCCCCCAGGTCCAGCATCCGGCCGAGCCCGAGCCGCACCGCGCCGAGGAGCCCCCCGTCCCTCCGGTGTCGATCCCGCGCCCGGCGCCCGAGCCGCCCCAGCCCACCCCCATCTCCGCGAGGGTCCCCGACTCCGCCCGGCGGCGTCAGGTGATCTTCGAGGAGCAGGAGGAGGAGCTCGACGTCCCCGACTTCCTGAAGTGACATTGCTCACGGCCGGGTGGGCGACAGATCGCCCGGCCGTGACAGGGAGAATGGATTCCGCCGGTTTGTCAGTTTTTGAGCGGCGGAGATGTGACGGAAACAACACGACGTGATGAGATCGCGGCCGGTCTGGCCGAGGTCGAGGCGACCATCGCCGAGGCCTGCCGGGCCGCCGGCCGTACCCGCGGAGAGCTGACGCTCGTCGCGGTGAGCAAGACATACCCCGCGTCCGACGTGCGGTCGCTGGCCGCGCTGGGGGTGAGGGACGTGGGGGAGAACCGTGACCAGGAGGCCTCCGTCAAGGCCCGTGAATGCGCGGACCTGGGTCTCACCTGGCACTTCGTCGGTCAGTTGCAGACCAACAAGGCCCGTTCCGTGGTCGGCTACGCGGACGTCGTCCATTCGGTCGACCGTCCGCGCCTGGTGACCGCGCTCAGCCACGAGGCGGTGAAGGCGGGCAGGGAGATCACATGTCTGGTGCAGGTGGCCCTGGACGACGATCCGGGGCGGGGCGGGGTACGGCCGGTGGAGGTGGCGGCCCTGGCCGACGCCCTGGCCGAGGCCCGGGGGGTACGGCTGGGCGGCGTGATGGCCGTGGCGCCCCTGGGGGAGGAGCCGGGCAGGGCGTTCGCCCGGCTGTGGGAGATCGCGCAGGCCGTACGGGCGGACCATCCGGAGGCCGGCATCATCTCCGCGGGGATGAGCGGTGACCTGTCCGAGGCCGTCGCGAACGGCGCGACACACCTGCGTGTCGGTACGGCGTTGCTCGGTCGCCGGAAGCCCTTCGTCAGGTAATGTCCCTTCAAGTGGACCTTGGGGTCCGCGTATCCAGATAGAGGTCGATCGGTGGTGAGCTCCAAGGGGGTGCGGCTGCCGCCCCAGGCAGATCGAAGTAAGGCGGAGGAAGAAGTAGCGATGGCCGGCGCGATGCGCAAGATGGCGGTCTACCTCGGTCTTGTGGAGGACGACCGCTACGAGAGATACGACAGCTATTCCGACGACGACTACGACGAGTTCGAGGACTCGAGGCGCGTCGGCGACGAGCGGCCTGGCACGGTCCACGACCGCGAGGAGGACACCGATCCGGGCGTCCCCGCTCCCCGGCCCGCGACGGCCGTTCTGGAGCGCCGTACGACCGATCTGGCGCGTATCACCACGCTTCACCCCCGCACTTACAACGAGGCGCGCACGATCGGCGAGCACTTCCGTGACGGCACTCCCGTCATCATGAATCTGACCGAGATGGTTGACAGCGACGCAAAGCGTCTTGTGGATTTCGCGGCAGGTCTTGTCTTTGGCCTACATGGCAGCATTGAACGTGTTACCAACAAGGTGTTCCTGTTGTCCCCTGCCAATGTCGAGGTGACCGCCGAGGACAAGGCTCGAATCGCGGAACGCGGGTTCTTCAACCAGAGCTAGAGTTCCACTATGAACAGTGACCGGCCGGACAGGTCTCGGCGAGACCGGGGACGGCGGAACAGAAGAGTGGAGGCGGGCGTAGGCCGTGGGGATCGTTAGCGAGATCTTGGTCGCCGTCCTGTCCCTCTACCTCGTTCTGCTGATCGGCAGAATGATCTTTGAGATGGTACAGTCGTTCGCGCGTCAGTGGCGTCCCACGGGGATAGTCCTGGTCCTGGCGGAGGTCGTATACACGCTGACCGATCCACCTCTCAAGTTCCTCCGCCGTTTCATTCCACCACTCCGGTTGGGTACGGTGGCCTTTGACCTAAGCTTCACCATGCTGTTCATTGGGGTCTTGGTCTTGATCCAACTCGTGTCCGCGCTTCGTTGATCGGGTACCGTCCTCCGGACAGACTCCAAGCGCGCCAAGGAGACCGAAATGCCGCTGACGCCCGCTGATGTGCGGAACAAGCAATTCAGTACGACCCGGCTGAGGCCGGGCTACGACGAGGAAGAAGTAGACGCCTTCCTCGATGAGGTGGAGTCCGAGCTGGACCGCCTCATCCAGGAGAACGAGGAGCTTCGCGCCAAGCTGGCCGAGTGCCTCAGGGGCAAGGTGCCCGGCGGGATGGGCATGGCCATGGCGCCCGCCCCCGTCGCCGAGCCCAAGCCCGAGATGATGATGCAGCAGCAGCCGGAGCCGATGCGGGCCCCCGAGCCGGTGCAGCACCAGCAGCCGGTGCCCGTCGGGATGGGGATGCCCCCGGCCGAGGACAACATGGACACCGCCGCCCGCGTGCTCGCCCTCGCCCAGCAGACGGCGGACCAGGCGATCGCCGACGCCCGCCGGGAGGCGGACGAGACGGTGACCCGGGCCCGTCGCGAGGCCGACGACATCCTCGGCAAGGCCCGCCGCCAGGCCGAGCAGGTCATCGGCGACGCCCGTGCCCGCGCCGAGACGCTTGAGCGTGACGCGCAGGAGCGCCACAGGCAGGCCATGGGCTCGCTGGTGCAGACCCGTGACGAGCTTGAGCGCAAGGTCGAGGAGCTGCGCAGCTTCGAGAGGGAGTACCGCAGCAGGCTGAAGCTGTACCTCGAGAACCAGCTGGCCGAGCTGACCGTCGCCGCCGAGGGCAGCGGCGGGTTCCCGATCGTCGGCGGCCCCCCTGCCATGTCCCACGCCGTGGCCCCGGGCGGGCAGCCGTCCATTCAGGGCCCGGTCAATCCGTTCGGCGGCGAGCCCACCCAGCACCCGGGCGCCTTCCAGGGTGTCGACGGTCCGCACAACGACCGCCGCTAGGCGTCGGGTCATCCCTCTGACCCGCCTCCGGGAGTTCCTCTGTGATCCTTATCAGCGCCGGTTTGGTGCTCACGGCCATCGTCCTGCTCATCGCGGGATTCGTGCTGGCCAAACCGTTTCTGGTCATGTGGTCGATCGCGGTCAGTGTGCTGTCCGCGGTCTTCCTGGTGATCGGTGCGTTGCTGCGCCGCCACGAGTTGTTCCCGCGTGGCGGACGCGCCGCGACGGTTCCGCCGCTCCCGCCCACGGGGCCGGTTCCGCCGGGGCAGCCCATGATGCCGAGCCAGCCCCTCTCGCAGGTACCGCACACGGCGGTACCGCACGACGTGCGGCAGACGGCCACCGTCACGTCCCAGCCCACGCTGGGCCGTCCGGCGGCCGGGCCGGTCCCCGCCTCGCGGCAGGGCCACCTGGACGACGAGGCGATCGTCCTGGTGATCCCCGGCCGTAAGCGCTACCACGTCGCCGGGTGCCGTCAGCTGGCCGGCAAGGATCATGAGGAGCTCACTCACGAGGAGGCACGGGAGGAGGGCTTCACCCCCTGCAGCACGTGCCTGCCCGAGTTCACCGCGGGGCTTCAGCCGCTGGACGCCCAGGAGTCCGCGGCTCCCTCCTCCTTCCCGGAGGGCGGCTCCCGGGGCTCTGCGGAGCCCGGCACGCCCGGGTCCCAGGGGTCCGGCCCGTCCCGCCCCTCCCAGGAGTCCGGCGCCTCACGTTCCGGTGAGAGCGCCCTTCACGAACAGACCGCCCGGTTCATCCCTCCCTACGGGCCCGTCACCTCGGACACGCCGGTGACCCGCCCCTACGTGCAGGGCCCCTCCGCTCCCGGCGAGCAGACGCGGCCCGGGAGCCCCGGGCAGCCGGCCGCTCCGCCCCTTCGCGCCGCGGATCCCGCCGCCTCCTTCCCGGTCCGGTTCCCGGCCCCCATCTCGGAGGAGCCCGGCGACCCCAACGCCACCAGCTGGTTCAACCGGGAGGCGGCCACGGCCGAGCCCGCCAAGGCCGGCGGCGGCGCGGGCGAAGGCGCCAAGGCGGCCTCTCCCGCCGGAGCCGGCGACCCGGCCGAGCGTGGGAACGGTGGCGCCGGGCCCGACAAGAGCGCCGTTTCCGGTAAGCCCGCGCCGGGTTCCACCCCCGCCTCCCGCGGTCCCGCCCCCTCCACGGGGAAACGGGAGGAGTCCGCCGGGCAGGCGCCGGAACCCAAGAAGACCACCGCCCCCGCGAAGACCGCCGAGCCGGTGGAGCCGGCCGAGACCGGACCCGGGCGCGCCGGGCGACCGGTGCCGGTCGGCTCCACCTCGGCGGAGCCCAAGAGCCCCCGGGGATCCGCCGCCACGACCGGCGAGGACGACGAGGAGGCCGCCGGTACCAACCCGCGTGGCATTCCGGCCGTCCGGGAGCAGGCGGCCGCGGGGCCCGAGATGGTCCCCGAGATGGTCAAGGTCATCGTCGGCACCCGCCGCTTCCACAGCCTCGACTGTCCCCTTGTCAAGGGCGTGCACGGCGGCGGAGTGGACACCCTCCCCCTGGCCGACGCCGAGGCGGCGGACATGGTCAGCTGCTCGGTCTGCCTGAGGGACTACCGGCGGGCGGCCAGATAGGGCCGCCCGGACAGGGCCGCGGGGCCGACGCCCTCGCATCCGCGAACGGAGAGAACGGAGAAAGGGTCCGGGGACGATCCCCGGACCCTTTCTCCGTGTTTCTCGGTGTTTCTCGGTGTTCCTTGGTGTTTTCCAGGTGTTCCGGAGGGCCGCCCCCCGGGCGGGTCAGACGGTACGGCGCAGCTGGAAGCTCAGGCCGAGGTCGGCGTCCCGGTGGACGGGCAGGCCGTCGGTTCCGCCCTCGCTGAGGGAGACGGCCAGCACCTCGTCGGCCACCGTGCCGCCCTGGGTGCGCAGGGCCTCGGCCAGGTCGGCGTCGGTGGTCGACCACCACACGTCGATCCGGTCGGAGATGGACAGCCCGGTGGACTTGCGGGCGTCCTGGAGCAGTCGGACGACGTCGCGGATCAGGCCGGAGCGGCGCAGCTCGTCGGTGATGGTCAGGTCGAGGGCGACCGTCTCTCCGGTCCCGGTGTCCACGGCTCCGGTCTCCACGGCCCAGCCGGACTTCGGCTGCTCGGTGACGATCACCTCCTCGGCCGTCAGCTCGACCGTTCCCAGCTCACCGGCCTCCACCGGCACCGCCGCCCCCGACCGGAGCACGCGGGCGAGCTCGGCGGCGTCGGCCGAGGTGACGGCGGCGGCGACCAGCTTGGTCTGCGAGCCGAACCTCTTGCCCAGGGCGCGGAAGTTGGGCTTGACCGTGAAGGAGACCAGGTCGGCCTCGATGCCGCCGAGGTCCTCCAGGCCCTGCACGTTCAGCTCGTCGGCGATCAGGTCGCGCAGCTCCTGGGAGAGCGCGGCCCAGCCCCGGGCGCCGACCAGGGCGCGGCCGAGCGGCTGGCGGGTCTTCACGCCGCTGGAGGCGCGGGCCGAGCGGCCCAGCTCGACCAGGCGGCGGACCAGCGCCATCTGCTCGGACAGCGGCTCGTCCAGCACCTCCTCGTCGACCACGGGCCAGCTCGCCAGGTGGACGGAGGAGGGGGCGTCCGCGTCGCGGAGCACGTCCCAGACGTAGTCGGTGACGAACGGCGTCACCGGCGCCATCAGGCGGCTCACCGTCTCCAGGCACTCGTACAGCGTGGCGAATGCCGAGACGTCACCGGACCAGAACCGGCGGCGCGAGCGGCGCACGTACCAGTTGGACAGGTCGTCGAGGAAGTCGGCCAGGCGCCGCCCGACCCTGGCGGTGTCGAACTCCTCCATCGACGCCGTGACCTCGGCGACCGTGCGGTGCAGCTCGGCCAGCGCCCAGCGGTCGATCAGCGGGCGCTCGCCGTGGGCGGGGGCCTCGGAGAGCCGGGACGGCGACCACGACTCGGCGTTGGCGTAGAGGGTGAAGAACGACGCGGTGTTCCAGTAGGTCAGCAGGACCTTGCGGACGATCTCCTCCAGCGCGGAGTGCCCGACCCGGCGGGCCGCCCACGGCGAGCCCGAGCAGGCCATGTACCAGCGCAGCGCGTCGGCGCCGTGCTGGTCCATCAGCGGGATCGGCTGCAGCACGTTGCCCAGGTGCTTGCTCATCTTGCGGCCGTCCTCGGCGAGGATCAGCCCGAGACAGAGCACGTTCTCGTAGGAGGACCTGTCGAAGACCAGCGTGCCGACCGCCATCAGCGAGTAGAACCAGCCGCGGGTCTGGTCGGTGGCCTCGCAGATGAACTGCGCGGGGTAGGCCTTCTCGAGCATCTCCGCGTTCCGGTACGGCGCGCCCCACTGGGCGAAGGGCATCGACCCCGAGTCGTACCAGGCGTCGATCACGTCCGGCACCCGGTGCGCCTCGGCGCCACAGGAGGGGCAGGGCAGCGTGACGTCGTCCACGTAGGGGCGGTGCGGGTCGAGGGCGGAGACGTTCTGGCCGGACAGGTCGCCGAGCTCCTCCAGCGAGCCGACGCAGGTGATGTGCGACTCGTCGGCGGAGCAGACCCACAGCGGCAGCGGCGTGCCCCAGTAACGCGACCGCGACAGCGACCAGTCGACGTTGTTGCGCAGCCACTCGCCGAAACGGCCCCACTTGATCGTCTCGGGGTACCAGGTGGTCTTCTCGTTCTCGGCGAGGAGCCGGTCCTTGATCTCGGTGGTGCGGATGTACCACGCGGGCAGCGCGTAGTAGAGCAGCGCGGTGTGGCAGCGCCAGCAGTGCGGGTAGCTGTGCTCGAAGTGGCCGCCCCGGTACAGCAGGCCGCGCTCCCGCAGGTCGGCGGTCAGGCCCTCGTCGGCGTCCTTGAAGAACTGGCCGCCGACCTGGGGGACGCTGTCGAGGAAGCGCCCGTCGGGACCGATCGGGTTGACCACGGGCAGGCCGTACAGCTTGCAGGTCGTCATGTCGTCGGCGCCGAAGGCGGGCGCCTGGTGCACCAGGCCGGTGCCGTCCTCGGTGGTGACGTAGGTGCCGAGCACCACGTAGTGCGCGCCGGGGATGTCGACCAGCTCGAAGGGACGGGAGTAGGGGGTGCGCTCCAGGTCGGTGCCCCGGAAGGTGGCCAGCACCTCGGCGCCCTCGCCCAGGGCGGAGGCCAGCAGCGGCTCGGCCACCACCAGGACCTCGTCCGACCCGGCGGGGCGCGCCGCGACGTAGGTCACGTCGGGGTGCACGGCGACCGCCGTGTTGGAGACCAGCGTCCACGGCGTGGTGGTCCAGATCAGCAGCGAGGCGCCGAGGTCGGCCAGCGGCCCGGAGGTCACGGGCATGCGGACGTAGACCGACGGGCTGCTCACGGTCTCGTAGCCGCCGGGCTGGCCCAGCTCGTGGTCGGACAGGCCGGTGCCGCAGCGGGGGCAGTAGGGCGTGATCCGGAAGTCGCGGCTGAGGAGGCCCTTGTCGAAGATGACCTTGAGCGACCACCAGACGGACTCCACATAGGAGGCGTCCATCGTGCGGTAGGCCTGGGACAGGTCGATCCAGTAGCCCATCCGCTCGGTCATCTCTTCGAAGGCGTCCACGTGCCGCAGCACCGACTCGCGGCACCGGGCGTTGAACTCGGCGATGCCGTACGCCTCGATGTCCTTCTTGCCCGACAGGCCGAGCTCCTTCTCGACGCTGACCTCGACCGGCAGGCCGTGACAGTCCCAGCCCGCCTTGCGGGGCACGTTGTAGCCGCGCATGGACCGGTAGCGGGGGAAGAGGTCCTTGAACACGCGGGCCTCGACGTGGTGCACGCCGGGCATGCCGTTCGCGGTGGGAGGACCCTCGTAGAAGACCCAGTTGGGGCCGCCGGCGTTCTGCTCGACCGAACGCTCGAAGACCTTGCCGTCACGCCAGCGTTCGAGCACCTCGTGTTCGAGCGCGGGCAGGTCGACCTGCGCGGGAAGAGGACGGAAATAGGCGGACATGACGGACGGGACCTCCACGCTGGTGCTGGCAGTGGCGTGGAGGGACGAGACCCTGCGGCCCCGCGGTACCACCCTCCTTGACCTTCGGGAAGAAGGCCCTCTTCTTTGGGCTCTGCTGCCGGTTCTACTGGGCCGGCCGGTTCTGCGTGAATCTCGGCGGCCGTTCTTCCGGCGGCTCAGGGGTGATTTTCCCTCCGGGCATCGCCCCGGGCTCGCACCGTCCCCGGGTCGCTCACGCGAGGGGCTCGGAGGTAGTTGTCCCCATCAACGCCTTGCAGGCTCACACCATAACGCACCGGCCCACGGGAAACTTCCCGAATATCTCCCCGATGTCAAGGCTGGGGATGGAATCCGGGGGAGGGGGCCGGATGTTACGGGAGTGGTAAACATCACGGCGGGTCGTTTGCCGTTCTGTTATGGGAGACCTAAGCTGCCCGCACCGTTTACCACATTGGATACGGTCCGATCGAGCAAGGAGGCCGCCATGGCCGCGACTGTACGCGCGGACGAGAGCGCGGTAGCACCGTCGGAGAACGGTACCGCCGTCACCTGGTCGGCCCAGGAGCTCGCGGAGGTTCGCGGGCGTCTGGCCGTGGAGATCGACGAGCTGAACAGGGAGATCGCCAAGGCCGAGACCGAGATCGCGTCGAGTGACGTCACCGACGGTGCGGGGGACGATCAGGCCGACGCCGGCGCCCGGACATATGAACGGGAACGCGAGATCGCCCTTACCCTGAATTCGCGCGACCTGGTCGCGCAGAACGAGCGAGCGATCGCCCGGATCGACGCGGGGACTTACGGAGTGTGCGAATCGTGCCACAAGCCGATCGGCAAGGAGCGCCTGCAGGCGTTCCCGAGGGCGACGCTGTGCGTGGCCTGCAAGCAGCGGGAGGAGCGCCGCTGAACGGCGGCGGGGCCGGTGAGGCCGGCGGGGCCGACGGGGTCACGAACGGGATCACCGGTGGCGCCGCCGGCGAGGTTTCGGCGGCCCCTCCGCGCAGAGCGCGGCGGCTGGCCGTGCTGGGGGTCCTCGCGGTGGTCGTCTACGGTCTCGACCTGCTGACGAAGACCATCGTGCTGAGGACCCTGGAGGGCAGGGAGCCGTTCGTGCTGATCCCGGACCTCCTGCAGTTCCGGGTGATCTTCAACGCGGGCGCGGCCTTCAGTCTCGGCACCGGCATGACCATCGTCTTCACGATCATCGCGACCGCCGTCGTGATCGCCATCCTGCGGACCGCGCGCAACCTGCGCAGCCTGCCGTGGGCCATCACGCTCGGCCTGATGCTCGGCGGGGCGACGGGCAACCTGACCGACCGGCTCTTCCGCGCCCCCGGCGGGCTCCAGGGGCACGTCGTCGACTTCATCGAGACCTTCCCCGGCCACTTCCCGGTCTTCAACGTCGCCGACTCGGCGATCGTCTGCGGCGGGATCCTGGCGGTCTTCCTCGCCTGGCGGGGCTACCAGATCGACGGCACGCGCGAGGGGGCGGACAACAAGACCGGTAACGAGACGGGCGACGAGGCGGGGAGCGGGAACAATGGCTGAGCGACGGAGTCTCCCGGTTCCCGACGGGCTGGAGGGCGAGCGTCTCGACGCGGCCCTGTCGCGGCTGTTCGGCCTGTCGCGGACCCGTGCGGCGGAGTTGATCGCCGACGGTGACGTGCTGGTCGACGGCTCGCCCGCCGCCAAGTCCGACCGGGTCCACGCGGGCGCGTGGCTGGACGTCGTCCTGCCGCCCCCGCCGACCACGCCGATGCCGGTCGCCGAGCCGGTCCCGGGCATGACGATCGTCTACGAGGATGACGACATCGTCGTCATCAACAAGCCCGTCGGCGTGGCGGCCCATCCGACCACCGGGTGGACCGGGCCGACCGTGATCGGCGGCCTGCTCGGCACCGGGCACCGGGTGGCGACCAGCGGCGCCGCCGAGCGGCAGGGCATCGTGCACCGCCTGGACGCCAACACCACCGGCGCCATGGTCGTGGCCAAGAGCGAGCACGCCTACTCGTGGCTGAAGCGGGCCTTCAAGGAGCGTACGGTCGACAAGCGCTACCACGCGCTGGTCCAGGGCCACCCGGATCCGCTGCGCGGCACGGTCGACGCGCCGATCGACCGTCACCCCGTCGGGGACGGCCGCTTCGCCGTCGTGGCCGGAGGCAAGGAGTCGGTCACCCACTACGACACGATCGAGGCCTTCCGCGCCGCGTCGCTGCTGGACATCAAGCTGGAGACCGGCCGGACCCACCAGATCCGGGTCCACATGTCGGCGCTGCGTCACCCGTGCGTCGGCGACATGCTGTACGGCGCCGACCCCACGCTGGCCGCGCGTCTGGGCGTCAGCCGGCAGTGGCTGCACGCGGTCTCCCTGGCCTTCGAGCACCCGACGACGGGCGAGTGGGTCACCTTCACCACCGACTACCCGGACGATCTCGCCCACGCCCTGAAGGTCGTCGCCGGCGAGTCCTGACGGTGACGCCGCCCCCGCTACCCCCGCCATCCCCGTCGCCCTCGCCGCGCCCGTCGTCCCCGCCGTGCCGGGCGTGACCCGGGGGCTCGGCGGCCGCCGGGGCGCAGCCGGGTGATCCGTCGGCGCGGACGGTGACGGCGGACCGCCCCGCGCCGGGGCCGCACCCCGGCCCGGTCCTCCGAATCCTCGGGGAGTGCCGGTGCGGGTTTCGGCGGTGGGACAGGGGATGGGTTCCGCCTAACGTCCCCGGGTCCTCCCGGCTCCGCCGTGTCGTGACGTGCCGTAGGACGCCCCGGCCAGGGCGTTCAACGCGTCGCCGAGGTCGATCTGGTCGGACGGCGGGTCCTCCTGAGCCGCGTCGTCCCGGTCCCCGTCATCCGCGCCAGTGTCCTTTCCCGTGTCCTTTCCCGTCTCCTTGCCCGGCTTCGAACCGTCGTCGCCCTCCTGGCCGTCGCCGCGTCCCTTTCCCGGGTCCCCCCTGTCGTCCCCGTCCTCGCCGCCCTTGTCCGAACGATCGCCGGATTTCTTGCCGGAGCCGTTCCCGGAGTCCTTCTCCGGGTCCTTCCCGGTGGGGTCGGCCGAGGGCCTGTCCGAAGGGGAGGGAGCGTCGGTCCGCGGCTCGTCCCGGGGCGCAGGGGGAGTGGCGGGCTCCCGCCGGTCCCGCCCGCTCCCGTTCGGCGTGGGCTCCCTGTCCGCGGGCAGCCTGGCCTGCTCGGTGGCGGTCCCGGGCGTGCGGTCCACGGTGGGGACGCTCGCCGGGGCGGACGGCTCCCGGGAGATCGGCGGGCCGGAGCTCAGGGCGACCCAGGCCGCCCCGCCCGCGGTCGTGGTGACCGCGAGCACCGCCGCGACCATGGCGAGGACGGCCGGGCGCCGCCGCGGGCCGGGCGCGGCGCGTGGCGCGCCGGATCCGGCCACGGTGGCGTTCGCGGGTGCGGGCGCGGGCGCCTGTCCCGCGATCGGCCCGGTCGCCGGCATGCCGGCCGGCCCGGCCGCGGGCGCCGGGACGGGCAGGTCGATCGGCATGGTGGCCTGCGGGGCGGTTCCGTTCATGATCGCGCGCAGGTGGATCTGCACGTCGTGGGCGGACATGCGGTGCGCGGGATCCTTACGGAGCAGGCCGTGGATCACCGGCCCCAGCGATCCGGCGAACCTCAGGGGGGCGGGCTCCTCGTGCATGACCGCGCTGAGCGTCGCCAGCGGGTGGGCGCGTTCGAAGGGAGAGCGTCCCTCGACGGCCATGTAGAGCGTCACGCCGAGCGACCACATGTCGGAGGCGAACTCCGCCGGTCCTCCGCTCGCCCGCTCCGGCGCGATGAACGCCGGGGTGCCGATGAGGGCGCCGGTCCTGGTCACCGACGAGTCGCCCTCCAGCACCGCGATGCCGAAGTCGGTCAGCACGGCCCTGCCGTCCCTGGCGAGCAGCACGTTGTCCGGTTTCACGTCGCGGTGCAGTACCCCGGCGTGGTGGGCGGCGACCAGCGCCCCCAGCACCTCCAGCCCGATCCGCGCCACCCGCGCGGGCGGCAGCGGTCCGTCCTCGCGCACCACCGCGCCGAGCGTCCGCGACTCCACCAGCTGCATGACGATCCACGGACGCCCCTTCTCCTCGATCACGTCGTAGACCGTCGCGACCCCCGGATGCCCGATCCTGCCGGCCGCGCGGGCCTCCCGGAGCGTCCGCACGGTGAACACCTCGCGTTCGCCGCCCGTCAGGTCCGGTGAGGGAATGACCTCCTTGACCGCGACGTTCCGGCCGAGAACCTCGTCCCGGGCCCGCCAGACGGTGCCCATCCCGCCGCACCCGATGCGTTCGAGCAGCCGGTACCGCGCACCGATGATCTCTCCAGAATCGGACATAGGGCCCGCCTACCCGTGATTACCGGCAACAATCCGCACATGTCGCAACGGCCGGTGAACAACGGGCATACGGTGGTCTTTTCCATGATGGAACGGATCGGGATGCCGCTCCACGACGGCCCGGTCAGGCCGTCAGCAGGCGCAGCACGGCGGTGACGACGGCCGCGGTGGCGAGCACCACCAGGAAGGGCGCGCGCAGCAGCAGCGCGACGACGGCCGCCCCCAGGCCCGCGGTACGCGGCCAGTCCAGATGCAGCGACTGCCCGTGCGCGAAGGTCTGCACCGCGATCAGCGCGGCCAGCAGCGCCACCGGCACCAGCGCGGCGAAACGCTGTACCCCCGGGTGGTCGAGCAGCCTGCGCGGCGCGGACAGCCCGGCCAGCTTCAGCGCGTAACATCCCGCGCAGGTGGCCAGTACGGCCCACCACACGCCGCTCATGCGGGCCTCCTGAGGATCACGGCGAGCACGGCGACCGCCGCGATGAGGACGGGCACGCCGGGCGGGGTGAACGGGGTCGCGGCCAGCGCGATCGCCGCGCCGCCCGCGGCGAGCCGCCGCAGCGTGCGGGTCTCGGGGCCGTCGCCGGTGAGCCTGGGCCACAGGATCGCCAGGAACGTGGCCGGGCCGACCGCGTCCAGGCCCAGCACGGCCGGGTCGGCCACCCAGGAGGTGCCCGCGGCGCCCAGCAGGGTGGTGACGTTCCAGGTCACGTAGAGGGTGGCGAAGGTGACGAAGAACCCCGTCCTGGCCTGCTCCTCGCCGGGCTGGGCCATGGCCACCGCGGTCGTCTCGTCGATCACGCCGTGGGCCACGAGGAACCTGCGTCCTCCTCTGACCCCCAGCATGTCGGCCATGCGCAGGCCGTACAGGCTGTTGCGGCCGCCCAGCAGCAACGCGCCCGCCGTGCCCGCGACCAGGCTCCCGCCGCCCGCGACGACGCCGGCCAGGGCGAACTGCGAGGCGCCGGTGAAGGCGAACAGGCTCAGCACGCACGCCTGCGCGATGCTCAGTCCCGCGGTGACCGCGCTGGCTCCGAACGCGAGCCCGGACAGCCCTACCGCGATTCCCACTCCTAGTCCGTCCCTGATTGCTGAGGAACGAGTGGATGTTTCCATGCGAAAGAGGTTATGTATGGTTTTCCGGCCCGGTCTTGTACGTTCCTGCACGTTGGTACGCGGCGGGAGGAACCCCGACGATCCGCTTGAAATGCCTGGTCAGGTGAGCCTGGTCGGTGAATCCCACATCGGCGGCGACCTGCGCGGCCGGGAGGCCCGAATCGAGCAGTCCCCGGGCCTGCCGGACCCGCAGGGTGTTCAGGTAGGCGTGCGGCGGCAGTCCCGTGGCCGCCTTGAAGGCCCGGATCAGCGCGAACGGCTTCGCCCGCACGGCCAGCGCGAGATCCTCCAGCGTGGGCGGATCGACGAGCCGGTCGTGCAGGATCTCCCGCGCGAGCCGTACCGCCCTCGGGTCGCCGGGAAGCCGCGTCTCCGGGGGAACGCGGGCGGCGTGCTGCCGCAGCAGCGTGCCGAAGGCCGCGCGGGCCAGCGTCGAGGAGGCCAGGTTGTCACCGCGCTCGGCGGCGTCGTGCGCGGCCCCCAGCAGCGCGGCGCTGTGCGGGCTGGACACGACGGCCTCGGGGAAGCACGGCGTGCCGCGCCCGGCGAGCAGCTCGGCGGCGATCTCGCCGATGACCTCGACCGACGGGTAGAGCATCCGGTAGGTCCAGCCGCCCGGTTCGCCCGCGTGGCCGGTGTGCGCCTGGTCCGGGTCGACCAGGACCACGCTTCCCGCGCCCGCGCGGTGCCGGGCACCCCGGTAGTCGAACTCCTCGACCCCGGAGACGATCACCCCGATGGCGTACGCGTCGTGCGCGTGCCGGGTGAACCTGTGGGTCACGTATCTGGCCCTGAGCAGGTCGACCCCGGGCAGCGCCGGAGTGCGCCAGAAGCGCGCCGCCTCCAACTCCGTCCGCGGTCCCGTCTCCGTCTCTGTCCCCGTCCCCGTTCTCACTCCGCTCTCCGTGCCGGCCCCGTCTCAGGTTCCTACCCTCGTTCTCGTCCGGTCCCGCGGGCGCTTCCCCGTCCCCGGTGCCGGGTTCCGCTCCTCCGCCCGCCTTCGCGCGCCTCCGGCCCGTTTCCGGCCCGGTTCCGGCGCGGTCACGGCCGGAAGGTCTCGGCGAACCTGTCGAAGAACGTCCGGTCCCACTCCTCCTCCGGGCTCTCCCAGTAAATGGCGTAGGGACGGCCCGTGATCGTGTGGAAACCCCGGTCCAGGACGTGGGTCGGGACCTTGTCCTTCAGGTAGGTGAACTCCCAGTCGGCCGCCGCGACGCCGCGATATCTCAGCGGGGTGATGCCGATCCGCTCGTAGCCCGGCCAGATCTTCTTGGCCAGGCCGCCCTTCTCGACCTTCTCCCAGTGTTTGACCGGGTCGGTCTCGGGATCCTCCGTCGACTCGATCCACAGCAGGGAGCTCGACCCCGGTGCCCTGAATTCTACCCGGTCACGGCCGGTGAACCGCTTGCTCATCCAGCCGCGCGGCAGCGCCACGCTGAAGCCCAGCGGGTCCTGGTACGTCTGCCAGCCGTCGGGGAGCTTCGTCGGACGGCCGGTGGCGGTGGCGGTGGGGCGAGGGCTCTTGGAGGGCTTGCCCGTGGTGGCCGTCGCGTCCGGAACCGCCGCCGTGGCCGTCGGAGAGGGCGGCGTCTGCCGCTGGTCACCCTCCCGGCTCTGGAGCATCAGCCATCCCCCGGCCCCGATCACCAGGGCGAGCGCCGGTATGCCCGCCATGAGGATGATCCGTCTCGTGGCGGGACGCCGGTCGGTGAGTGAGGGCTCATCGGCCGCGGCGTGCTGGCCCGGCTGGGTCCGGGGACCCGGATACGACGGCTCGACGCCGTGGTGCGGCTGCCCCGTCTGGGCGGAGGCGGCCATACCGGCCTGGAACGGGTCGTTGAGATAGCCGCCCTGGAACGGGTCGTCGAGGTAGGGCTGGGGGGTCGTCTGCGCGGGGTTGTTGCGGTACCGGGTACGCGCCGGATCGTTCGTGTGGGACGCCTGTCCGGGGTGCGTGTGGTTGCCGTGGTGCGCCGGGTTGTTGTGGTACCCGGGGGGCGGTGGGCCGTTCTGCTGGAACGGCTGCCCCGTGTACACGGGACCGGCGTCCCGGTGGAAGCCCGCCGGATCCTGGGGCGGGAGCGCCTGCGCGGGACCGTCCTGCCGCGGATGCCACGCGGCGGGTGCCGTCCCCGCCGCCCCGGCCGCGTGCGACGCGTCCGTGGGGTACCGCGTCCCCTCTCCGTACCCGGGTTCCGCGCCGTACCCGGTGTTCCCGGTGTACCGGGGGTCCGCGGCGGGCTGCCCGCCGTACGGCTGCGCCGCGTGCGGTTGCGCGCCGTGCGGTTGCGCGCTGTACGGCTGTGCGGTGTGCGGCTGCGCGGTGTGCGGTGACTGCCCGGCGTACGGCGACGGCGGGTCGAGCGGTGACCCGCCCCGCCACGCCGGGGCGCCCGTCTGCTGGGGACGGGAGGGCTGAGGCGCCGACCCGGCCCGTGGGGACCGTCCCGCCGCTTCGGACCCGCCGGGGGTGTGGCCCGCCGCGGCCCGGGTGAGCAGGGTCTCGGCCTCGTCGGCGCTCATCCGGGCGGAGGGCTCCCTGGCCATCAGCCCGAGGATCGCCGAGGCCAGGGGCCCGCCGTGCGCCATGGGGCTGGGCTCGCCGTTCAGGACCGCCATCATGGTCGCGGCGGCCGTGGGCCGCTCGAACGGCGGGTGCCCCTCCAGGGCCGCGTACAGCGTCGCCCCCAGGGACCACAGGTCCGACTCGGGGGTCGCGGGCAGCCCGTGGAGCCGCTCAGGGGGAAGGAAGGCCGGGGTGCCGACCATCCCGCCCGTCCGGGTGATCCCGGTCTCCTGGGTCATGGAGGCGATGCCGAAGTCGGTCAGCACCACCCGGCCGTCGTCGGCCAGCAGTACGTTCTCCGGCTTGACGTCGCGGTGCAGCACCCCGGCGGCGTGCGCCGCCCGCAACGCGCCCAGCACGTGCAGCCCGACCGCGGCGACCCGCTCGGGAGGCAGCGGCCCGCTTCCGCGCACCACCTCGCCCAGGGAGCGCGACCGGACCAGCTGCATGACGATCCAGGGCCGCCCCTCCTCCTCGACCACGTCGTGCACGATGATCACGGAAGGGTGGTCGAGCCGCCCGGCGGTCTTGGCCTCTCGGATCGTTCGCCGGTTCAGATCGATCCGCGCGGCCTCGTCGACCCCGCGGTAGCGGACCTCCTTGATCGCCACGACCCGGTCGAGAAGCTCGTCGTGGGATCGCCAAACGACGCCCATCCCGCCTTCGCCGATGGGTTCGAGCAGGCGATACCGGCCCGCCACCTTCCGTTCGATCATTCTCCTCGCCCCTCCCAAACCCACGCATCGTAGCCGGTTGGGACGGCCCCTACTTTTTCGAGGAGAAAGTCGCGGTGAACCCCTTGAAGAGGTCGAGCTTGCTGTCCCATTCGTCGGCCCGGGTGTGCCAGTAGATCGCGTACCCCCGGCCGCCTTCGGTGACGAACCCCCGGTCGATCACCCTCGCCTTGCCGGAGCTCATGTTCCAGGTGAACTCCCAGTCGGCGGCCTTCTTCATATAATCGACCTTTTCAATGCGGATGCGCTTGTATCCATTGAAGCTGCTGTAGCGCTCCTGCTTCTCCCAGTCCTTCTTCGGGTCCGAGCTCGGGGTCTCGGTGTACTCGATCAGCAGGTAGCTCACCCGGTCGGGCCCGCGGAACCACACCGACTGCCCGGATCGCCGGTCCACGTCCCACCCCTTGGGCAGGCCGACCGAGAACCCGTTGCCGTCCTTGTGCATGCGCCAGCCGTCGGGGAGCGCGGGGTTCTTCTCCTTCTCCTTCTCCTTCTTCTCCTTGGACGGGCTGGGGCTCGGGGACGGCTCGGACGTGGGCTCGGTCGTCTTGGCGGACTGGGCCGACTTCTTCGGCTCGCCGGGGTGCGGTGCGGGCAGGTCGCCCTCGGTCTGGCCGTTGCGCAGCCCGAGCCACCCCGCCACCAGCCCGACGACCACGAGCGCGGGCACGATCAGCAGCAGGCCCCGCCTGCGCGGCGAGCGCCGGGACTCCCCGGGCACCGTCGGGGGCGCCGTCGGGGGCAGCGTCGGAGGCGCGGAGGAGAAGTACTCCTCGACCGGCACGACCTGGGGGGAGGCGGGTCCCGCGTCGGCGTAGGGATCCCGCCGGGGGGCGGGAGAGGCGGGCGTCCACCCCACCGGGGGGACGGGCCCACGCCCGGCCTTGGGGGCCTGATCCGGGCCGGGAGCCTGGCTCGGCGTCCGTCCGGGCGCCGGGCGCGGGGAGCGCCCCGCGCCCCCGTCCCGCGGTGGCGCGGCCGCCTCGCCCGCCGCCGCGGAGCCCGTCCCGAAGGCCGCCCCGGACGCGGGTCCGGCGGACGGCTTGGAGATCGCCCTGGACGCGAGACCGGGGACCGGCCTGGGGGTCCGCTCCCGCCGTACCTCCGTCTCCGGCTCGCCCTGCCCGGGGCGTTCCGGCCGCGGGGCCTCCTGCGGGGGAGCGGGGGCTGCGGAGCCCAGCTTCACCCCCGTCGCGGGCAGGGCCTCGGCGGGGCGGCGGATCCCGGGGTCGGTCTCGGCCGTCGCCGCGCTCTCCGCCCCGTCCGCCACCGCGGGCATGACGGCCGTCCTCGCGGGCGGCCGCGGCTTCTCGCCACCCTCGGCCACCTGGCGCAGCAGCCGCGAGGCCTCCTCGTAGGACATCCGCTGGGCCGGGTCCTTGCGCAGCAGCCCCTCGAGGACGGGCGCCAGGTCCCCCGCGTTGACCGGGGGCTCCGGCTCGTCGTTCAGCACGGCGTGCATGGTCGGCAGGACCCCGCCCCGGTCGTGCGGCGGCTTGCCCTCGACGGCGGCGTACAGCGTCGCGCCGAGGGACCACAGGTCCGACTCGCGCTGCGCGCTGGCGCCCTTGATCCGTTCGGGCGGGATGAACGCGGGCGTGCCCGCGATCCCGGTCATGGTCAGCGCGGTCTCGGCCTCCAGCGTCGCGATGCCGAAGTCGGTCAGCACCACCCGGCCGTCGTCGGCCAGCAGCACGTTCTCCGGCTTGACGTCGCGGTGCAGCACGCCCTGGGTGTGGGCGGCGCGCAGCGCCTCCAGCACCTGCAGCCCGATCTCCGCCACCCGCCGGGCCGGCAGCGGCCCGTCCTGGCGCAGCACCTTGCCGAGTGACCGGGACTCGACGAGCTGCATGACGATCCAGGGCCTGCCGTCCTCCTCGACCACGTCGTGGACGACGACGACGTTCGGGTGGGTCAGCCGTCCGGCGGCGCGGGCCTCGCGCTTGGTACGCCGGTTGAAGTCCTCCTGGTTGTCCTCGCCGAGCATGTCGGCGTAGCGAACCTCCTTGACCGCGACCTCGCGATCGAGGAGCTCGTCGTGCGCCCGCCAGACGATGCCCATGCCACCCCGGCCGATGGGTTCGAGCAGGTGGTAGCGGGCGGCTACGCGACGTCCCTCAGGCTGTGCTTCGGCCATCAACCGCACCTACCCCTTTCTAAACCCCCGCATACTCTCATAGGCCGAGGAGGGTGATCGACTCTCCGGAGGTCCAGACGTCCGGACCCTGAGATGGGCGGTCCCACAAGTGGCGTCTGGGATGAAGATGGCCTATCGTCATTTTCATGACTTGCTATTTCGCGTTTATCGAGCCGGCTCCGAGGAGCCGGTCGTGACAGCGTGACGTAGCGACCGTTCGGAGCCGGCAGAGGCAGAGACGCCCACAGTCTCTGCCTTTTTTGTTTCTTACGATTCGCCGGCCCACGGGATGTGCGCGCCGGCTGAGCATGGGGAGCCGAGATGTCGTTGACCGCACACCTGGAGCGCGGGGCCGTACAGGTGGGGACCCTCACGGTGGGCGCCGGACCGGCCGTGGTGATCGGCGGTGCCGGAGGGGACGCGCGCTGGGTCAGCCTGCGCGGCCACCACGGGAGGGTGCCCGCGTCCGAGACCCTGGCGGCGGTCCGCGCCGAGTGGGCGGGACCGGTCCTGGCCGAGCCGTTCTCCGCCGCCGACCTGCCGGAGATCGCCGAGAACGCCGACGGCGTGGTGATCGGGGCGGCGTGGATGCAGGACTTCCAGCTGGTCAGGGCGGTGGCCAGGCTCGGGCTGCCGGTGGTCGTCCAGCGAGGCCCCGCCGCGACCCTGGAGGAGTGGCTGGCCATCGCCGACTACTGCGTGGCCGAGGGCAACGACCGGGTGGTGCTGTGCGAGAGCGGCAGCCGTACGCACCAGGCGGGGATCACCCTCGACCTCGCCCTGATGCGCGAGGCCCGGCGGCGCTCGGGACGCCCGGTCCTGGCCGACCTCGGCGAGGACCCCGCCCTGGCCGCGGCGGCGGTCGCGGCCGGGGCCGACGGGCTGCTGCTGGCCCCGGACGCCCCGGAGGAGGCCGCCCTGGCCGCCCACGAGGCCGCGCGGATCGTCGGAGCGGTGACCCGCTCCGAGGTGCCCGACTCCGTCCTGGCCGCCCGGAGCGCCATCGACCGCGTCGACGCCGCCCTAGCCCTCCTCCTGGAGCGCCGCGCCGAGCTGGCAGGCACCATCCAGCGCCTCAAGCCCGTCGGTGGCTTCGCCGGCCGTGACATGGAGCGCGAGCGCCGCCTGGTCGCCGAGATGGCCCGCCGGGCCCCCACCCTGGGCGAGGTACGGCTGGCGCCCATCATGAACGCCGTCATCGAGGCGGGCCTCCACCTCGCCGAGGAACGTGCCGCGAACGCCCAGGCCTGATCGGAGGCCTGATCGGAGGCCTGGCGGCGCGTCGTCACGTGCCCGGCGGTGGGCGGGGCCGCCGCCGGGCACGTCGGGCGAGTCGCGGAGGGTGGGCCCGGTCTGCCCGGGCTCCGCCGTGTCCAGCGGGGTGCCGAGGACGGTCGGCACACCTCCGGGCCGGGGCGCAGGCTCAGGCGCCGCCGGGCGGTGGCGGTGAGAGGGGGGAGCGGGTGGGGCGGGGGCGGCGGGAGTCGACGATTCGCCATCCGGCGGCGATGGCGGCCACCAGCAGCGGGAGGCAGAAGAAGGCGATCCGCTGGTCGGCGTCGGCGAACGGCATGAGGAGCACGACCAGCGCGAGGAAGCCCAGGGTGAGCCGGCCGGTGTACGGGGAGCCGGGCATCCGGAAGGAGGGGCGCTCGAGCAGGCCCCGCTCGGCGGCCTCGCGCAGCCGGATCTGGCACAGGAGCAGGGTGCCCCAGGTGGTGATCACGCCGAGGGAGGCGACCGCGATCGCGATGTTGAAGGCGCGCTCCGGTACGAAGTAGTACAGGACGATTCCGGCGACGAACACGCTCGCCGTGATGAGGATGCCGCCGTAGGGGACGTGGCGGGAGCCGATCCGTCCGGCGAGGGCCGGGGCCTCCCCCTTGACGGCCATGGCCCGCAGGATGCGTCCCGTCGAGTACAGGCCGGAGTTGCACGACGACATGGCCGCGGTGATCACGATGAGGTTCATGACGTCGGCGGCCCAGGGGGCGCCGAGTGCGGTGAAGACCGTCACGAACGGTGACTGGCCGGGGCCGTAGGCGGTCCACGGCAGGACCATGGCGAGCAGCAGGACCGAGCCGACGTAGAAGACCGCGATCCGCCAGATCACGCCGTTGATCGCCCTGGGCATGACCTGCTCGGGGTTCCTCGTCTCCCCGGCGGCGATGCCGACCAGCTCGATCGAGGAGTAGGCGAAGATCACCGACTGCATGCTCATCAGCGCGACGGGGAAGCCGTTGGGGAGGAAACCGCCGTGGGAGACGAGGTTGCCGGCCCCGGCGGTGCTCCCGCCCAGGGACGTCCCGAAGACGACCAGCGCCAGTCCGACCACCAGGAACGCGCAGATGGCCAGGACCTTCAGCAGGGCGAACCAGAACTCCAGCTCGCCGAAGAGCCGAACCGACAGCAGGTTGACGGTCAGCACGAACGCCAGCGCGATGATCGCGGTGCCCCAGCGGGGGAACTGTGGCGCCCACAGGCCCACGTACGTGGAGATCGCGGTCAGCTCGGCGATGCCGGTGAAGGCCCAGTTGACCCAGTACATCCAGCCGCTGGCGAAGGCGGCCCACGGCCCGACGAACTCGGCGGCGTAGTCTACGAAGGAGCCCGAGGTCGGTCTGTAGAGCACCAGTTCGCCCAGGGCCCGCATCACGAAGAACGCCGCGAGCCCGGCGACCGCGTACGACACCACCAGTATCGGCCCGGTCGTCTGGAGCAGCCCGCCGGCACCCAGGAACAGGCCCACCCCGATCGCGCCGCCGATCGCTATCATCTGCACCTGGCGATTGCCGAGCGCGTGGCTGTAGCCCTCGTCGCTCCTCATGGGTCCCCCCGTTTGCCCAGCCCGGAAACGATATCACGGAGAGTATCCAATCGTTGCTCAGGGTGCACGGCGATGGGTGCCCCCACAGGACGGCGAACGCGCGTAGGCTTCCCACGCCGACACGCGACTAGGGGGAGGGACGAGGCCGCATGTCCGACTCGTTTGTGCATCTTCACGTTCACACGGAGTACTCCATGCTCGATGGAGCCGCCCGTCTGAAGCAGATGTTCAAGCAGGTCGGGGACCTGGGAATGCCCGCCATCGCGATGACCGACCACGGCAACATGCACGGCGCCTACGACTTCTACAGGCAGGCGACCGGCGCCGGCATCAAGCCGATCATCGGCATCGAGGCCTACGTCTCACCGGCCTCCCGGCACCAGAAGAAGCCGGTGCTGTGGGGTGAGCCGCACCAGCGGCGCGACGACGTCTCCGCGGGTGGTTACTACACCCACATGACGATCTGGGCGCGTAACGAGCGCGGCCTGAAGAACCTGATGAAGCTCTCCTCGCGGGCCTACACCGAGGGCTTCGTCCGCAAGTGGGCCCGGATGGACGCCGAGACCCTCGCCGAGCACTCCGAGGGCCTGATGGCCACGACCGGCTGCCCGTCCGGCGAGGTGCAGACCCGCCTGCGCCTGGGCCAGTACGACGAGGCGCTGGCCGCGGCGGCGAAGTTCCAGGACCTGTTCGGCAAGGACAACTACTACCTGGAGATCATGGACCACGGGCTCGACATCGAGCGCCGGGTCCGCGAGGGCCTGACCCGCATCTCCAAAGAGCTGAACATCCCGCCGCTGGTCACCAACGACTCCCACTACACCTACGAGTCCGACGCGACCTCCCACGACGCGCTGCTGTGCATCCAGACCGGCAAGCAGCTGTCGGACCCCGACCGCTTCCGCTTCGACGGCAGCGGCTACTACATCAAGACCGCCGACGAGATGCGCGCGGTCGACTCCTCGGACCTGTGGGCCGAGGGCTGCCGCAACACGCTGCTGGTCGCCGAGAAGGTCGACCCGGCCGGCATGTTCGGCTTCAAGAACCTGATGCCGACCTTCCCCGTGCCCGAGGGGGAGAGCGAGGAGAGCTGGTTCCGCAAGGAGATCCAGCGGGGCATGGAGCGCCGCTTCCCCGAGGGCGTCGACGAGGTGCACCAGAAGCAGATCGACTACGAGATGGACATCATCCTGCAGATGGGGTTCCCCTCGTACTTCCTCGTGGTCGCCGACTTCATCATGTGGGCCAAGAACAACGGCATCCGGGTCGGTCCCGGCCGTGGCTCCGCGGCGGGCTCGCTGGCGGCGTACGCGCTGGGCATCACCGACCTCGACCCGCTGCCGCACGGCCTGATCTTCGAGCGGTTCCTCAACCCCGACCGCGTCTCCATGCCCGACGTCGACATCGACTTCGACGAGCGTCGGCGCGGTGACGTGATCCGCTACGTGACGGAGAAGTACGGCGCCGACAAGGTCGCCATGATCGCCACCTTCGGCACCATCAAGGCGAAAGCGGCCATCAAGGACGCGGCTCGCGTCCTGGGCTACCCGTACGCCCTCGGCGACAAGGTGTCCAAGGCCTTCCCGCCCGCGGTGATGGGCAAGGACATCCCGCTGTCGGGCATCTTCGACAAGGATCATCCTCGCTACAACGAGGCCGGTGAACTGCGCAAGCTGTACGACGAGGACGTCGACGTCAAATCGGCGATGGACCTGGGCAGGGGCCTGGAGGGCCTGATCCGCCAGACCGGCGTGCACGCCGCGGGCGTCATCATGTCCTCGGAGGTGCTGACCGACTACATCCCGATCATGCGCCGTGACTCCGACGGTGTGATCATCACGCAGTTCGACTACCCGACCTGCGAGACGCTCGGCCTGCTGAAGATGGACTTCCTGGGCCTGCGCAACCTCACGATCATCGACGACTGCCTGAAGATGATCGAGGCGAACACCGGCAGCGCGATCGACCTGCTCAAGCTCCCGCTGGACGACCGCAAGACCTACGAGCTGCTCGGCCGGGGCGACACCCTGGGGGTGTTCCAGCTCGACGGCGGCGGCATGCGGTCACTGCTGCGGCTGATGAAACCCGACAACTTCGAGGACATCTCCGCCGTCGGCGCGCTGTACCGTCCGGGCCCGATGGGCGCCAACTCCCACACCAACTACGCGCTGCGAAAGAACGGCCAGCAGGAGATCGCCCCGATCCACGAGGAGTTCAGGGAGTCCCTGGAGGAGATCCTCGGCACGACCTACGGTCTGATCGTCTATCAGGAGCAGGTCATGGCCATCGCGCAGAAGGTCGCCGGGTTCTCGCTCGGCAAGGCGGACCTGCTGCGCCGCGCGATGGGCAAGAAGAAGAAGTCCGAGCTGGACAAGCAGTTCGAGTCCTTCGAGAAGGGCATGAAGGACAACGGCTACTCGGCCGCGGCGATCAAGACCCTCTGGGACATCCTGCTCCCCTTCTCCGACTACGCCTTCAACAAGGCGCACAGCGCCGCCTACGGCCTGGTCTCCTACTGGACCGCCTACCTCAAGGCCAACTACCCGGCCGAGTACATGGCCGGGCTGCTGACCTCGGTCAAGGACGACAAGGACAAGTCGGCGCTCTACCTCAACGAGTGCCGCCGCATGGGCATCAAGGTGCTCCCGCCGGACGTCAACGACTCCGACTTCGACTTCACCCCGCGCGGCAGCGACGTCCGGTTCGGCCTGTCGGCCATCCGCAACGTCGGCGGCAACGTGGTCGACGGGATCATCTCGGCGCGCAAGGAGAAGAGCCGCTTCGCCGACTTCAAGGACTTCCTCCGCAAGGTCCCCATGATCGTCTGCAACAAGCGGGTCATCGAGTCGCTGATCAAGGCGGGAGCCTTCGACTCGTTCGCGCACGAGCGCAAGGGCCTGGTGATGGTCCACGAGCAGGCCGTCGACAGCATCATCGGCATCAAGAAGAACGAGGCGCAGGGACAGGACTCCCTGTTCGGCGCCATCGAGGGGGCCGAGGACCAGACGTTCGACGTGCAGATCCCGGTGGGGGAGTGGGACAAGAGCACCGTGCTGCAGTTCGAGCGGGAGATGCTGGGCCTGTACGTCTCCGACCACCCGCTCTTCGGCGTCGAGCACATCCTGTCGGCGGGCGCCGACTGCTCGGTCGCCGCGCTCCAGGACGAGTCCCGTCCCGACGGCCAGGTCGTCACCGTCGGCGGCATCCTGTCCGGCGTCCAGCGCAAGGTCACCAAGAAGGGCGACACCTGGGTGCTGACCATGCTGGAGGACCTGGAGGGCGCCATCGAGGTGATGGTCTTCCCCTCGGCGTACCAGCTCTGCGCGACCGTCCTGGCCGAGGACGCCATCGTCTTCGTCAAGGGCCGCCTGGACAAGCGTGAGGACGTCGGGAAGATCATCGCCATGGAGGTGACGGCCCCCGACCTGACCCGGGAGGGCGGCGGCCCGCTGCCGGTCAGCCTGCCGCTGGCCCGCTGCACCCCGCCGGTGATCGGCCGTCTCAAGGAGGTCCTGATCGCGCACCCCGGCACCACCGAGGTCCACCTCCAGGTCCACAACGGCCCGAAGACCACCGTCGTGCGCCTGGACGACCGGCTGCGGGTGGCGCTCTCCCCGGCCCTGATGGGCGACCTGAAGCAACTGCTCGGCCCGGCCTGCCTGGGCGCCTGACCCGGGGGGCCTCGGCCCTCCGCCGGTATCGCCGGATCGGGTGCGTGTACTGATCCTGTACATCCGCCTTCAAGTTAGGAAACTTTCCTAACTTCCGTTGACATGCCTTCCGGCCGCTTGCCACCATGCCGGTGAGCGGCTTGGCGCGGCGTCCCCGGCGGGGACGTGACGTGCTCAGTGAGAGATATGACTGCCCCGGCCGCGTTGTCGCGCGGCGCCGCAGACGGCGCCGTGACCGTCGTCTCTCCCCCCATCAGGAGACAAGCACGTGTCTTCAACGACGCCTCACTCCGTCCCCCGTCTCCCCCGCCGGTTCCTGTTCGCGCTCGCGGCGATGGCGCTCGTCGTGGGCGCCCTGGTCGCCACGGGCCGCGCCGACGCCGCCGAGACCCTGCTGTCGCAGGGCAGGCCCACCGCCTCCTCGTCCAAGGAGAGCTCCTCCTACGGCCCGGAGAAGGCGGTCGACGGCGACCTCACCTCGACCCGCTGGGCCTCGGCCGAGGGCAGCGACCCCCAGTGGATCCGCGTCGACCTGGGCGCGGTCTTCCAGATCTCCCGGGTCAAGCTGTCGTGGGAGTCCGCCTACGGCAAGGCATACAGGATCCAGGTCTCCGACGACGCCGCGAACTGGACGACCGTCTACTCGACGAGCGGCGGCGACGGCGGCCAGGACGACCTGACCGGCCTGTCGGGCTCGGGGCGCTACGTCCGCGTCTACGGCACCGCCAGGGGCACCGAGTACGGCTACTCGCTGTACGAGTTCCAGGTGTTCGGCGGCGGCGCCCCGACGGCGAGCCCGACCCCGACCTCCACGCCGACGACGAGCCCGACTCCCACGCCGACCCCGACTCCCACGCCGACGGGCGGGAGCTTCGTCGTGGCGGCGGCCGGTGACATCGCCGAGCAGTGCACCGCGAGCTCGAGCTCCTGCGCCCACCCCAAGACCGCGGCGCAGGTCAAGGCGATGAACCCCGAGTTCGTCATCACGATGGGCGACAACCAGTACGACGACGCCCGCCTGTCGGACTTCCAGAACTACTACGACAAGACGTGGGGCGCCTTCAAGAGCAAGACCCGCCCGGCCGTCGGCAACCACGAGACCTACGACTCGGCGGGTGTCTACGCCGGATACAAGGCCTACTTCGGCTCCGCGGCCACCCCGCAGGGCAAGACCTACTACAGCTACGACCGGGGCAACTGGCACTTCATCGCCCTCGACTCCAACTACTTCGACCAGACGGCCCAGATCAACTGGCTCAAGGCCGACCTGGCCGCCAACACCAAGGGGTGCGTCGCCGCCTACTGGCACCACCCGCTGTTCAGCTCCGGCGAGCACGGCAACGACCCGGTGAGCAAGCCGGTCTGGAAGATCCTCTACGACGCCCGCGCCGACCTGGTGCTCAACGGCCACGACCACCACTACGAGCGGTTCGCCCCGCAGAACCCCGACGCCCAGGCCGACCCCAACGGGATCGTGGAGATCCTCGGGGGCATGGGCGGGGCCTCGCCGTACAAGATCGAGAACGTCCAGCCCAACAGCCAGAAGCGGCTGGTGGACACCTACGGCGTGGTCAAGATGACCTTCGGTCCCGCCTCGTTCTCCTGGCAGCTGATCGGGACGGACGGCTCCGTCAAGGACACCGGCCCCACCTACGCCTGCCACTAGATGTACATCTCGGCGAACGGCCGGACCGCGGACGGAACCCGTCCGCGGTCCCGGCTCTCCTGGGCGGTCCCCGGGAACGTGCTCGCGCTCGGGGCGGTCAGCCTGGTCACCGACGTCTCCTCGGAGATGGTCACCGCCGTGCTCCCGCTCTACCTGACCCTCTTCCTCGGGCTGAACCCGCTGCAGTTCGGGCTGCTCGACGGCCTCTCCTTCGGGGTGACCGCGCTGGTCCGCCTCGCCGGGGGCAACCTCGCCGACCGCTGGCAGCGGCGCAAGCTCGTCGCCGGGATCGGGTACGCGCTCTCGGCGCTGTGCAAGCCGGCCCTGCTCGTGGCCGGCGGCTCGGTCGCGGCGCTGGGCGCGGTGATCGCGGCCGACCGGACGGGCAAGGGACTGCGCACGGCTCCGCGCGACGCGCTGATCTCGCTGAGCGCGCCGCCGGACGAGCTCGGCCGGGCCTTCGGCGCGCACCGCGCGATGGACACCCTCGGCGCGCTGCTCGGCCCCCTGGTGGCGTTCGCCGTCCTGACGGGCACCGGCGGGGCCTACGACGCGGTGTTCGTGGTCAGCTTCTGCGTCGCCGTGCTCGGCGTGCTGCTGCTGGTCATGTACGTCCGCGACCGGCGCGCGCCGCTGCTCGGGGCGAGCCCGGCCACCTCGCCGCGCGCCGCGCTGGGGCTGCTGCGCGACGCGGCGTTCCTGCGGGTGTGCGTCGTGGCCGCCGCCCTCGGCCTGGTCACGGTCGGTGACGCCTTCGTCTACCTGCTGCTGCAGAAGCGCGGCGGAATCGGCGCCGAGTACTTCCCGCTGCTGTCGATCGGCACGGCCGCGGCCTATCTGCTGCTGGCCGTGCCCGTGGGGCGGCTCGCCGACCGGCTGGGGCGGGTACCGGTCTTCCTGGCCGGGCACGGCGCCCTGGCCGCCGCCTACCTCGTACTGCTGGGCCCGGGATGGCCGGTCGCCGTGCTGGCCCTGCTCGGCGCCTTCTACGCCGCGACCGACGGCGTGCTGATGGCCGTCGCGGGGCCGATGCTCTCGGCCCACCTGCGCACCAGCGGCATGGCCCTGCTCCAGACCGGCCAGGCGACGGGCAGGCTGCTGTCCTCCGCCCTGTTCGGCGCGCTCTGGACGGTGTGGGGCAGCGCCCCGGGACTGTCCGTCATGGCGGCCGGGCTCGCGCTCTGCGCGCTCGGCGCCTGGTCCGCGTTGCGGAGGCACCCGTGATGCCGCCCCGGCCACCGGCGTGCCGGGGAACCGCTCCCCGGCACGCGGAGAGGAGACGAGCATGACCCCGTCCGGGCGCCTGACGGCGCTGCTCGCCGCCGTCGCCGTCCTCGGCGGCACGGCGGCCGGTTACACGGCCTGGGCCGCGCGCCGCGCCCCCTCGATCCCTGTCACCGCCCCTGTCACCGTCCCTGTCACCGCCCCCGCCCCGGGCACGGCGGCGGAGGGCGGTGCGACCGGGGCCGGGCGGCTGCTGTTCCGCACGGCCGGCGGCCAGGTCGCCGGGGTGCCACGGGGCGTCCCGTCGGCGGCCCCCGTTCCCCTGGGCCCGACCTGCAACCGGTTCTCCACGGCGGGCGGCACGTCGATCTGCCTCGTCGCCAGGCCGGGAGCCCTGACCACCACGGACGCGGTGGTCCTCGACCGGTCCCTGCGGGAGACCCGCCGGATCAAGCTGGCCGGGATCCCGAACCGGGCCAGGGTCTCACCGAGCGGCCGGATGGTGTCGTGGACCGTGTTCGTCACCGGGGACTCCTACAGCGACGGGAAGTTCTCCACCTGGACCGGCATCCTCGACACCCGCACCGGCTACGCCGTCACCAACATCGAGGACATCCCGCTCACCCTGAACGGCCGCCGCCACCACGCGCCGGACGTGAACTACTGGGGTGTCACCTTCGCCGCCGACGACAACCGCTTCTACGCGACCGTCGCCACCGGCGGGAAGACCTACCTCGTCGAGGGCGACTACGGCCGGTGGCGGGCGCGGGCGCTCAGGGAGAACGTCGAGTGCCCGTCGCTGTCGCCGGACGGAACCCGCCTGGTGTTCAAGAAGCGGGTCTCCTCCGACCCCCGGAGGATGTGGCGGCTCCACCTGCTGGAGCTGTCCACGATGAGGGAGACGCCGCTGGCCGAGACCGCGAACGTCGACGACCAGGCGGCCTGGCTCGACGACCGCACGGTGATGTACGCCAAGGGCGGGGACGTCTGGTCGGTCCCCGCCGACGGCTCGGGCGTCCCGGCCCCGCTGGTGCGGGGAGCCTCGTCCCCGGTGGCCGTGCGGTGACCGCCGTACCGCTCGCCCGTCCCCCGGCCGGGCGGGTATGCGGTACGGCCGTCGCCGCCGTCGTCCTCGCGAAGGAACACCGGATCGTCCGGTAAGGGGAGGCGCGGAGGGGCGGTGGATTGCGACCATCTCAGTGTCGTTTTCCGGTCCGCAGTGCTGTGTTTCCAACATGTGAGGAGTTGACAGGCGATGACCTTCGCAGGGGGTTCGGGTCGCAAGCACATGATCGCCGGGCTCGGGCTGAGCGCGCTGCTCGTGACAGGCGCCGTGGCGCCCGGCACGACGGCCGCCCTGGCCGACTCCGGACCGGCCGCCACGGCCGCCGTCCCTTCGGCCGACGTCTCTCCGGCCGCCGCCTCTCCGGTCACGGCCTCCGGGCTCGACCGCCGGGCGCTCGGCCGGACCCTCGCCGCGATCCGCACGGCGGGGATGTACGGCGTCTACTCCAGCGTCCGCGACGGCGAGGCGGGATGGGACGGGGCGGCCGGGGTCGCCGACGTGCGCACCGGGCGGCCGGTCAAACCCGGGATGCTCCACCGGGTCGGCAGCATCACCAAGTCCTTCACGGCGGTGGCGATCCTCCAGCAGGTCGAGCGGGGAGCGATCGACCTGGACGCGCCCGTCGCGCGCTATCTGCCCGAGCTGATCCCGGGGGAGCGCGGCCAGAAGATCACGGTGCGGATGCTGCTCAACCACACCAGCGGGATCGGCGACTACATCCTCTACGTCTACCCCTCCCTCCAGCAGGGCTCGCCCCAGAGCATCGACGACAACCGGTTCCGCCGGTTCACCCCCGGGGAACTGGTCGCGGCCGGCCTGCAGGCGCCGCCGACCGGCGAGCCGGGAGGCGTCGGCTCCTACTCCAACACCAACTACGTGATCGCCGGGCTGCTGCTGGAGAAGGTGACCGGCGTCGACGCCGAGACGTACATCACCCGCAACGTGATCCGCAGGGCGGGCCTGCGCGACACCTTCTTCCCCCGGACGCCCCACATCACCGGGCCGCACTCCAGGGCCTACGAGTCGCTCTACGGATACATCGACCCGCCGCGCGACTACAGCGTCTACGACCCGTCGACGCTGAGCACGGCGGGCGCGCTCGTCTCGACCACCGACGACCTCAACCGGTTCTACCGCGCGCTGCTGGGCGGCAGGCTCATCGGTCCCGCGCAGCTCGCCCAGATGCAGACCACGGTGCCGGTCGCCGTCGGGGGCGCGCGGATCCCGTACGGCCTCGGCCTCTACCCCGTGGACCTGCCCTGCGGCCGGTTCTGGGGGCACGACGGGGCCATCTGGGGGATGGGCACGATCTCCCTGTCCAGCCCGGACGGCCGCCGCCAGTTCTCCGTCGGGATCAACCTCATGAAGTACCAGCGCTTCGACCAGAACGGCGGCCAGCTGCCCAGCCCGATCGACGACGCGCTGGGACTGCACCTCATGCAGGCCCTGTGCGGGGCGAGCGCGGGGTTCGCCAAGGGCGCGCCCTTCGTGCCCTTCCCGACCGAGCAGGTCCTCGTCAGGAGGTAGCCGCCCGAGCCCGTCCCGGGCATCGCGTGGGATGTCCGGGACCGGTCCGTCCCGGGCATCCCACGCCCGGTGGGCTCAGCGGCCGCGGTTCCGCTGCTTCCATCTCTTCCAGTGCGTATTCCAGCCCCGGTAGGCGTGGTCCCCGGGGAAGCCGCGCTGCCCGCGGGGGCCGCCCGCCCGGTCGCTCACCGGGCCGTCGATCCGGCCGTCGCCGTACCCATCGGTCCGGCCGTCGCCGTGCCCGTCACCGCGGTGCTTGTCCTTGCGGCGCTCCTCCTCCAGGAGCTTCTCCAGGCCGGGGGTGAAGCCGCCGCCGAAGCGGCCCATGTCCGGGTGGTGGAAGGAGGCGGGGGAGACGTCCCGCAGCGCGGCGGACATGGAGGCCACCCAGATGGGGCCCGGCAGGGAGGCGCCCTGGACCTGGCCGTAGTACTCGCCGCCGATCGTCACGTCGCGCAGCGGGTAACGGTAGGAGCCCCGGATGTCGCCCAGGCTGACCGCGGCGGCCAGATCCGGGGTGTACCCGGCGAACCAGGCCGAGGTGTAGCCGTTGTTCGTGCCGGTCTTGCCCGCCGCGTCGCGGCCGATGCCCTGGCCCGTCATGGTCCCCTTGGTGAACACCCCGGACAGCACGTGGTTCACCGCGTCGGCCACGTCGCGCTCGATCGCCTGCCCGCAGCTCGGCGGCACCGTGACGCGCGCGCCGTCCCGCTCGACGATGTCCACGATCGCCATCGGACGGCAGTAGCGGCCCCGCGCGCCGAACGCGGCGAAGGCCCCCGCGACCGTCACCGGGTCCATCTCGTTGACCCCCAGGGTGAAGGTCGGCACCTCATGGAGCGGCGTGCCGTCGGCGCGGGTCGCGCCGAGCGCCTTGGCGGTCCTGACCACCTGGCACAGGCCGACCCTGCGCTCCAGCATCATGTAGAAGATGTTCACCGACTTCCAGGTGCCGGTCGAGATGCTCTGCGGGCCGCCGCTGCCCTCGCCGCTGGCGTTGAAGATCTCGGCGTCGGGGGCGTTCACCCGGTGCCCCCGGCAGTCGACGTAGCCGCTCGCGGGCACGAACCTGCCGGGGGTCATGAAGCCGTCGTCGAAGCGCCAGCCCTGGGCCAGCGCGGTCGCCAGGGTGAACACCTTGAACGTCGATCCGGCCTGGAATCCCTGCCCGCCGCCGTGCGCGATGTCGGCGGGCAGGTTGTAGGTGGTGCTGGGGCCGTTCTTGCGGTTGCCGGTGTTGGGACCGTACTTCTTGCTCGCCGCCATGGCCCTGATCCGCCCCGTCCCCGGCTCGATCATCGCCTCGGCCGCCACCTCGGTGTCCTTCGGCGAGACCCGGGAGGAGATGGCCCGCTGCGCGGCCCGCTGGGCGACCGGGTCGAGGGTGGTCCGCAGGACCATGCCACCCCTGGACAGCAGGCGCTCCCGCTCGGCCCGGGTGTGGCCGAACGCCGGGTTGTTCACCAGCTCGCGGTGGACGTAGAGGCAGAAGTAGGGGTAGGCACTCTCGGCGCAGCCGCCGGGCGCCGGCTTCATGTGGATCGCCAGCGGCCTGCGCTTGACGGCCTCGGCCTGGGCGACCGGGATCTCTCCCAGCTGGGCCATCCGGTCCAGCACGATGTCCCTGCGCTCCCGCAGTTTCAGCCTGCGCTGCGGTCCGAGCGAGGGGTCCGTCGCGTACGGCGTCCGCACCGCCCCCGCCAGCGTCGCGGCCTGCTGCAGCGACAGCTCCGAGGCGGAGACCGAGAAGAACCGCTGGGCGGCGGTCTCGACCCCGAACGCCCCGGCGCCGAAGTAGGCGATGTTGAGGTAGCGCTCCAGGATCTCGGCCTTGGAGTACTTGTTCTCCATCGCCAGCGCGTAGCGCAGCTCGTTGACCTTGCGCCTGATGCTCGGCTCGCGCGCCCTGTCACGCTCCGTCTCGGTCTCCGCCCCCTCGATCAGGATGTTCTTCACGAGCTGCTGGGTGAGGGAGGAGCCGCCCTGCCGTACCCCGCCCGCCTGGGTGTTGGTCACCAGCGCCCGCAGCGTTCCCTTGATGTCCAGGCCCGCGTGCTCGTAGAAGCGGGAGTCCTCGATCGCCACGATCGCCTGGCGCATGACCGGGGCGACCTGGTCCAGCTTCACGATCTTCCGGTTCTCCGTGTAGAACTGGGCGAACTGCTTGCCGTTCCTGTCCAGCAGCACCGTCCGCTCGGGGAGCGGGTCCTCGCGCGGGCTGGGCGGCAGATCGATGAAGGTGCGCGCGACCCTGTTGGTGGCGATACCGGCACCGCCGACGACCGGCAGGGCCGCGGTCGCCACCAGCAGCCCGCAGAGCACGCCGCAGAGGGTCAGGCCGCCCACGCACGCGACGAGCCCGAGTCTCACCTCGGATGATCGCAATGTCACGGATAGTAACGTGCGGCCGGGTGGCCGAGGACAAACACCCGGCTGTGAATCTTTACCCTTCCCGGACCTCTTCCCTGCTGATCCGCAGGCCCAGCGAGGCGAACTGCTCGAACGGGCGGTGGTAGCCCCGCTCGATGTGGTGCACCCCGCGCAGCGTCGAGGTGCCCTCGGCGGCGGCGGCCGCGAGCACGGCGGAGAACCCGGCCCGGATGTCGGGCAGCGTCACGTCGGCGCCGCGCAGTTTCGACACGCCCCGCACGACCGCCGAGTGCTTGGCGTTGGTGTCGTGGTAGCGGCACGCGGGCCCGCCCAGGCACACGTCGAAGACCTCGATCTCGCAGCCCATCTTCTGCAGCGCGGGCACGTAGACGAGACGGTTCTCGAACACCGTCTCGTGCAGCACCGACATGCCCTGCGCCTGGGTGAACAGCACCATCAGCGGCGTCTGCCAGTCGGTCATGAACCCCGGATGCGTGTCGGTCTGCACCGCGGCGGCCCGCAGCCCGTCCGGAGCCGAGGCCGACACGTAGTCGTCGGTGATCTCCATCTCGGCGCCCATCCGGGCGAGGGTGGTGATGGCGGTGACCAGGCGGTCCTGCGGGCACCCGTGCACCCGCACCTCGCCGCCGGTGATCAGGCCGGCCGCGAGGTAGGAGAACGCCTCGATCCGGTCGCCGTTGAGCCAGGTCGAGGCTCCGCGCAGCCGTTCGACCCCCTCGATCACGATGCGCCGGTCCGGGCTGAGCTCGATGCGCGCGCCCATGCGCTGCAGGAACAGGGCGAGCTCGACGACCTCGGGCTCCATGGCCGCGCCCTTGAGGACGGTCTTTCCCTCGGCCAGCACCGCCGACATCAGGATCGTCTCCGTCGCGCCCACGCTCGGGTAGGGCAGCTCGATCCGGGTGCCGCGCAGCCGCTTGGCCCTGGCGTAGACCCCGGTGTCGCTCACCTCGACCTCGGCGCCCATCGCGCGCAGTGCCTCGACGTGGAAGTCGACGGGCCTGCGCCCGATCGGGTCGCCGCCGACCAGCGGGACGAACGCCTCGCCCGCCAGGTGCAGCAGCGGGCCCAGCATCAGGATGGGAATCCGGTTGAGGCCGGTGAACGCCGCGGGTACGTGCGGGTTGATCTGCTCGCCCCTGGCGACACTGATCTCACGAGGGGTGATCTCCACGTTGATGCCGAGCGCCCGCAGCATCTGCGCGGTGATCCCGACCTCGCCCACGTCGGGAGCGTTGTGAATCGTGCTCTCGCCGGTGCCCAGCATCGCGGCGACCATGTGTTTGGACACGCCGTTCTTGGAACCGCGAACCTCGACGTCGCCGCGGAGCGGCCCGGAAGGTTCGATCAGCCATACCTCTTCGTTCACTCGGACAGCGTAACGGGATTCCCTCTTAGTCTCGGGGATCACAAGCCGGGATCGGTAACATCGGGCACATCAGTACAGACATCAGTACAGCGGGTAGGGGGACACTTTGCGGCACGCGCGCGACTTCGCCGTCACCGTGCTGGTGCTGGGCCTTCTCGGGGCGGTCGCCGGTGTCCTGTGGTCGATGCTGGCGCCGCGCCCGCCGTACGTCATGACCGGTCAGGGACCCTTCCTGGCCGATCCCTCGACCCAGGCGCTCATCGCGGCCGACGGCTGGTTCGCCGTCATCACCGGCGCGCTCGGGCTGGCCTGCGGCGCCGTCGGCTACAGCCTGTCGCGCAGCGCGCGCCCGCTCGCGGTGGTCCTCGGACTGGCCGGGGGCGGCCTGCTCGGGGCCTACCTCGCGTTGCTGGTCGGCGCGGCCGTCAACCTCGCCCCGGCGACCATCACGGCCTCGGGCAGGACCTCCTCCTCCCTTTTCCCCGGCCCGCTCGGCCTGACCGCCCACGGCGTGATGCTCGCCTGGCCGCTGCTGGCCGTCGGGCTCTTCTTCGCCCTGGAGGGCATCGCGGGCTACCGCGACTCGCCGCTGCGCAGGCCGTTCGGAGGGCAGGACCCCTACGGGCCGCTGTCCGACTACGACATCAGCGGCCGTTAGGCCGGCGGCGGCCCGGCGGCGGCCCGGCGGCCGGTCTCGGCCACGACGGCGGGACGGCACGGCGGTCAGAGCGGCGGGGGCCTGCGGGTGCCGTGGCCGGTGGCCCGTTCGAAGGCGTGGGCCAGCCGCAGCACCCCCATGTCGTCGAACGGCCGCCCGATGATCTGCACGCCGACCGGGAGCCCCCCGGCGGTGAACCCGCAGGGCACGGAGATCGCGGGGGCGTGCAGCACGCTGATCCAGTAGGCCGAGCGCATCCAGGCCAGGTAGTCGGGCATCGGCTCGCCGTTGATCTCCGAGACGTACGGTGCCTCGACCGGGAACGGCGGCACCTGGCTGACCGGCGCCAGCAGGAAGTCGTAGGTCTCGAAGAAGGTGTTCATCCGCCGGTAGAGGCCGCTGCGCAGCCGTTCGGCCCTGGCCAGGTCGGCCCCGGTGAGGCCGAGGCCCTGCTCGACGTTCCAGCGCACGTTGGCGCCGAGCCTGTCGCGGGGCATGCCGCCGTAGGTCAGCGCGTAGTACCACGCCCGGTAGATCCGGAAGGCGTCCTCGGCGTCCGACAGGTTGGGGCTGACCTGTTCGACCCGGGCGCCGAGGTCCGTGAGCACCGCGGGGGCGTCCGCGGTGGCCTTCGCCGTCTCCACGTCGACGGGCAGCCCGCCCAGGTCCGGGCTCCACGCCACGCGCGTACCCCGCAGGTCCGCCTCGAGCGACCCGGCGAACACCGCGCCGCTCTCGGTGATCGACAGGGGGGAGGCGGCGTCGAATCCGGAGATCACGCTCATCAGCAGCGCCAGGTCCGGCACGGTGCGGGCCATCGGCCCCGGCACGCCGAGGGTGAACCAGGCGGCCGTCGGCGAGGGCGAGGGGACCCGGCCCGGCGTCGGCCGCAGCCCGACCACGTTGCAGAAGGAGGCCGGGTTGCGCAGCGATCCGCCCATGTCGGAGCCGTCGGCCAGCGGGACCATCCCGGTGGCGAGCGCCGCGGCGGCCCCGCCGCTGCTGCCGCCGGCCGACCTCGACGGGTCGTAGGGGTTGCGGGTCGCGCCGAACAGCTCGTTCACCGTGTGGGAGCCGGTGCCGAACTCCGGGGTGTTGGTCTTGCCGACCGTGATCGCCCCGGCCTCGCGCATCCGCCGCACCACGGGGGAGTCGCGGACGGGGACGTAGTCGGCGAACAGCGGCGAGCCGTACGTGGTGCGGATCCCCGCGGTCTCCGTCAGGTCCTTGTGGGCGACCGGCAGCCCGTGGAGCGGCCCGCGCCAGTGCCCGCGCGCCAGGTCGCGGTCGGCCTCCTCCGCCTCCGCGAGCGCCCGCTCCGCCACCAGCGTGACGATCGCGTTGACGCGCGGGTTGACCTCCTCGATCCGGCGCAGGTGTGCCTGGAGCAGTTCCACGGCGCCGACCTGCCGGGTCCGCAGCAGCTCCAGCATCTCGACAGCGGTCAGGTAGAACATCTGCCCCCGATCAGGTAAGCCTCCGTGCCGAGTCTTCCCGACGGCCCGTTCCCGGCGCGTCGGCAACCTTCGACAGGATTTCCCGCGTCCTCCCGGTCCGTCAGCCCACCTTGCCGATGGGGGCGGTGGTCGCCTGCGTCAGCCGTACCAGCTCCGCCGGGGCCGTCTCGATCTGCAGTCCTCTGCGCCCGGCGGAGAAGTAGATCGTCCCGAACTCCAGGGCGGAGGCGTCGACCACGGTCGGCAGCCGTTTGCGCTGTCCCAGCGGGCTGATGCCGCCGACCACGTAACCGGTGACCCGCTCCACCTTGGCCGTCTCGGCCATGACGGCCCGCTTGCCCTTCAGCGCGGCGGCGAACGCCTTGAGGTCCAGCTTGCCCGCCACCGGCACGACCGCGACGGCGAGGTCGCCGTCCACCTCGGCCACGAGCGTCTTGAAGATCCGCTCGTACGGCACGCCGAGCGCGTCGGCCGCCTCCTCGCCGTAGGCCTGGGCGCCCGCGTCGTGCTCGTAGGGATGGAGGGTGAAATCGACCTTGGCCTGGGACAGCGCCACGGTCGCCGGGGTCCCCTGACCCCCCTTGTTCCTGCTCTTGCTCACGGGGGGATTCTAGTGGGCCAAATAAAATCTACAACGTAAAGGAGGTGTCCGGATGGTGGACGCAGCAGGAGCCGGTGCGGGACCTCCGTAGACTAGACGGGTGATTTCCCGTACCGACCTGCGCGGGGTCCTGCCGAAGGACCTCCGCGACGTGCTGCCCCGTGCCGAACTCGACGTCGAAGCCGCCCTGGAGAAGGTGCGGCCGATCTGCGAGGACGTGCATCATCGCGGCGCGACGGCCGTGCGGGAGCTGACCGCGCGCTTCGACGGCGTCGAGCTGGCCTCCACCCGGGTGCCCGCCGAGGCGATCGGCCGGGCGCTGGAGGAGCTCGACCCGAAGGTCAGGGCCGCACTGGAGGAGTCGATCCGGCGCGCCCGTCTCGTCCACCACGACCAGCGGCGCACCGACGTCACCACCCAGGTCGTGCCGGGCGGCACCGTCACCGAGCGCTGGGTCCCCGTCGATCGCGTGGGCCTCTACGTCCCCGGAGGACGGGCGGTCTACCCGTCGAGCGTCGTCATGAACGTCGTCCCGGCCCAGGAGGCGGGGGTCGCCTCCCTCGCCGTGACCTCGCCCGCCCAGAAGGAGTTCGGCGGGCTGCCGCACCCGACCATCCTGGCCGCGTGCGCGCTGCTCGGCGTCGACGAGGTCTACGCCGTCGGCGGTGCCCAGGCGGTGGCGATGTTCGCCTACGGCACCGAGGAGTGCGAGCCGGTCACCATGGTCACCGGCCCCGGCAACATCTGGGTCGCCGCCGCCAAGCGCCTGCTCAAGGGCATCATCGGCATCGACTCCGAGGCCGGTCCCACCGAGATCGCGATCCTCGCCGACGCGACCGCCGACCCCGTGCACGTCGCCGCCGACCTGATCAGCCAGGCCGAGCACGACACGATCGCCGCCTCCGTGCTGGTCACCGACTCCGCCGAGCTGGCCGACGCCGTCGAGCGCGAGCTGCCCGGCCAGGTCGCCGCGACCAAGCACGGCGAGCGCGTCACCGAGGCCCTGTCGGGCCGCCAGTCGGGCATCCTGCTGGTCGACGACATGGAGGCCGGGCTGCGGGTCGTCGACGCCTACGCCGCCGAGCACCTGGAGATCCACACCGCCGACGCGCCCGCGCTCGCCGCCCGGGTCCGCAACGCCGGGGCGATCTTCGTCGGCCCCTACGCGCCGGTCTCGCTCGGTGACTACCTCGCGGGCTCCAACCACGTGCTGCCCACCGGGGGATGCGCCTGCCACTCCTCCGGGCTGTCGGTGCAGACCTTCCTGCGCGGCATCCACGTCGTCGAGTACACCCGCGAGGCCCTGGCGGAGGCCGCCGCCCACGTGTGCGTCCTGGCCGACGCGGAGGACCTGCCCGCGCACGGTGCCGCGGTCCGCGCGAGGTTCGACTGGGAGATCCCCTCATGAGGCTCGAAGACCTGCCCATCCGCGACGACCTGAGGGGACGTTCGCCTTACGGCGCCCCCCAGATCGACGTTCCCGTGCTGCTCAACACCAACGAGAACCCCTACGGGCCCTCCGAGGCGCTGGTCGCCGACCTGGCGGAGGCCGTACGGCGCGACGCGGGAGAGCTCAACCGCTACCCCGACCGCGACGCCGTCGAGCTGCGCCGGGACCTGGCCGCCTACCTGGGGCACGGCCTGACCTACGAGCGGGTCTGGGCGGCCAACGGCTCCAACGAGGTGCTCCAGCAGATCCTGCAGGCCTTCGGCGGTCCCGGGCGCGGCGCGCTCGGCTTCGAGCCCTCCTACTCGATGCACCCGATCCTCACCACCGGCGCCTCGACCGAGTGGATCTCCGCGGCGCGGGAGGAGGACTTCGGGATCGACCCGGACAAGGCCGTCGCCGCGATCGAGGAGCACCGGCCCGCCGTGGTCTTCCTCACCTCGCCCAACAACCCGACCGGCACCGCGCTGGACCCGGCGGTGATCGCCCGGATCGTCGCGGCGGCGCCCGGCATGGTCGTCGTGGACGAGGCCTACTTCGAGTTCGCCCGGACCGGCACGCCGTCGGCGCTGACCCTGCTGCCGGACAACCCCCGGCTCATCGTCACGCGGACCATGTCCAAGGCGTTCGCCATGGCCGGCACCCGGCTGGGTTACCTCGCCGCCCATCCGGCGGTGATCGAGGCGCTGCTCCTGGTGCGCCTGCCGTACCACCTGTCGACGCTCACCCAGGCGGCGGCGCGCGTGGCGCTGGCCCACCGGGCCGAGCTGCTCGGCACCGTCGACGCGCTGCGCGCCGAGCGGGACGCCACCGTCGAGTGGCTGCGGGCCAAGGGGCTCCAGGTCGCCGACTCGGACGCCAACTTCGTACTGTTCGGCCGTTTCCCGGACCGGCACGCGGTCTGGCAGGGCATGCTCGAGCGCGGGGTGCTGATCCGCGAGGTGGGGCCGCCCGGGTGGCTGAGAGTGTCGATCGGAACGGCCGAGGAGATGGCGGCGTTCCGCGCCGCCCTGGAGGGAACCCTGTGAGCAGTCTTGCCGGAGCCGAGCACAACCGGCGTTTCGGTCGCGTGGAGCGCGCGACCAAGGAGACCTCGGTGCTGGTCGAGGTCAACCTCGACGGCACCGGATACGTCGACGTGTCCACGGGGGTCGGGTTCTACGACCACATGCTGAACCAGCTGGGCAAGCACGGCCTGTTCGACCTGACGGTGAAGACCGAGGGCGACCTGCACATCGACTCGCACCACACGATCGAGGACACCTCGCTCGCGCTGGGCGCCGCGTTCCGCGAGGCCCTGGGCGACAAGTCGGGCATCCGGCGGTTCGGCAGTGCCTCCTGCCCGCTGGACGAGTCCCTCGCGCAGGTCACGGTCGACCTGTCCGGCAGGCCGTACCTCGTGCACACCGAGCCCGAGGGTATGGCCCCGATGATCGGTCCCGAGTACGACACGACGATGACCAGGCACATCCTGGAGTCGTTCGTCGCCCAGGCCGCGATCTGCCTGCACGTCCACGTGCCCTACGGCCGCAACGCCCACCACATCGTGGAGGCGCAGTTCAAGGCCCTGGCCAGGGCGCTGCGGGAGGCCTCGGAGCTCGACCCCCGCGCCACCGGGGTGCCCAGCACCAAGGGCGTCCTGTGAGCGGATGCCCCGGGAGCGCCCGGCCGGCGGAGGAGGGAACGTGAGCGACAACTGGACGGCCGTCGCCATGGCCTTCATCGCCCTCTTCCTCGTCGGCGGGATCGTCTCCTTCCTCAAGCAAGGGCTCAAGGTGGGCGCGCTGGTTCTGGGCGTGCTCGCGGCCATGGCAACTACCGCGGCGGTGCTCTGGTGGTGAACGTAACGGTTCTGGACTACGGATCGGGCAATCTCCGGTCCGCGGAGCGGGCCCTGGCCAGGGTCGGCGCCGATGTCACGGTGACCTCCGACTACACGCAGGCGATGGAGGCCGACGGCCTCCTCGTCCCCGGGGTGGGGGCCTTCGCGGCCTGCATGGCGGGGCTGCGGGCCGTACGGGGTGACCGGATCATCGACCGGCGCCTGTCCGCGGGCAGGCCGGTCCTCGGCATCTGCGTCGGCATGCAGATCCTCTTCGAGACGGGCGTCGAGCACGGTGTCACGACCGAGGGCTGCGGCGAGTGGCCGGGCACCGTCGAGAGGCTCGAGGCGCCGGTCCTGCCCCACATGGGGTGGAACACCGTCAAGGCGCCCGAGGAGACCGTGCTGTTCGCCGGGCTCGCCCCCGAGACACGGTTCTACTTCGTCCACTCGTACGGCGTGCGCACCTGGGAGCTCCAGGCGGGTCCCGGCTTCACCGACCCCCTGGTCACCTGGTCCGAGCACGGGGTCCCGTTCGTCGCGGCGGTGGAGAACGGCCCGCTCATGGCCACCCAGTTCCACCCGGAGAAGTCGGGCGACGCCGGGGCCCAGCTGCTCACCAACTGGCTGGACACCCTCAAGTGACCCGTCAGGCCCGCCGGAGGAGTCCTCGGGTGAGCCCCCGGTGAGCTCTCCGTGAGCCTCTTCATGAGCCTCTTCATGAGCAAGGAGCGTTCTTCGTGAGCCAGGAGCGTTCCTCATGAGCAAGGAGCGGGCCAGGCGCAGGGCGGCGCGTGAGGCCGAGCAGGCTCGGCTGGCCGCCCTGCGCGCCGAGCGGGATGCCAGGCTGGCGCGGCGGCGCGAGCGTTTGGGTCGCGTCACCGCGCTCCTGCCCCGCAGGCCCGCCAGGATCGCCGTCCAGGGCGGGATCATGGCCCGCCGCCGCAGGGCGCAGAACGGCCTGGTGGCGGTCCTGTTCTTCGTCGTCCAGGCCATCGCCTGGCTGCTGTGGTCCTCCTGGACCGCACGGTTCGGGGTTTTCGTACTCTCGGTGCTGTTTGTGCCGCTTTTTCTCACCCTTGTCTTCGACCGGAGGTCTTGATCAGATGTCGCTAGAGCTGCTGCCCGCCGTGGACGTCGCCGACGGCCAGGCGGTCCGCCTGGTCCAGGGTGCGGCAGGCACCGAGACCTCGTACGGCGACCCCCTGTCCGCCGCGCTCGCCTGGCAGGAGGCCGGCGCCGAGTGGATCCATCTGGTCGACCTCGACGCGGCCTTCGGCCGGGGCTCCAACCGTGAACTGCTCGCCTCCGTCGTGGCCGCGCTCGACGTGAAGGTCGAGATGTCCGGCGGCATCCGCGACGACGCCTCGCTGGAGGCCGCGCTGGCCACCGGCTGCCGCCGCGTCAACATCGGCACCGCGGCGCTGGAGAACCCCGCCTGGTGCTCGAGGATCATCGCCGAGTACGGCGACCGCATCGCGATCGGCCTGGACGTCCGCGGCACCACCCTCGCCGCGCGCGGCTGGACCGAGGAGGGCGGCGACCTGTGGGAGGTGCTGGAGCGCCTTGAGCGCGACGGCTGCCCCCGCTACGTCGTCACCGACGTCACCAAGGACGGCACCCTGCGCGGCCCCAACCTCGACCTGCTCCGCGAGGTCTGCGCCCGCACCGACAAGCCGGTGGTCGCCAGCGGCGGCGTCTCCTCCCTGGACGACCTGCGCGCCCTGGCCTCGCTGGTCCCGATCGGCGTCGAGGGCGCGATCGTCGGCAAGGCGCTCTACGCCCAGGAGTTCACGCTTGAGGACGCCCTGGCCGCGGTGAGCTCCTAGGCGCGCGTCGGGGGAGGACGGAGCACCAGGTGAACGAGATCGAGATGAGCCACCGCTCGGGTTCCCGGGTGTTCAGCGGTGGCGTCTGGGAGGAGCGGTACGGCTACGCCCGTGCCGTCGTGGCCGGGCCGTGGGTGATCGTCTCCGGCTGCACCGCCGCGGTGGGCGGTGAGATCCTGCACGTCGGCGACGCCTACCAGCAGTCGCTGACCGCTTTCGGCGTCGCGCTGGACGCCATCGAGAAGGCGGGCCTGTCCCGGGGGGACGTGGTCCGGGTCCGTTACTTCGTCGTCGACGACGACCACTACGACGAGGTCGGTCGCGCGCACGCGGAACTGTTCGGCGAGGTCCGTCCGACCTGCACGGGTGTGCGGGTCGCGGGCCTCATCGACCCGCGGATGCTGGTCGAGGCCGAGGTCGAGGCATACCGCGAATGAGGGCGGGAATGCCGACAACGAGGAGTTTGGGATGAGTGTCGCGGTACGAGTGATCCCCTGTCTGGACGTGGACGCCGGGCGGGTGGTCAAGGGTGTGAACTTCGAGAACCTCCGCGACGCCGGCGACCCGGTCGAGCTGGCCCGGCGCTACGACGCCGAGGGGGCCGACGAGCTGACCTTCCTGGACATCACGGCCTCCAGCTCCGACCGGTCCACGATGTACGACGTGGTCCGCAGGACGGCCGAGCAGGTCTTCATCCCGCTGACCGTCGGCGGGGGAGTGCGCTCGGTCGAGGACGTGAACAAGCTGCTGCGCGCGGGGGCCGACAAGGTCGGGCTGAACACCGCGGCGATCGCCAGGCCCGAACTGCTGACCGAGGCCTCGCAGCGGTACGGCGCGCAGTGCATCGTGCTGTCGGTCGACGCCCGCAGGGTCGTCGACGGCCCGCCGACCCCGTCGGGCTTCGAGGTCACCACCCACGGGGGGCGCCGGGGCACCGGCATCGACGCCGTCGAGTGGGCCCGCCAGGGGGCGGAGCTCGGCGCGGGGGAGATCCTGCTCAACTCCATGGACGGCGACGGCACCCGTGACGGCTACGACCTGGAGATGATCCGCGCCGTACGGGCGGCCGTCTCGGTGCCGGTGATCGCCAGTGGCGGGGCCGGTTCCCTGGAGCACTTCCCGCCGGCGATCGAGGCGGGGGCCGACGCGGTGCTGGCGGCTTCGGTGTTCCACTTCGGCCAGCTCAAGATCGCCGAGGTGAAGGACGCCCTGCGCGCTGCGGGGCATCCTGTGCGGTGACGTCTCGTTGACGGGTGTCTCGCTGATGGGTGTTCGGTGAGGTGTTGCCGAATGGGCGTTGGGCGGGCGGTCTGGGTTGTTCGCGCTGCGGGGGCGGGTGGTTCGGTGTGTTCGCGCTGCGGGGGCGGGCGGTCTGGGTTGTTCGCGCTGGGGTGGCGGGTGGTTCGGTGTGTTCGCGCTGCGGGGGTGGGTGGGTTGGTTGCTTCCCGGTTCGCGTGAGGGGGGCGGTGTGTTCGCGCGGAGGTGGGCGGGTGGTCCGGCCGGCCGTCGTGGGTTGCGGGCTGGTGGGGTCAGGCCTTCGGCCTGGCGGGCGCGGTGGTTTCTGGCCTTTTATACGCCGGCCGGACCACCCGCCCACCTCCGCGCCATGTGCTCGCCGTACGGCCTGCCCGCCGTAGCCGCTCCCTCTCCGGCCGCCCATCGCCCCCATGGAGGCTGAAGCGATCCGCGGAGCTCTCCGCATGACCGATCGCCGTTGCTGAAGCCTCGCTTTCGAAAGGAGCGCAGGGCCGGCGGGCCTTCCCACCCGTGGGACTGTCGCTTCGGTGAGGCACCTGTTGCCCACCCCTGATCCTTGGGTGGGTTCACGGGTATCTGTGGGGTGGCCCTCTGAGGGGGAACGGCTGGGGGTTGTCGCGGCGGTGTGGAAGGGGGGTGGGTGGCTGAATGGCGTTGGTGTGGGGGTGGTCGCGGGTTTTGTGGGAGGGGGTGGGTGGGGTTTTGGTGGATAATCTGTTACGGATCGAATTGCTAGGCTGGTTGGTATGACCACCATGGCGCCTGTCAGCACCCAACCGGACCTGTCGTTCCTGCTGGACCACACCGGTCACGTCCTGCGGACCCGGATGTCGGCGGCGCTCGGCGAGATCGGGCTCACCGCGCGCATGCACTGCGTGCTGGTCCACGCTCTGGAGGAGGAGCGCACCCAGATCCAGCTCGCCGAGATCGGTGACATGGACAAGACCACGATGGTGGTGACGGTCGACGCCCTGGAGAAGGCCGGTCTCGCCGAGCGCCGTCCCTCCGGCACGGATCGCCGGGCTCGCATCATCGCGGTCACCGAGGAGGGGGCGAGGATCGCCGAGCGGAGCCAGGAGATCGTCGACCGAGTGCACGGGGAGGCGCTGGCCGCGCTCTCCGAGGACGAGCGGGAGGTCTTCCTGAGGGTCATGAACCGCCTGGTCACCGGGCACCTGGCCGTTCCGGCCGAGAATCCCCAGCCGGTCCGGCGGGCGCGTCAGCGGACGAAGTAGGTCTGTTAAGGATCGTCTGTTACAAAACTATCTGCTACGGTCTCTTCTGTTGCCTTCCTGACAGGAGAGACACCATGCCCACGACCCCCGCTCCTTCCCGCTGGCTCGCCCTTGGGGTGATCGCCACGGGAATGTTGATGACCATCCTCGACGGCAGCATCGTGACCGTGGCGATGCCGGCCATCCAAGCCGACCTGGGGTTCTCCCCGGCCGGGCTCAGCTGGGTCGTCAACGCCTACCTGATCGCGTTCGGCAGCCTGCTGCTGCTGGCCGGGCGGCTCGGCGACCTGATCGGCCGCAGGCGCGTGTTCCTGGCGGGCACCGCGGTGTTCACCGCGGCCTCGGTGCTCGCGGGCGTGGCCACCGCCCCCGCCGTGCTGATCGTCGCCAGGTTTCTGCAGGGGGTGGGCAGCGCGGCGGCCGCCGCGGTCAGCCTGGGCATCCTCGTGACGCTGTTCGCCGATCCAGGGGAGCGTTCCAGGGCGATCGCCGTCTTCAGCTTCACCGGCGCCGCGGGCGCCTCGATCGGCTCGGTGCTCGGCGGTGTCCTCACCGACGCACTCGGCTGGCACTGGATCTTCTTCATCAACCTGCCGATCGGGCTCGCGACGCTCGCGGTCGCCGTACGCGTGCTGCCCGCCGACCGCGGCCTCGGCCTCGCGGCCGGAGTGGACGTCGCCGGCGCCCTCCTGGTCAGCGCCGGGCTGATGCTGGGCATCCTCACCGTCGTCAGGGTCGAGGAGTACGGGTGGGCCTCGGCGTCCACGCTCGGTTCCGGTGCCTTCGCCCTCGTCCTGCTCGCCGCCTTCCTCGTCCGCCAGGCCACCGCGAGGGTCCCGCTCATGCCGCTGCGGATCTTCCGCTCGCGCAGCGTGTCGGGGGCCAACCTGGTCCAGATCCTGATGGTCGCCGCGCTGTTCTCCTTCCAGGTCCTCGTCGCCCTCTACCTGCAGAAGGTGGGCGGGTACGGCGCCGCCGGGACCGGCCTGGCGATGCTGCCCGCGGCGGTGGTCATCGGCGTGGTCTCCCTGGGAGTCTCGGCCCGGCTCAACGCCCGTTTCGGCGAGCGCAACGTCCTGCTGGCGGGCCTGGCGCTGCTGGTCGGGATGCTCGTGCTGCTCGCCCGGATCCCCGTGCACGCGGACTACCTCACCGACCTGCTTCCGGTGATGCTGCTCGGGTCGGGCTTCGGGCTCGCCCTTCCGGCGCTGACCGCGCTCGGCATGTCCGGTGCCGGGGAGGGCGACGCCGGGCTCGCCTCCGGGCTGTTCAACACCACCCAGCAGATCGGCATGGCGCTGGGCGTGGCGGTGCTGTCCACGCTGGCGGCCTCCCGGACCGGCGATCTGCTCGCGGAGGGCGGAGAGCGGGCCGAGGCGCTGACCGGCGGCTACCACCTGGCCTTCGCGGTCGGCGCGGGGCTCCTCGTGGCGGCCTTCGCCGTCGCGTTCCTCGTGCTGCGCGGGCCACGGCGGGGGGACGAGGCGGAGGTCTCCGCCTCCGGCGCGGTGGCCTGACCCCTCCGGCGGGCGCGGTCAGAAGACGCGGAAGTGGTGGAAGAGCTCGTAGGCGAGGTCCTGTGCGGCGAAGGCGCGGGCCTCGGAGCGTTTGACCGCGAGGTAGGCGGAGGCGCGCAGGGGGCCGAGGGCGTCCATCAGGACGTCGTCGGCCTCCAGGGCGTCCAGCGCCTCGTCCAGCGAGCGGGGCAGGCGGGCGACCGCGCCCTCGGGCAGGGTGGCGGGGTCGACGTTGACGGCCTCGCCGGGATCGAGTTTTCTGCGGATGCCGTCCAGGCCGGCGTGGATGACGGCGCCGAGCGACAGGTAGGGGTTGGCCGAGGAGTCGGAGGGCTTGATCTCCAGGTTGGTCGACGCCTCGACGGCCGTTCTCATGGGGGAGCAGATCCGCACGGCCGCCTCCCTGTTGTCCATCCCGTAGCAGGCGTAGGCGCTCGACCACATCCTCGGCGCGAGGCGCCGGAAACCGTTCACCGAGCCGCAGGTCAGCGCGGTGAGTGCGGGAAGGTGCGCGATAAGGCCGCCGATGAAACGGTAGGCCGTCTCGGACAGGCCGTAGCGGTCGGAGGGATCGCTGAAGGCGTTGACCCGGAGTTCGGGGTCCCACAGGGAGATGTGCAGGTGCGCGCCGTTTCCGGCCTGGTCGGCGATGGGCTTCGGAGCCAGGGAGGCCCACAGGGACGCGCGGAACGCCACACCCCGTACGGTCTCCCGGTAGATCACCTGGTTGTCGGCGGCGCGCATGGCCGGAGCGTGCCGGATGGACAGCTCCTGCTGACCGTGCCCGAGCTCGGGATGGTAGTGCTCGACCCGCAGGCCCTGTGCCTGCAGGGCACGGACCAGGCTCATGGCGTAGTCGTGGGCCTGGTCGAAACCCGAGGTGGCGTAGCAGAGGCTGTCGTCCGCGGGCAGGAGCCTGTCCGGTTCCCCGTCGGGGCCGGGTACGCGGCGGCCAAGGGTGAACTCGGGTTCGTAGGCGGCGACCGCGGCGAGTCCCTCGTCCGCGAGGACGGCGATGGCCTCGCGAAGGAAGGTGCGCGGGCAGGCGGCCCACGGGGAGCCGTCGGGCTCGCGCAGATCCGCCAGCATGGCAGCCGCGCCCGGGGCGTAGGGGAGGGCGACGAACGTGGCCGGGTCGGGGACGAGGCGGACCTCGCCGACGGGCCCGAGCCGCTCGACCTCCTGGAGCTGGTCGAGCATGTTCATCGCCATCATCGCCACGGTGTGCCCGATGCCCGAGCCGAGCCGTTCCGCCAGCCGGGAGCGCGAGACGGCCTTGCCGCGGATCACGCCACCGTGGTCGGCGTACAGGAAACGGACCAGCTCGATGCCCTCCGTCTCGGTACGTTCGAGAACGCGCCGCTCCGCAGGGTCGAGCGGATGGACCCCGGTGACACCGTAGCGATCTGCCATGCTCTCTGCGTAACACGTCCCGCGGGGGAGTGGAAGCACATCGAGCGGTGATCCGCTGTCACGAGGGGTACGCGCTCCCGCGTATGGCGGGCGGGAGCGCCGAGTGAGACATGTCAGGGGTGGGGCAAACCCCCACCGGCGGTCAGCGCAGCACTCGTGTGAAGAACAGAGCCAACTGGTCTGCCCCCCTCACGATCCCGTCGAAGACTCCGTTCACCGCGTTCGCCGCATCGGCGGGTCTGGTGAACAGATAAAAGGCCACGAACGCCACCGCTACGTAGGTGGCGACCTTCTTGACCTGCATGGGGGGCCTCCTGCTGTTCCAGTCCCAGCCGTTTATACCCGGATTTTAAGGATCTTTGGCATCTTCGGCCCGAGTGGCTCCCGGATTTTTGATGATCATACCTCTCGTACCCCGGTAATCCATGGCCGGATCACAGGATTGGCATGGACCACCTCCGCCATGGTGCGGTGGCGAGGCGATTATGTCCAATCCTGACTGACAGATATACCGGTAGCGCTAGGGAGGCGGCGGGGCCGCGCGGGCCGTGATCGGTGCCGTGAGCAGCGGGTGAGTCCCCTCAGCGCGTCTCCAGGGCGGAGGGTTCGGGGGCGGGCTCGGGCGCGGCGGTGACGTCGGTGGCGGCGACGCGCGGGGACCTGCGTGCGGGGGCGCGCAGGGTCAGCCGTACGGCGACCGCGACCCCCAGCATGAGCAGGCCCGCCGCGCCCAGCGTGAGGCCGTCGGGGCGCAGGAGCGGCTGGCCGCGCAGGGCCTGCCAGGTCACCAGGGCCACGAGCCCGGCGTAACCGGCGCCGCCGATGACCACCAGGCGCAGGCGGACGGCCTGGTTACGGATTCGCCTGGAGAGCAGGGCGAGCAGCGGCATGACCTGCAGGGCGTGCATGCCCACGAAGTGCGGGACGCGCAGGTCGCCGCCGGTGGTGCTCCAGCCGATCAGGGGCAGGCCGGGGCCGCCGTCGGGGACGCCGACGCTGTGGGCTCCGGCGACCGTGGTGGCGACGTCGGCGAGCTGGGCGGCGGTCGGCGGGAGCATCAGCGCGGCCAGGCCCAGGCCGGCGGCGGAGACGACCAGCCCGATGCGGATGGCCCAGGTGCCGACCGGGTCGGCCTGGCGCTCGCGCAGCACCAGGACGGCCGCCACCAGATTGGCGATCATGAGAATCGTGATGGTCGCGCCCATGAGGGCGAAGAGCGAGGAGTCCAGGGGGGTGGAGACGTTGAAGTGACTGCGCCGCCCGCGGACGACCTGGCCGATGATCACCGCCACCTCGACCACGCTCGTGATCGCCAGCACGGTGCCCAGCCACCAGCCCCAGCGTGGCGCCCGGTGTCGCAGGGAGAGAAGCCACGCCCAGGTCAGGCCGTAGACCGTGAAGGAGACGGTGAACTTCAGGGGTTTCGCCCAGATCGGCATGCCGTCGAGAACGCGATGGTCAAGAAGGACGCCGCCGAGCGAGATGATCGTCAGGACGGCCATGATCGCGGACAGGAGGAGCAGTGGGCGATGCCGGCGGGCCATAGGGGGACCTTTCACACGGATAACGGATTTATCTATTATCTATAGCTAAGCTGAAGGCTGACCACAAGAGGAGGCGGTTGTGCGGATGGCGGACCTGAGCCGGGTGACGGGGGTGTCCGTCCCGATGATCAAGTTCTATCTGCGGGAGGGGCTGCTCCCCAGCGGCGAGCGGACCAGCCCGAACCAGGCGAGATACGGTCAGGAGCACGTTCGGCGGATCATGCTGGTGCGGGCCATGGCCGACTACGCCGGTCTGTCGATCGCCGACATCCGCGACCTGCTCGGGCATCTCGACGACCCCCGGCACAGCCTGCACGACCGGCTGGGCCACGCCCAGAAGACCATCACGCCCAGGAGGGAGCCGGGGGAGGGCGAGGAGTGGGCGGCCGCGACGCGCGGGGCGGAGGAGCTGATCGCCCGGCACGGCTGGCTGCACGACTCCGACAGCCCCGCGATGCGGACCCTGGCCGGGGTGCTGCTCACCCTCGAGGGGCTGGGTTACCGGGGCATCCTGGACCGCCTCGACGAGTACGCCGAGGCGGCGGCCCGGATCGCGGAGGCCGACGTCGCCTCCATGGCCGAGGAGCCGAACCTGGAGCGGATGGTCGAGGTGGTCGTCGTCGGAACCTCCCTGGGGGACGCGCTGGTCGCCGCCCTGCGCCGTGTCGCGCAGGCCAACGTCTCGGCCCGGCTGCTCGGCGAGGTCCTGCGGGACCCCGCCTGCGAGGAGCCGGGGCCCGGGGGGCCGTCCTGATCGCGTCCCGGCCGCGTGCGGCCCGCCCGGTGATCGTGGCGGGGCGTCATTCGTCCGGAGGGTGGGAGGGGGCGCCGGTGCGCGTGCCGTACCGGCGGGCCCCTTCCGCCGCCGAAGAAATCACTTTGAGTGATGCTTCACGTTTATTCGCAGGGCGATAGCGATTCATGACAACGCGCATTGCCGTACTTGACTCGTGTATGTGACGACCTTAGGGTCTGACTCTGTTCGTTGCATATCTGTAAAACGATCAGTATGTACGGTTGTGCAGCTTTCTTTGCTGTCGCAGAGAGACAGAGAGATGAGGGGGCGTGCCATGTGGATCAGGCATCGTGCCAAGGTCGGCGCCCTTCCGTCGTTCACCTGTAAGTGACCGACCGTCCGGGGACGGTGTCCCCGGCGCCGGATCTTCCTCCCGCATCTCGTCCCGGCCTGCGCTCCCCTCCGACGTCAAAGGGAATTGACAGTGTCTGTGAACTTTCTTCCGGTAAAGCCCTGTCTGCGCGCATCATTGCGCATCGGAGAGAAGGGCGAGGCCGAATTGCACACCTCTTCCGGAGTCCTGGAGGTCGAAGCCCCGGAGGGCATGAGCAGGGACGATTTCCTGGACCTGCTCAAGCTGCTCGACGGCAGCAGGACGATCGAGGACCTGGAGCGCGAGACCGGCCTCGACAGTGAGGCGGTGCGCGAGATCGTCGAGCCCGCCGTGGTCTGGGGCCTGGTCGACGACGGCGCCGCCCCGGCGGCCTCCTCCGGGCAGGCGGTCCTGTCGCGCCTGGAGGAGGTCCTCAACCGGCTCCTGGAGGACCTGGTCTTCGCCGGGCCGTTCTGGCGGAAGATGCTGGAACGCCCGGAGGAACTGCACCGCAACGTCTTCTTCGGCTTCGGGCTCGAGAACTGGTTCTTCCTGTTCCGGGAGAAGGAGTTCGACTCCGCGGTCCTCGCCCTGGCCGAGAGCGCCGACCTCAGGGAGATGCTCAACGACTTCTACCTGGAGGAGCACCGCCACGACGACATCGTGCTCCGTGCCTTCCGGCCGCTCGGCATCACGCGCGACGACCTGCTGGCGGCCCGCCCGCTGCCGACGACCACCGCCCTGATCAAGATGCTGTCCTGGTGGGCGCGGACCGACCCGCTGTTCTTCGTCGCCACGGTCGGCGTGCTGGAGGGCCGTCTGGATCCGGACAACCGTGACGCCGGGGGGAGCGTCGCCTACGACCTCTTCCTGGCCGCCTGTGACAGGGCCGGCCTCGACTCCGCCTTCGTCGAGCCGATGCGCGCGCACGCCAGGGTCAACGCCGTCCACGACCACGGATCCGTCAGCCGGGAGCTGTTCGCCCGGGTGCCGGGGATCGACGAGGAGACCGAGCGGCGCTGGCTGGCCAAGGCGCACCTGTTCATGGAGTCCTACGCGGCCTTCTACAACGGCATCCTGGAGCACTACTCCGATCCCCGGCGCCCGCTGCTGCGCATCGCCGAGATCTGAGCGGCGAGATCCCGACAGGAGAGATGATGAGCGACTTCGCCGGTTTCCAGCGGCCCTCGCTGCGGCCTGGCGTACGGTCGGGTCCCACGGCGGACGGCGGCATCGGGTTCACCTACCTCGACGGGCGCAGGTTCGTCGAGTTCGAACCCGGAGAGGGGCGGGCCCAGCGCTTCCAGGACTTCGTCACCGTGCTGGCCGAGGGCGGGCTGAGCGCCGCCGAGCTGGGCGCGGCGTTCCCGGGCAGCCCCGAGGAGTACGACGAGATGCTCGCCGCGCTCGACGAGCAGGGCATGATCGCCGAGGCGGAGAGCGGGGCGCGGGACGGGATGAGCGGCGTCAGCGCCTACGCCTACCTGCGCCGCCTCGCCGGCAGGGTGCACACCGAGGTCGGCAGTCCCCTGCTCCGGGCCCTCGCCGAGGGCACCGTGACCCGCGAGCAGCTCATCGGCTACGCGATCGAGTACTGGCACATCACCCACCTGTGCCCCCGAGCCCTGGCCCCGGCGCTGGCCCGCGACGACCTCGGGCTGCGGGCGTGGGAGGAGCTGATGCGCCTCTACATGACCGAGCGTGACCGCGACCGCCTGCTGGAGCGGTCCCTGCTCGCGGTCGGCGTCCCCCGCGAGCGGCTGCTGCGGGCCCAGCCGCTGCCCGCGACGATGGCGATCATGGCCTCGCTCGGCGTGTACGCCTACAACTTCCCGCTGGCGCTGATCTCGACGCTCTTCCCGATGAAGGAGCCCGAGCCGGAGCTCCCGGAGCTGTTCCGGCTGCGCTGCGCCGAGCTGGGGCTGCCCGGAGACTTCGTCGGGCCGATCGCCGGGCACCCGGGCCTCGACGGGAACGAGGTCGACGAGGCGGTCACCCTCGACCTGCTGGCGGGCTTCCCCTACCTGAGCACCGAGACGGTCCGCGAGTGCGGCAAGGCGGTGGCCGACGTGATCGAGCAGCGGGCCCGGCTCGACGCCGAGATCGTCTCCTGGTACGGCGCGGGCGGAGGCCTGCGCGACTTCGGCCACCACGGTTATCCGACCCGGGCGGGCAGGGCTCTCACGCGCGCCCCGCTGACGTCCCTGGGATAGGCGTCCCCGTCCCCGTTCCCGCCTCCGTCCGGGGCCTCGTCCGGGGCCTCGTCCGGGGCCTCGTCCGGGGCCTCGTCCGGGGCGCGGACCTCCCGCCGGTCGTTCCGGCCTCCCGGTCCTCTCCGAGGCCGGGCGCCGCCTGATCCCCGGGCCGGGCGCGGGCGGGCAGGGGGTTCACGGGCAGGGGGCTCAGACGCCCAGCCGCGCGCCCATCAGCCTGGCCACGTCCCGGTCGTCACCGGTGACGTCCACCCTGGCGTGGCGCTGGCGGCCGAAGCAGAACAGCAGGAGTTCGCCCGCGAGGCCGGTCACCTCGACCCGCGGGCCGCCCGCGGGACCGCCGAGCGCGACGCCGCCGCCGATGCGGTGCAGCACCACGCCGACCGGCGATCGGCGCAGCGTCAGGCGTCCCAGGGGCCGCAGCCGCTTCCAGAGGATCTCGTCGAGGCCGGTGGGGAGCTCACGCGGCTCCCAGCCCGGCTGTGCGCGCCGTACGTCCTCGTGGTGGACGAAGAGTTCCAGGGTGTTGACGGCCTCGTCCAGGCCGGGGACGAGGCCGTAGGGGCCGCCGGGGCCGGTGCGGACCAGCTCGACCAGGCCCGCGTAGCCGTGTCCGGCCTTCAGCGACTCCTGGACCGAGGCGGTGTATCGGGCCAGCGGCCTGAGCGCGATGCCGCCGGCGGCGTCCAGGCGCCTCTCGCGCAGCACGAGGTGGGCGGCCAGATCGAAGGTGGTCCAGCCCTCGCAGAGCGTCGGGGCCGTCTGACCGAGCCGGACGAGGAGGTCGGCGAGCGCGGCGCGTTCGGCACGGGCATATGTCATCTGATCATCCTAACCATCCTGTTACCGGAGGATTTCGGACGGTCGTTGTGCTCCTTGGAGGAGGGGCTCAGGGAATAACTCCTTGATCTGGCGTGATAGTGACATAAGTAGCAACACATCCCTCTTTGAAAGGACACCCCCCGAGTGGCGAGCAAGGTGACTTCCGCCGTCATGCGTCAGGGGCTCCGCGTACTCGGGGTTGCCATCCGGGCAGAGAAGGCGGTCTTCACCGTCGCGGTTCTGGCCAGTGGCGTCTACGGTGTCATGACGGTCGCCTCGGCGTGGGCCCTGGGCTGGGCCACCCAGAACCTCGTACTGCCCTCCTTCGCCGCGGGCGAGGTGACCACCGGCGCGCTCGTGCTCAGCGCGGTGCTCATCCTCGGCGTCGCGCTGTTCAAGGCGCTGGGCATCGCCGGGCGGCGTTACTTCGCCGGGGTCATGCAGTACCGGATGCAGGCCGGCTCCCGGCGGGACGTCACCCGCCAGTACCTCAGGCTGCCCCTCTCCTGGCACCACCGGCACCCCACGGGCCAGCTGCTGTCCAACGCCAGCGCCGACGCCGAGGCGGCCTGGGCGCCGCTGGCCCCGCTGCCGATGGCGGTGGGCGTGGTCGTCATGCTGGTCACCGCCGCCGTCGCGATGGTGTTCACCGACCCGGTCCTCGCCCTCGTCGGCTTCCTGATCTTCCCGGCGATCGCCGTGCTCAACTTCGTCTACCAGCGCAGGCTCAGCCCGCTGGTCACCCGAGCCCAGCAGCTGCGCGCCGAGGTCAGCGAGATCGCGCACGAGAGCTTCGACGGCGCCCTGGTCATCAAGACCCTCGGCCGCGAGGACGAGGAGACCGCCAGGTTCGGAGACAAGGCCCGGCTGCTGCGCGACGCCAACATCGCCGTCGGCCGGGTCCGCGGCCTGTTCGACCCGGTCCTGGAGGCGCTGCCGACCCTGGGCGTCCTCGCAGTGCTGCTGGTCGGCGCCGAACGGCTGGAGAGCGGCGCGATCGACGCGGGCGTCCTGGTCCAGGTCGCCTACCTGTTCACCCTGCTGGCCTTCCCCATCCGCGCCCTCGGCTGGGTGCTGGCCGAGCTGCCCCGCGCCGTCGTCGGCTATGAGCGGGTGCGGGCGGTGCTCGACCAGACGGGCTCCATGGAGTACGGCACCGCCACGCTGCCTGGGCCCGCCCCCGCCCGTCTGGAGGTCCGCGACCTGGACTACGCCTACGGCGACTCGCCGGTCCTGCACGGCGTGGACCTCACGCTCGAGGCGGGCCGCACGGTCGCGCTGGTCGGCCCGACCGGCTCGGGCAAGTCCACCCTCACCCAGACCTTCGTCCGCCTGGTCGACCCGACGGCCGGGGCCGTGCTCGTGGACGGCGTCGACCTGCGCGAGGTCGCCAAGGGCGGCGTCAGCGAGGCCGTGGCGCTGGTGCCGCAGCAGACGTTCCTGTTCGACGACACCGTGCGCGGCAACGTCACCCTCGGCCTGCGGGCCGGTGACGAGGCCGTCTGGGCGGCGCTGCGCCTGGCCCAGGCCGACGGCTTCGTCAGCGCGCTGCCCGACGGGCTCGGCACCAAGGTCGGCGAACGCGGCGCGACCCTGTCGGGCGGCCAGCGCCAGCGGCTGGCCCTGGCCCGCGCCCTGGTCCGCCGCCCCCGGCTGCTCGTCCTGGACGACGCGACCTCCAGCGTCGACCCGCAGGTCGAGGCCCGGATCCTGCAGGGCCTGCGGGACGCATCCCAGGCCTCCACCGTGGTCGTCGTGGCCTACCGGATGGCCACCATCGCCCTGGCCGACGAGGTCGTCTACCTCGAACACGGCCGGGTCGCCGACCAGGGGGCCCACGAGGAACTGCTGCTCCGCTGCGAGGGCTACCGCAACCTGGTCACCGCATACGAACGCGAGGAGGCCGAGCGCGAGGCGCTCGGCGCCGAGGAAGAGGAAGAGGTCAGCGCGTGAGCTCGCTCCACGGGGTTGACAGGTCGGCGCTGGCCACCGTACGGCACGGCCTGTCGCTCACACCGGAGTTCCGCAGGGGGCTGGCCGGGACGCTCGCGCTGGCCGTGCTGGCGACGATCGGCAAGGTCATCGTCCCGGTCGCCGTCCAGCAGACCATCGACCGGGGACTCAAGGGCACGGTGCCCGACCTGCCCTACATCCGCGCGGCCGTGCTGCTGTGCGCGGCGGCCGTGGTCCTCACCACGCTGTGCGCCTACCTGATGAACGTGCGCCTGTACAAGGCGACCGAGACCTCCCTGGCCACGCTCAGGACCCGGGCGTTCCGGCACGTGCACGACCTGTCGGTGCTCACCCAGAACGCCGAGCGGCGCGGCTCCCTCGTCTCCAGGGTCACCGGCGACGTCGACCAGATCAGCACGTTCATGCAGTGGGGCGGGCTGTCGATCATCATCGCCCTGGGGCAGCTCCTCGTCACCACCGTGCTGATGTTCGTCTACTCCTGGCAGCTGGCCCTGACGGTCTGGGCGTGCTTCCTGCCGCTCATGGTCGTGCTGCCGCGCTTCCAGCGGTGGCTGTCGGGGGCCTACACGCAGGTCCGCGAGCGCGCGGGCGACATGCTCGCCGCCGTCAGCGAGTCGGTCGTGGGCGCCGCGGTGATCCGGGCCCACGGCTCCGAGGCCCGCACAGCGGAGCGGCTGGACGTGGCGATCGAGGCCAACAAGGCCGCGCAGGCCCGCACCCAGCGGATCGTCGCCACGATCTTCCCGCTGACCGACATCGTCGCCGCGGTGGCGCTCACCGCGGTCGTGCTGCTCGGCGTGCGCCTGGGCGTCGCGGGCGACATCACCGCCGGACGCCTGATCGCCTTCCTGTTCCTGATCACGCTGTTCATCTCGCCCATGCAGATCGCCACCGAGGTGCTCAACGAGGCGCAGAACGCCGTGGCCGGCTGGCGCCGCGTCCTCGGCGTCCTCGACACCCCGCCCGACGTCGCCGACCCCGGCCACGAGGGCGTCGAACTGCCGCGCGGCCCCATCTCCGTCTCCTTCGAGGACGTCGGGTTCGCCTACCCCGGCGGCGCGCCGGTGCTGAGCGAGGTCTCGGTGCACATCCCGCCGCGCTCGCGGATCGCGGTGGTCGGGGAGACCGGCTCGGGCAAGACGACCTTCGCCAAGCTCCTCACCCGCCTGATGGACCCGGTCACCGGCCGGGTCGTCGTCGACGGCGAGGACTTGCGCGGGATCCGTTTCTCCTCGCTGCGTGAACGGATCGTCATGGTGCCCCAGGACGGCTTCCTGTTCGACGGCACCCTGGAGGAGAACATCCGCTTCGGCCGCCCGTCGGCGACCGCGCCGGAGATCCTGCTGGCCTTGACCGAGCTGGGACTCGCCGACTGGCTGGACGGCCTGCCCGCGGGCCTGGCCACCGGGGTCGGCCAGCGCGGGGAGTCGCTGTCGGCGGGGGAGCGCCAGCTCGTCGCCCTGGTCCGCGCCTACCTGGCCGACCCCGACCTCCTCCTGCTCGACGAGGCGACCTCCGCGGTCGACCCGGCGACCGAGGTACGGCTGGCCCGCGCGCTGGAGGGGGTCACGCGGGGCCGTACCGCCATCTCCATCGCCCACCGCCTGTCCACCGCCGAGGCGGCCGACGAGGTGCTGGTCTTCGAGCGGGGCCGCGTCGTCCAGCGCGGCCCGCACGCCGACCTCGTCGCCGAGCCGGGCGTCTACGCCGACCTGCACGCCTCCTGGGTCTCCGCCGCCCGCTCCTAGGGACGGGAGCGGACGGGCGGGTCAGAGGTTCTTCTCGAAGGGGTGCGGGCCGACCGTCTCGGGGGCGGCCCGCAGGTCGTAGAGCGGGGTGTAACCGGTGGCCAGGTAGAGACCCGAGGCCTCGGGCTGGCGGGGGCCGGTCGTCAGGTAGATCCTGCGGTAGCCCTGCCGTACGGCCTCCAGCTCCAGCTCGCGCACCACGGCGGCACCGAGCCCGCGCCGCCGGTGGCCGGGGTGGGTCCAGATCCGCTTCAGCTCGGCGGTCCGCTCGTCGTAGCGGCGGAACGCGCCGCCGGCGACGGTCTCCCCGTTCTCGACGAGGATCAGGAACGCGCCTCCCCTGACGGGGGAGAAGTCGTCGTCGGGATAGCGGCTGAGCTCCTCGTTGGGGCCGTAGCGGCTGGTGTACTCCACGTGCAGGTCCGCCAGGAGCGGCCTGACCTCGGGGTCGCGGACCGTGACGTGTCGTACCTCGACGGAGTCGACGGTCACTTCGCCTGCCTCGGCAGGCCGGGCGGGTTGATCTGCGACTCGGAGACGGCCTCGTTGGCCAGGCCCCAGCGGTTGAGCACCTCGGCGTACTTGCCGTTCTTGATGACCGCGTTGAGCGCGTCGCTGACAGGCTTGACGAGCCCGCTGTCCTTCTTGGTCATGGCCGCGATCAGGCCCTGGAGGGAGGCGCCGCCGCCCGAGACCGTTCCGACGATCTTCGTGTCACCGGTGATGGCCGCCTGGTAGGAGAGGGACGGGTTGGGGCCGAAGTAGGCCTCGATGCGCCCGGACTTCAGCGAGAGCAGCACGTCGGTGTACTTCTGGTAGTTCTGGATCTGCGCGGGCTTGAGACCGGCCTTCTGGTTCTGCGCGTCCCACTCGAGCAGGATCTTCTCCTGGTTGGTGCCCGAGCCGACCCCGACCGTGTGCCCGGCGATGTCGGAGGCCTGCCTGATCTGGGTGATCGGGCTGTTCTTCGCCGTCTGCCAGGCGAGCTGGTCGACCCGGTAGGTGGCGAAGTCGTAGATGTCCTTGCGCTCCTCGGTCACCGTGACGTTGCTGAAGGCCACGTCGTACTTGCCGGACCTCGTCGCCAGGAACAGGTTCTCCCAGGAGGTGTTCTCCTGCTTGACCCTCAGCCCGAGGACGTCGGCGACGAGGTGGGCGATGTCGGTCTCGACGCCGATCGGGGTGGTGTCGTCGTCGGCGAGGAAGGACAGCGGCGGGGTGCCGCCGTCGGCGTTGAGGCCGACGTAGAGCTCGCCCTTCGAGCGGATCGCCTCGGGCACCTCGGCGGCGATCGTGTCCACCTTGTCGGCGCGCACCCGGTTCTGCTCGGGGGAGGTGTTGATCTTCGCGCCGCCGGGCGCCGCCGGAGCCGCCGCCTTCTCGGTGGTCTTGGCGCCGGTCCCGGAACCGGCCGGGGGCGTCCCGGTGCCGCCGCAGGCGGTGAGCAGGAGCGGTAGGGCGATGAGAGCGGGGGTCAGTCTGGAGAGGAGCGACATTTCAGTCCTAATTTCCGATGAACCGTGCGAAAGGGGATGTGGGGGTCCTGCTCGGGGTGTCCGGGGCCGGGGGTGCCAGGGGGCTAGAGGACCTTGCTGAGGAAGGTGCGGGTCCGCTCGTGGCGGGGGGAGTCGAGGACCTGGGCGGGCGGTCCCTGCTCGACGACGCGTCCGCCGTCCATGAAGACGACGGTGTCGGCCACCTCGCGGGCGAACCCGACCTCGTGGGTGACGACGATCATGGTGGTGCCGCTGCCGGCGAGGTCCTTCACCACGTCGAGCACCTCGCCGACCAGCTCGGGATCCAGCGCCGAGGTCGGCTCGTCGAAGAGGATGACCTTCGGCTCCAGGGCCAGCGCGCGGGCGATGGCGACCCGCTGCTGCTGGCCGCCGGACAGCTGGCGGGGGTAGGCGTCCTTCTTGTCGAGGAGCCCGACCCGGTCGAGCAGCCGCAGCGCCTGCTCCCGGACCTCGGCCCTGGGCCGGCGCTGCGCCGAGACCGGCGCCTCGACGACGTTCTCCAGCGAGGTCAGGTGCGGGAAGAGGTTGAAGCTCTGGAAGACGAACCCGATCAGGGTCCGCTGCCGGAGGATCTCGCGCTCGCGCAGCTCGTACAGCCTGTCGCCGGAGCGGCGGTAACCGACCAGTTCGCCGTCCACGAGCACCGATCCCCTGTCCACCTTCTCCAGGTGGTTGACGGTGCGCAGCAGGGTCGACTTGCCCGAGCCCGAGGGGCCGAGGATCACCGTGACCTCGCCGGGGGCGACCCGCAGGTCGACACCGCGCAGGACCTCCAGCGAGCCGAAGCTCTTGTGCACGTCCCTGAGCTCGACCATCGCGGTGCTCATGCGCGGCCCTTCGCGTAGTGGCGTTCGACGTAGTGCTGCGCGACGGACAGCACCGAGGTGATGGCCAGGTACCAGATGGTCGCGACCAGCAGCAGCGCGATGACCCTGCCGTTGCGGCTGTAGATCACCTGGACCTGGTAGAAGAGCTCGGGCAGAGCCATGATGTAGACCACCGAGGTGCCCTTGACCAGGCCGATGATCTCGTTGCCCGCGGTGGGCACGATCGACCGCATCGCCTGCGGGAGGATGATCCGGAACAGCTGCCTCGCCCAGGGGATGCCGAGCGCCGCCGCGGCCTCGCGCTGGCCGGGGTCCACCGAGAGCAGCCCGGCCCTGACGATCTCGCCGCAGTAGGCGGCCTGGTGGAGCGAGAGCCCGAGGACGGCGGCGGTGACCGGGCCGATCAGTTCCATGGTCCCGATGTCGAAGAACGCCGGGCCGAACGGCACGCCGAAGGAGATCCTCTGGTACAGCAGGGCCAGGTTGTACCAGAACAGCAGCTGCAGGATGAGCGGGATCGACCGGAACAGCGCGATGTAGCCCCAGGCGACCGACGACAGCAGCGGGTTCCTCGACAGCCGCATGATCGCGAGCACGGTGCCCAGCAGGAAGCCGAAGACGATTCCCATCCCGGTCAGCTGCAGTGTGAACAGGACCGCGCGCAGCACCGAGGGCGCGAACAGGTACTCCCCGACGACGCCCCAGTCCCAGGCGGGGTTGGTGATCAGCGCGCTGGCCGCCATGGCGAGCAGCACGCCGACGGCGGCCGCGGCCACCCACCGGCCGGGATGCTTGGTGGTGACCACCTTCGGCACGGGCGGCGGCGCGGCGCCGTCCACGGGCGCGCCGGGGCCGTCGAGGAGCTCGGAGCGGGGGGCCGGGACTTCGACCGAGGGGCGGCTCATCGCGCGGCCAGGGTGCTCACGGGGCGTCGCGGGGCCTCGGCCGCCTCACGTTCGCGATCTCGTTTGGCGACCTCCTCGCGGACGATGGGGATGACGTGGCGGCCGAAGTCGACGGCGTCGGTCAGCGGGTCGTGGCCGCGCGCGGAGATGATCTCCACACCGAGGTCGTAGTAGTCGAGCAGCGCCTGGGCCACGGTCTCCGGCGTGCCGACCAGGGCGGTCGAGTCGCCCGCGCCGCCGATGGCCGCCGCGGTGGGGGTCCACAGCGCGCGGTCGTACCGGTCGCCCCGGGCGGCGGCCTCGAGGGGCCGCCGGGATCCGGGGTTCTCCGGGGAGCCGCCCGCGGGCGGGCGCCGTACCGGGGCGGCACCGGCCTTGGCCGCCTTGACGGCCTCCAGCGTGCGGTGGGCCCTGTCCCAGGCCAGTTCCTCGGTCGGCGCGATGACGGGCCGGAACGCCACCTGGAAGCGGGGCAGCACGCTGCGCCCGGCCGCCAGCGCCGCGCTCCTGACCGCGGCGATCTGCTCGGCGGTCTGGGCCAGCGGCTCGCCCCACAGGCAGTAGACGTCCGCCTCCGCGCCGCCGGTCGCGTAGGCCGTGGGGGAGGAGCCGCCGAAGGACACCTGGGGCCGCGGCCGCTGTACGGGGAAGACGTCGGACCGGAAGTCCTCGAACCGGTAGTGCTCCCCCTCGTGGGAGAAGGGGGTCGTGGACGTCCAGCCCCTCTTGACGATCTGGATGTACTCCCTGGTGCGCGAGTGGCGCCGGTCCTTGGTCAGGAAGTCGCCCTCCCGGCCCTGCTCGTGGGTGTCGCCCCCGTTGACGAAGTGCACGGTCAGCCGGCCGTCGCTGATCTGGTCGAGCGTCGCGAAGGTCCTCAGGGCGAACGTCGGGTGGGACACGTTGGGCCGGTGGGCCAGCACGATCCCCAGCTCCTCGACCCGCGCGGCGACGTAGGCCGCCACCTGGGCGGGATCGGGCGCCGCCGAGCGGTGGGCGAACAGGACCCGGTCCCAGCCGTGCTCCTGGTGCGCCCGTGCCAGCCGTAGCGTGAACTGTTTGTCGAACGCGGGCCCCGAGCGCGGTGTCGTCTCCGATCCGTCGTCGGTGCCACCGATGCCTAAGAACTCGACGGGCATGGCTGAAGCCTTTCTGGCAGGTCGTCTGGGCGAGAGGGCCGCCCGGGCAGGGCGGCGCGGCGGGCGTGCCGCTGCGGGGCGCGGTGTCAGCGACGACACGAAGGGGACGACGCGCGGCACGGCGCGATGTGGCCGCGGATCGCCGGGGGGAACTCGGCCTGCATGGCCTCACTTCAACACAGGCCGCCAATTCCGTCAAGACCTACTGGTTTAGTAGGTTTTTGTCATGACCACAGTGGATGGGTGAACTCTGACCGACATGTCATGACAAGAGCTGTTGGATGCCCCAAGACAGCGATTAACGTGCTGACATAGAGGTAGTGGCAGCCGCGAGCGCGAAGTTCTGCCCTCGGGGAAGGGAAGTCCATGACCGATCTACTGGGCGACGAGCCCAAGCACGGGCGGCGTTATCCCGTGCTCGACGTGCGTTCCGCCGTGGCCCACAGCGACCTGCTCGACGACCTGCCGAACCTGCGGGTTCTGGACGACGATGACGACGACCCCGTACTGGTACGGCTGGACGGCACCCCCGTGGACACCTGGCGGGAGAAGTATCCCTACGGGGAACGCATGGACCGCGCGGAGTACGACCGGACCAAACGGCTGCTCCAGATCGAGCTGCTCAAACTCCAGTACTGGACCAAGGACACCGGCGGCCGGCTGGTGGTCCTGTTCGAGGGGCGCGACGCGGCGGGCAAGGGCGGCACGATCAAGCGCTTCATGGAGCACCTCAACCCGCGCGGGGCCGGCGTCGTCGCGCTGGAGAAGCCGAGCGAGCGCGAGAGCACCCAGTGGTACTTCCAGCGCTACATCTCCCACCTGCCCGCCGCGGGGGAGATGGTCTTCTTCGACCGCTCCTGGTACAACCGCGCCGGGGTCGAGCGCGTGATGGGCTTCGCCACGCCCGAGGAGTACATGGAGTTCATGGAGCAGGCCCCCGCGTTCGAGCGCATGCTCGTCCGCGACGGCATCCACCTGGTGAAGTTCTGGTTCTCCGTCTCCCGCTCCGAGCAGCGCACCCGTTTCATCATCCGCCAGGTGGACCCGGTGCGGCAGTGGAAGCTGTCGCCCATGGACCTGGAGTCACTGGACAAGTGGGACGAGTACACCCAGGCCAAGGAGGACATGTTCCTGCACACCGACACGGAGGCGGCGCCGTGGACGGTGATCAAGAGCAATGACAAGAAGCGGGCCAGGGTGGAGGCCATGCGCCACCTCCTGAGCCGGTTCGACTACACCAACAAGGACTGGGAGATCGTCGGCGAGCCCGACCCCAAGATCGTCGTTCACGCGGCCGACCTGTTCGACGACGACCGCACACGCTGACCCCGCTCGTCCCCCCGTCCCGGGGCGCCCCGAATCATCCCGTGCTGTCCTGGAGTGTCCTGAGTCAATTAAGGAGGTCCCAGGCCGTCCCGGGCCGTTCTGGACCGTCCCGGGCCGTGCCGGACCGCCCTGTGCCGGACCGCCCTGTGCCGGACCGCCCTGTGCCGTTCCGCGCCGTCCCGTTTCCGCCGGTGCCGGTGGGAGCGGTGACCCGGCGGGCCGGCGGGCCGGCCATGCCGGATGCCACCCCTCCACCTGGTTGCGGCACAATTACCGCATGTCCCTTGACCCCGACATCGCCGCCCGGCTGAAGCGCACCGCGGACGGGCTGGTGCCCGCCGTGGCCCAGCAGTACGACACCGGTGAGGTGCTGATGCTCGCCTGGATGGACGACGAGGCGCTGCACCGCACGCTCACCACGGGCCGTGCCACCTACTGGTCGCGCAGCCGCGAGGCCTACTGGGTGAAGGGCGACACCTCCGGTCACGTCCAGCACGTCAAGTCCGTCTCCCTCGACTGCGACGGCGACACGATCCTGCTCAAGGTCGACCAGGTGGGCGCCGCCTGCCACACCGGCGACCGGACCTGCTTCGACGCGGGCTCACTGGAGGTGACCTCCGCGTGACGGCCAGGCGGGCGCTGTGGACCTGGGTGGTCGCCTGCGCGGCGGGCGCCGGGCTCGTGCTGCTGGCCGCCGGGCGTGACTGGGTCACCGTGACGTACGGCACGCGTACCGTGCCGGTCCCCGCCGCGGAGCTGGTGCCGGCGCTGGGGCCCGCGGCCTGGGCGGCCCTGGCCGCGGTGGTCGCGGTGCTCGCGACCAAGGGGGTGTGGCGCAGGGTCGTCGGCGTCGTGATGGCGCTCTGCGGGGCGGGCGTGATCGCCGGGGCGCTGAGCGGAGGCTGGTCGGACGCCGGACTGGCCGTCGCGGCCGAGCACGCGCCCATGGCCGCCGGTACGGCCGACAACCTGCGGATCGCCACCGCGGCCTGGCCGCTGGTCGCCGCCGCCGGCGGGATCGTCCTGCTCGCCGGGGGAGTGGTCGCCGCAGTCAGGGGCGGCCGCTGGCCCGGCATGTCGGAGCGCTACGACCGTCACGGCACGGGCTCCGGGGGCGCGGGCCGCGTCCCCGCCCGCGGCACCCCGACCGACCGGGAGCTGTGGGACGCGATCGACGTGGGCGCCGACCCCACGCTCGATCCCGAGACGGACCCCGAGACGGACCCCGAGACGGACCCCGAGACGGACCCCGAGACGGACCCCGAGACGGACCCCGAGACGGGCCCCGAGACGGGCCCCGAGACCAGTGGTGAGGCCGGGAGCCCGGCGGCGGGACGGCGCGAAGGCCGCGAAGGCCGCGACGGGCGCTGACCCGGGGTTCCCCGCCCGGTCACAACTTGCCCACGACCTCGGCACGGCCGCTCGGGAAAGACCTGATTTCGCTAGGATCTCGCCCGCAACCTGTTCAAAGGGGAGTCATTCATGAGCTATGGGAACCAGCCCGGCGGGTACGGCCCCCCGCAGGGTGGCTACGGACCTCCGGGCGGGTACGGTACGCCGCCCGGTGGTGGCTACGATCCCTATGGCTACGGCGCGCAGCCGCCGCGCGGCAACAACGGCATGGCCATCGCGACCCTGATCCTGGGCATCGCCGGGCTCTTCGTGTGCGGTCTCACCTCGATCGTGGGCATCGTGCTCGGCCACATCTCGCTGAACCAGATCAAGCGCACCGGCGAGGAGGGACGCGGTATGGCGATCGCCGGCCTGATCATGTCCTACTTCGGGGTGCTCTGCTGGCTGGCCGTCCTGGCCTGGCTGGTCGCGATCGGCGTCATCGCGGGTTCGAGCTACTCGAGCTACGGATCCTGAGCCCCGGCCACCGGCGCCGACGTCCCCCGGGTGACGGGTTGCTCCCGGTCATCCGGTCCCGCTTTGAGTATCGTGGCTGGTGACACTCGTCACCGACAGAGGGGTTTCGGGCGGGCCGATGGTGACCGGAAGGACCGTGACGGCGCGGGGGCCGCGGGTGCGGGCCGTGCTGGGACCGCTCGCCGCCGCCCTGGCCGCGGGCGCCGCGGTCGTCTACGTGGGCCTGGTCGACCCCAACGAGCCCGGGCACTATCCCACGTGCCCGTTCCTGATGCTCACCGGGCTCTACTGTCCGGGCTGCGGGGGGCTGCGGGCCGTGCACGCGCTCACCCACGGTGATCTCGGCGCGGCGCTCGGGCTGAACCCGTTCGTCGTGATCCTGATTCCGGTCGCCGTGCTGTTGTGGGGACGCTGGGCGCTGTTTTCCTGGCAGGGCAGACCGTCCGCCGGAAAATCCATACATCCTTCCTATGTGTGGACATTTCTTGCTTTAATGATCGTTTTCTGGATAGTTCGAAATGTTCCATTTGGGGAATTCTTGGCCCCCTAGTCACCTATAGGCGTCACCCGGTGGCGGGGTGACCCCGGCAAGGCCGATAGCATCGGCGGGACAAGGGCAATCGATCGGGAGGGGCCTTACTCGTGAGCGAGTGGAGCGAGCGGACCATGCGTGTGGCAGCGTTCGCGAGCGTGACCTCCGAGTTTCGCGAGGAGGACAAGTGAGCGTGCTGGAGGAGATCCTCGAAGGCGTCCGCGCCGACCTGGCCGATCGGCAGGCCGCGGTGTCGCTGGCCGAGCTCAAGGAGCGCGCCCGGCGGGCGCCCGCGCCTCGCGACGCCTACGCCGCCCTCGGCGGCGACCAGGTGGCGGTCATCGCCGAGGTGAAGCGGTCCAGCCCGTCCAAGGGAGCGCTGGCCGCGATCGCCGACCCCGCGGCGCTCGCCGGTGACTACGAGTCCGGCGGCGCGCATGTCATCAGCGTGCTGACCGAGCGGCGCCGCTTCGGCGGCAGCCTCGACGACCTGGCCGCCGTGCGCGCCGTGGTCGACATCCCGGTGCTGCGCAAGGACTTCGTCGTCACCTCCTACCAGCTGTGGGAAGCCCGCGCCTACGGTGCCGACCTCGTGCTGCTGATCGTGGCCGCGCTGGAGCAGAACGCCCTGGTCTCGCTCATCGAGCGGGCCGAGTCGATCGGGCTGGCCCCGCTGGTCGAGGTGCACACCGAGGAGGAGCTCGACCGGGCGCTCGCGGCCGGAGCGAAGATCATCGGTGTCAACGCGCGCAACCTCAAGACCCTCGAGGTGGACCGGGACGTGTTCGCCAAGCTCGCCCCGAAGATCCCGGAGGGCGTCATCAAGATCGCCGAGTCGGGCGTGCGCGGCCCCCACGACCTGCTCGCCTACGCCAGGGCCGGCGCCGACGCCGTCCTGGTCGGCGAGAGTCTGGTCACCGGTAAGGACCCGCGGGCCGCGGTGGTCGACCTGGTGACCGCCGGTGCCCACCCCGCATCCCGACCTGAGGGGCAGTAAGCAGTGGCAGACGAAATTCTTCTCACTCCCGCCGACCTCGCAGGAAACGGCATTTACGGCAACGATCCGGACATTCATGGCAAGTTCGGCGTTTTTGGTGGCCGTTATGTGCCCGAGGCCCTCATTCCGGCGCTTGACGAGGTCGCGGCCGAATACGAGAAGGCCCGCAACGACATCGAGTTCCTCCGTGAGTTCCACCACCTGCTGCGGACTTACGCCGGGCGGCCGACCACGCTCACCGAGGTGTCGCGTTTCTCCGAGCAGGCGGGCGGCGCCCGGATCGTGCTGAAGCGCGAGGATCTGACCCACACCGGCGCACACAAGATCAACAACGTGCTCGGCCAGGCGCTGCTCACCAAGCGACTCGGCAAGACCCGGGTGATCGCCGAGACGGGCGCGGGCCAGCACGGTGTCGCGACCGCGACCGCCGCGGCCCTGATGGGCCTGGAGTGCGTGATCTACATGGGGGCCGTCGACTGCGAGCGCCAGGCGCTCAACGTGGCCCGCATGAAGCTGCTCGGCGCCACCGTCGTCCCGGTCACCAACGGCAGCCAGACCCTCAAGGACGCCATCAACGAGGCCTTCCGCGACTGGGTGGCCAACGTCGACCACACGCACTACCTGTTCGGCACCATCGCCGGGCCGCACCCGTTCCCGGAGATCGTCCGCGACTTCGCCCGCATCATCGGCGTCGAGGCCCGCCGCCAGATGCTGGAACTCACCGGAAGGCTCCCCGACGCGGTCGCCGCGGCGGTCGGCGGCGGCTCCAACGCGATCGGCATCTTCCACGCCTTCCTCGGTGACGAGAGCGTCCAGCTGCACGGCTACGAGGCGGGCGGCCGGGGCCGGGAGACCGGCGAGCACGCCCTCACCCTCACCGAGGGCTCGATCGGGGTCCTGCACGGCTCGCGCACCTACGTGCTGCAGGACGAGGAGGGCCAGACGATCGAGTCCCACTCGATCTCCGCGGGGCTCGACTATCCCGGTGTCGGCCCCGAGCACGCCTGGCTCAAGGACACCGGGCGCGCCTCCTACCACGGCATCACCGACGCCGAGGCCATGGACGCCTTCGCGCTGCTGGCCCGCACCGAGGGCATCATCCCGGCGATCGAGTCCTCGCACGCGCTCGCCGGAGCCCTCAAGCTCGGCCGTGAGCTGGGCCCCGAGGCGACCATCCTGGTCAACCTCTCGGGCCGGGGCGACAAGGACATGGGCACCGCGATGAAGTACTTCAACCTCTGACGACCGACTTGCTTCCCCTCCGGTGCACCGGAGGGGACGGAGGCCACAAACCGCAACGGAACCAACGATGACGACTCTTCAGACGGTGTTCGCCAAGGCGAAGGCGGACGACCGCGCCGCCCTCATCGGATACCTGCCCGCCGGGTTCCCCACGAAGGACGGCGCGATCGCGGCCGCCACCGCCATGGTCGAGGCGGGCTGCGATGTGATCGAGATCGGCCTGCCGTACTCCGATCCGCTCATGGACGGCCCGACGATCCAGGACGCCGTGCACCGGTCGCTGACCAACGGCACCCGCATCGCCGACGTGCTGCGCACGGTCGAGGGCGTGGCCAAAACCGGCGCGGCCACGCTGGTCATGACCTACTGGAACCCGATCGACCGCTACGGCGCCGACCGGTTCGCCCGCGACCTGGCGAACGCGGGCGGGGTGGGCACCATCACCCCCGACCTGACCCCCGAGGAGGCGGGTCCCTGGCGCGAGGCCAGCAAGGAGGCCCGGATCGACACGGTCTTCCTGGTCGCGCCGAGCTCGCCCGAGCCGCGGATCAGGGCCGTCGCCGAGTGCTGCACCGGCTTCGTCTACGCCGCCTCGCTGATGGGCGTCACCGGTGCCCGCGATTCGGTCAGCGGGGCCGCCGAGGGCCTGGTCGAGCGGACCCGCCTGCAGACCGAGCTGCCGGTCTGCGTCGGCCTCGGCGTCGGCACCGGCGGGCAGGCCGCCGAGGTGGCCCGCTACGCCGACGGCGTCATCGTGGGCTCGGCGTTCATCCGCCGCCTTCTGGACGCGCCGGACGAGGCCTCGGGCCTTGCGGCGGTGCGCGAGCTGGGCGCCGAGCTGGCGGCGGGCGTGCGCGGCTGACCGCCCGCCGGGCCCGCCTCCGGTGTGAGGAGCCCTGTCATCGAGTGCGGCCGTCCCGCGGGACGGCCGCACTTTTCTTTGCCGTCTAATTATTTGCCGTTCCCTGTCATCCGCATAGCTAAGTGTGGATAACTTAAGGAACTTGCCGTTATTCGCCCATATTTGGGTGTTTGGATTACGGCGGAATATCCGGTGTACCGCGCCCCGCGACGGTGGGAGAGAGCGTCCGGTACGGCATTTCGCCGCCCCGCGTGAGACGGCGGGGCGCGTCTCCCGGCCGTCTCCCCGGCAGCCGTCCCGGCCGCCGTGCGGGGCGCCGTCCGGGGCGCCGTCCGGAGCACTGCCGAATCCGTGGCGTGCGGAGGTCGCGGCGGACCCCGTCCCAGCTCCGGGCGTACTCTGAGAACAGTCCGCCGCGCCGAGAGCGCACGCATCTTCTGTTCCGTCCGGCCTGGACGCCCTGGCGCCGATCCGGGGACGCCGCGCACAGTGCTTCGCTACGATTTCCCAGTTCGCAGGGGCCCGGCCTGTTTCCGGCAAGGTTCCGGAAGCGGTCATTCCTGGGCTTTTCGCCCTGCGGATTGCTTTATTCAACGCTTATCCGGCACCTGGTGAGGTTCCCTCAGGGAACGTGCGTATCCATTCAGATCGGCAACGACGGAGGCTTGGAATGGGAGACCCTGATGCTCGTGACTTCTGAAAAGCAGGCCCCTCCGAGGTCGCGCACCACCCGTTCGACGCTACCCTGGGTAACGACCGCCTCACGGTTCGTGCTGGCTGGAGTGCTGATCGTCGCGGGTTGGGGCAAGATCGGCACCCCCGTGCTCTCCGTTCAGTCGGTCAAGGCATACGAACTGCTTCCGGACTCGCTCGCCGCGGTGGTCGGCTACGGCCTGCCCATCCTGGAGATCGTCATAGGGGTGTTGCTGGTTGTGGGGCTGCTCACCCGTGTCGCGGGTGTCATCACCGTGTCGCTCATGCTGGCGTTCGTCATCGGCATCGCCTCGGTGTGGGCGCGCGGGCTGCGCATCGACTGCGGTTGCTTCGGCGGCGGCGGCCGGCTCGGGCCGGGGGTCGAGCCCGACTACCTCATCGACATCCTGCGGGACTCGGGCCTGTTCGTCCTCGGCGTGGTCGTCACCTGGTTCGCGCCGGGGCGGCTCGCACTGGACTCCGCGCTCGGGCTGGCTCCGGAGCGGGAGCCGTACGACGACATCGCAGGCGACGACGAGGACGAGGAGCCACGCGAATAGGAGGACCACCGATGGGCAAGGCAGCGCGGGATCAGTCGGTGCGTGACCGGATCAGGGCGCAGCGCGAGGAGCAGCGGCAGAAGGACCGGCTCAGGCGAATCGCCACGATCATCGCTGTGTCGATCATCGCGCTCGGCGCCGTCGGAGCCGGCTGGTGGTACGCCGCCGTCGCCAGCAGACCCGAGGAGGTCACCCAGGCGCTCGCACCGATCACCGCCTCCCCCGACGGCTCCTTCGTGATGTCCGTCGCGGGCGTCGAGAAGCCGGTGCTGGACGTCTACGAGGACTTCCAGTGCCCCGCCTGCAAGGCGATGGAGGAGACCAGCGGGGCCACGATCAAGAATCTGGCGGCCGAGGGCAAGGTCAAGGTGGTCTACCACCCGATCACGATCTTCTCGCCGGAGGCGAACGGCGGCATCACCCGGGGCAACTCCCTGCGCGCGGGGGCCGCCGTCCGCTGCATTCCCGGAGGCGCCGCGTGGAGCAGGTTCCACGACAGGCTGTTCAAGGAGCAGCCCCCCGAGACCGTCGAGGGTTTCAAGACCGAGGACATGGTCTCCTGGGGTGAGGAGGCGGGGGTCACCGCGCCCGGATTCGCCACGTGCGTGACCGGTCAGCAGAAGGCGGCCGAGCAGGCCGACTACAGCACCAAGACCCTGCAGTCGGCCCAGCTCAGCGGCACTCCGACATTGAAGATCAACGGTACCGAGATCAGCGGTGAGGTCGCGTTCAACCCCGGCAGTCTCCGCAAGGCCGTTCTCGATGCCGCCAAGTAGCCCGCGACACGGTAACGTCACCTGACATGCCCCTCGCCTCGATTCCCAGCCCCTCCCAAGGGGTGTGGTACCTCGGTGTAATTCCCATCAGGGCCTATGCACTGTGCATCGTGCTGGGCGTCGTCGTCGCCGTCATCATCGGCGAACGCCGCTGGCGTGCCCGCGGCGGCGCGCCGGGCACGATCGTGGACCTCGCCGTCTGGGCGGTGCCGTTCGGGCTGGTCGGCGGGCGCCTCTACCACGTCATCACCGACTGGCAGCTCTACTTCGGGCCGGACGCCCCCCACACGCCGATCGAGGCGCTGTACATCTGGAACGGCGGGCTGGGCATCTGGGGGGCCGTCGCGCTCGGAGCCCTGGGCGTGTGGTTCGGCTGCCGCAACCGGGGGATCTCCCTGTCCGCGGTGGCCGACACCGTGGCCCCCGGCATCGCGGTCGCCCAGGCCATCGGCCGGTGGGGCAACTACTTCAACCAGGAGCTGTTCGGCAGCCCGACCGACCTGCCGTGGGGCCTGGAGATCGACCCCGACAAGCCGGGAACGGTGCCGGGCGCGTTCACCTACCACCCCACGTTCCTGTACGAATCGATCTGGGACCTGGGCCTGGCCCTCGTCCTGATCTGGGCGGGCAGCAGGTTCGCGCTCCGGCACGGCCGGGTGTTCGCCCTCTACGTCGCCGGATACACCGCCGGCCGGTTCTGGATCGAGGGCCTGCGCATCGACAGCGCCCACCACATCCTGGGCCTGCGGCTCAACCAGTGGACCTCGATCGTGCTGTTCGTCGCGGCGCTCGTCTACTTCTGGTACGCCAGGAACAAGACCGGCGAGGAGTCGGTCGGCGCGGCTCCCGAGTCCGCCCCCGGCGCCGAGGAGACGGCCGATCCCGCCCACCCGTCCGGCCAGGACGACGAGGCCGATGCGCGGGGCGGGGACGCGGACGCGGAGGATGGCAAGGTGGAGGCGGTGTCGGCCTTCGCCGCGACCGGTGGGAACCGGGTCGATCCGGCCCACTCCTCCGACCAGGCGGACGAGGCCGAGACGAAGGCGGCCGGAGACGGGCACGGGACCTCCGTGGAGGGAGGCACGGCGTGAGCCGTGCCGGGGGGAAAGAAAGAGAAACGATGAACGACGGCGAGACCGCTGGGCGCGCCGAGATTCACCACGCCCACCGTGACGTCAACGGAGGATGGCTGCGGCCGTCGGTGTTCGGAGCGATGGACGGGCTCGTCTCGAACTTCGCGCTGATCGCCGGTGTCGCGGGCGGTACGGCCAGCACCAGGGTCATCGTGCTGGCCGGAATGGCGGGGCTGGCGGCGGGCGCGTTCTCCATGGCCGGGGGCGAATACGTCTCGGTGGCCAGCCAGCGGGAACTCGCGATCGCCGAGATCGACGTGGAGCGGCGCGAGCTCGAACGCCACCCGGAGGCCGAGCAGCGCGAGCTCGCCCTGCTCTACGAGTCGCGCGGCGTCGATCCCGCACTGGCGGCCGAGGTGGCCAGGCAGATCTCCAGAAACCCCGACAAGGCGCTGGAGGTGCACGCCAGGGCCGAGCTCGGGGTCACCCCGGGCGACCTGCCCTCGCCCAGGATCGCCGCGATCTCCTCGTTCCTGTCCTTCAGCGTGGGCGCGATCCTGCCGCTCCTGCCCTACCTGCTGGGGGTCACCAGCCTTGTCGGCTCGGCGATCCTGTCCTGCCTGGCGCTGTTCGGGGCGGGCGCCCTGGTCTCCAGGGTCACCGCGCGCAGCTGGTGGTACAGCGGCCTGCGCCAGCTCGTCGTCGGCATGGTCGCGGCGGCGCTGACCTTCGGCCTCGGCCACCTGCTCGGAGGAGGCGGGCCGTGACGACCACCCCCTCCGGCCCCCCCGGTCCCCCCGATCCCTCGGCCCCCTCCGGCCGCAAGCGCCGCCGTACCCAGACCAGGACGCCGAACTGGAACATCCCCCAGCTGGAGGAGTGGGGCCTGAGCCAGGTCCAGCAGCGGCTGCTGGTGATCGTCGGGTCCGTCGCGGGCGTGCTCGTCGCCGCGGTCGCCGTCACCTTCGCGATCTCCACGATCGGCAACGACTTCGTGCCCGAGCGGGCCACCGCCGCGGCGATCTCCACCCAGCCCAGGCCCGACGCCTACCGCGGCTGGGTCTCGCCGAAGTTGTTCGCGCCCATCGCGCGCATCGACGCCGACCCGACCCCGCTCACCGCGAAGGACGTCTTCGGCGAGAAGACCCTCAAGGAGGGCGGGGTCACGCTGAAGCTGTCGGGCACCAAACTCGACACGGACTGCTCGGCGGTGATCTGGAGTCAGGAGCTGGCCGACCGGCTCGCCGAGGCCGGCTGTACCCAGGCGCTGCGGGGCACCTACCGCAGCGCGGACGGCCGTTACGTCGCCCAGTACACCCTGCTGAACCTGCGCGACACCGAGTCCGCCGACGGACTGGTCCAGTCGCTGAACGCCACCTACCGGGGCGGCTGGGTGCAGGTCCCGTCCGGGACGCCGCTCTTCCCCACCGGCGGTCACACCGAGGCCAGCGGCCACGCCATGGGCCACTACGCGGGCCTGGTCTGGATCGGGCGCGCGGACGGCGCCGAACCCGGCCCCAGAGACGACTTCGTCTCCCTGTCGCTGGCGGTCCGCCGCGCGGAGAAGGCCGTGTTCCGGCGAGTCGTCGCGGTCGGCCCAGCCGGCGGCTGATCCCGCGTGACGCCTCAGGTCCCAGTAGGCTCATCGGTCATGCGCAAGTGGATCGTCGCCGCCGTCGTGCTCGCCGTCGCCGCAGGGACGGGGGCGTTCCTGTGGATGCGGGGCGGCGCGGAGGCCCAGCGCCCGGCCACCTTCAGGGCCGAGAGGACCACGGCGCACTACGCCCCCATCGCCACCCGCGCGGTCGACCCCGCCCCTCTGACAGCCGCGGAGATCTTCCCCACCGCGTCGGTGACCGCGGGCGGCACCACGCTCGCACGCCAGGGAACCGAGACGCTCACCGACTGCGCCTCGGCGGTGTGGGGGAGCGCCGAGCAGGCGGTCGACGGCTGCACCCAGGTACTGCGCGCCCGCTACGCGACCCGGGACGGCCGGGTGTCCGGGCAGTTCGTCATCTTCAACCTGGCCGACTCGGCCGCCGCGGACAGGCTCGTGGCGGCGCTCGGCGACGGCGGGTTCGTCCGGCCCGTCCCCGGCACCCCCGAGGGTTTCGACGGTTCGCACGGCTGGGCGCAGGCCCGTGCCCTGGGCCACTACGTCACCGTCAGCTGGGTCGGCCCGGTCACCGGCGCCGCGGGCGGGAGCCGGGTCGACCTCACCTATCCGCAGCTGGCCGTCGACAGCCCCAGCCTGCTGATCCAGCGGCGCCTGCTGAACTGACCGGGATCGGGGCCGGGGCCGCGGCCGGGGCCCCGGCCGGACTCGAAGTCCGAATCCGGGCCTCGGGTCAGTCGGGGACCGGGCGGCCGGTCAGGCGGGGGCCGGCGCGGTGAGGGATCTCGCCACCGCGCCCCCGAGGTCCCCGGGGCCTCCGAGGCCCCCGAGCTCCCGGAGCCGGTGGGCGGGCAGTTCCAGGACGGTGACGTCGTCGGCCCAGGGGGCGACGGCGGCGATGATCGCCCTGGCCTGCTTCTTGGTCAGGTCTCCCCGGGCTTTGATGAGCGCCTCCCGCCAGGTGTTGACGACCTTGCCGTGGGCGTTGTCCAGGATGCGCCGCAGGACGAGCTCCTCGCCGGTGCCGGGGAGCGGGAGCCGTACGGCGCGCACGGTCCGCCCCTCGACGGTCAGCTCGTAGACGGCCGACAGCGCTTCGGCGAGCGGTTCGGCGGGCGGCGCGGCCAGGGTGACCTGGACACGGCGGGCCCTGGTGGCCAGCAGCAGCCGGGGGAGCGCGGCCTCGAGCCCGGCGGGCACGGCCATCGCCACCTCGCCGGGATCGCTGGCGTAGGGCTTGGCGAGCCAGGTCGTCAGGCGGGCCCTGGGCACCTTGGGCAGCAGCTCCCTGGGCCAGTCGCCCACGAGCACCTCCGGCGCCTGGCCGGGGACGGACACCGGGGCGGCGGCAGGGGCGGCGGACTCGATCGACTGCGGGCCCTGGGTGTAGATGGCGGCGCTGAGGCCGTCGACGCGGGCGGCCACCGCGGGCCAGGTCTTCGTGGTCGGCCGCAGGATGTACAGGTCGGCGGCGGAGCCGATGGCCTCGGCGCCGAGATAGCGGTTGAAGTCGGGATAGATCGCCTCGCTGAGGAGGTTGAGCTGGGACAGGGCCTGCTGCACCTTCAGCGCCAGCGCCGGGGTGCGCTCGCCGGCGCCGTAGGCCAGCAGGATCCGGCCCTGGTCGCGGTCGCGCAGGCCTTCGGCGGCGCGGGCGACGAACAGCCCGACGCCCTCCGGCGTGTAGGGCGGGTCGGTGATCGCCAGGTCGGCCCACGAGCGCGTCGAGGCCGGCAGGCCCAGGCGCAGATCGGCCCAGCGGGTCCGCACCGGCAGGCCGAGCGCTCCGGCCTGTTCGTCGATGTAGGCGAGGATGCGCTCGTCGATGTCGGCCACGGTCACCTCGAGGTCCGGGCGCAGCGCCGCCACGGCCAGCGAGGTGAGGTCGTGGTCGCCGACGCACAGCAGGCGGGCGCCCTCCAGCCAGAACCGGGCGTCCAGCAGCAGGGCCCGCCGGACCACGGTCTCCGCGGTCGCGGCCACGTGGTCCAGCGTGTGACGGCCCCGGGGCGCCTTGGCGATCAGCTCGTCCATCCTGGCGACGAGGGCGGCGTGCCCGGGGAGCAGGTGGGCCACCGGGTCGGCGGGCGCGGCCTCGTGCCGGGTCAGGCCGGGCAGTGGCTCCGCGAGCCGGAACCGGTCGCCGGAGCGCCGCAGGTCGACCTCGCGCAGCAGAGCCTCGACCGTCCGCCGTGACGTCGCCGTCTCCCGGACCAGGTCGGCCAGGGTCCACCAGCGGCCGTCGCCCAGCGCCGCCAGCACCGCACGCGGCCGCCTGCCGTCCACACCCGCACGCGCGAGGAGCTCCGCAATCGCTTCCATGAGCCCACCTTAGGGCCCGTCCGGAAGGGGGCTCACCTGGAAGCGGAAGGGGGCGTCGGGAGGTGGAAGGGGGTCTCACCGGAAGTCTCACCTGGAATACGACGCCCGACCGGCACGTTGACCAAAGCGGGCAAATCTGTACTAAATGGTCGTGATGTGGACCGGGTGGACAGGTTTCCAAGAGGGTACGGTAATGTCTATCCACCACGCAGCAGGGCCAACGTCGTCCCTTTGCTTATCCACCAGCAGTGAGACGACGGGAGGGATTCAATGCCTGCTGCCCACCTTGGCTTTCCCGAGCCCCAGGGCCTCTACCACCCCTCTAACGAACACGACGCCTGCGGCGTCGCCATGGTCGCCGACGTGGCGGGACGACGCAGCCACGACATCGTCGCGAAGGCTCTGACGGCTCTGTGCAACCTCGACCACCGGGGGGCCCAGGGTAGCGAACCGGACACCGGTGACGGAGCCGGTATCCTCACCCAGATCCCCGACACCTTCTTCCGCGCCGTGGCCGGCTTCCCGCTGCCCGACGCGGGGTCCTACGCCGCGGGCATCGCCTTCCTGCCCGCCGACCCCGAGGCGCGGGCGGTCGCGGTACGGCTGATCGAGGAGATCGCGGCGGAGGAGGGACTGACCGTCCTCGGCTGGCGCGACGTCCCGACCGACTCCACGCTCCCCGGGCCGAGCGCCCGCGCGGTGATGCCGTTCTTCGGCCAGCTCTTCGTGACCTCCCCGAACGGCGAGAGCGGCGTCGGGCTCGACAGGCCGGCCTTCTGCCTGCGCAAGCGGGCCGAGCACGAGGCGCACGTCTACTTCCCCTCGCTGAGCTCCCGGACGATCGTCTACAAGGGCATGCTCACCCCCCTGCAGGTCGAGCCGTTCTTCCCCGACCTGAGCGACGAACGCTACGAGACCGCGATCTCGCTGGTCCACTCGCGCTTCTCCACCAACACCTTCCCCTCGTGGCCGCTGGCGCACCCCTACCGCTACATCGCCCACAACGGCGAGATCAACACGGTCAAGGGCAACCGCAACTGGATGCGCGCCCGCGAGGCCATGTTGAAGACCGCCGCGCTCCCCGGTGACCTGTCGCGCCTGTTCCCGATCTGCGACCCGGACGGCTCCGACACCGCCTCCTTCGACGAGACGCTGGAGCTCCTCCACCTCGCCGGGCGCAAGCTGCCCCACGCCGTGCTGATGATGATCCCCGAGGCGTGGGAGAACAACACCGAGATGGACCCCGCGCGCCGGGCGTTCTACGAGTTCCACTCCACGCTCATGGAGGCCTGGGACGGCCCCGCCTCGATCACCTTCTCCGACGGCACCCTCGTCGGCGCGGTCCTCGACCGCAACGGCCTGCGCCCGGGCCGGTTCTGGGTCACCGCCGACGGCCTCGTCGTGCTCGCCTCCGAGGCGGGCGTCCTCGACATCGCCCCGCAGGACGTGGTCCGCAAGGGCCGCCTCCAGCCCGGCAGGATGTTCCTGATCGACACCGAACGCGGCAAGATCATCGAGGACGACGAGATCAAGGCCGAGCTCGCCGCCGAGCTGCCCTACGCCGACTGGCTGCACGCCGGGCTGGTCCGCTTCGAGGAACTGCCCGCCCGCTCGCGCGAGATCCCGACCCACGAGGCCCTGATCAAGCGGCAGCAGACCTTCGGCTACACCGAGGAGGAGCTGCGGATCATCCTGTCGCCGATGGCGGCCACCGGAGCCGAGCCGATCGGCTCCATGGGCACCGACACCCCGGTCGCGGTGCTCAGCGACAAGCCCCGGCTGCTGTTCGACTACTTCAGCCAGCTGTTCGCGCAGGTCACCAACCCGCCGCTGGACGCCATCCGTGAGGAGCTCGTCACCTCCCTGGCCAGCACGCTCGGCCCCGAGGGCAACCTGCTCGACCCGGGTCCCGCCTCCTGCCGCCAGCTCGTGCTGCCCTACCCGGTGATCGACAACGAAGAGCTCGCCAAGATCATCCACATCAACGACGAGGGCGCGCTGCCGGGCTTCCACCCGTACGTCGTCTCCGGCCTCTACGAAGTGCGCGGCGGCGGCGAGGCCCTGCTCCACCGCCTCGAGGAGATCCGCGCCGAGGTCTCCGAGGCGATCCGGGGCGGGGCGCGGATCATCGTGCTCTCCGACCGGGGCTCCTCCGACGTCCTGGCGCCGATCCCGTCGCTGATGCTCACCGGCGCGGTCCACCACCACCTCATCGCCGAGAAGACCCGCACCCGGGTCGGCCTGGTCATCGAGACCGGCGAGGCCCGCGAGGCCCACCACATGGCCCTGCTCATCGGCTACGGCGCGGGCGCGATCAACCCCTACCTCGCCATCGAGACCGTCGAGGACATGGTCGACTCCGGCGTCCTGGGGACCGACAGGCGCAAGGCCGTACGCAACCTCATCAAGGCGTACGGCAAGGGCGTCCTGAAGGTCATGTCCAAGATGGGCGTGTCCACCGTCGCCTCCTACACCGGCGCGCAGATCTTCGAGGCCCTCGGCCTCGACGACGACGTCATCGGCGCCTGCTTCGCCGGAACCACCTCCCGCCTGGGCGGCGTCGGCTTCGACGTCCTCGCCAGGGAGGTCGCGCTCCGCCACGAGCGCGCCTACCCCCGCGCCGAGAACGCCCACCGGCGCCTGGAGGTCGGCGGCGAGTACCAGTGGCGCCGCGAGGGCGAACCGCACCTGTTCAACCCCGAGACGGTCTTCAAGCTGCAGCACGCCACCCGCTCGCGCCGCTACGAGATCTTCAAGGAGTACACCTCCCTCGTCGACTCCCAGGCCGAGAGGCTCATGACGCTGCGCGGCCTGTTCACGCTGCGCGAGGGAGTCCGCGAGCCGGTCCCGATCGACGAGGTCGAACCGGTCGGCGAGATCGTCAAGCGCTTCTCGACCGGCGCCATGTCCTACGGCTCCATCTCGATGGAGGCGCACGAGACCCTCGCCGTCGCGATGAACCGGATCGGCGGCAAGTCCAACACCGGCGAGGGCGGCGAGGACCCCGAGCGGCTCTACGACCCCGCCCGCCGCTCGGCCATCAAGCAGGTGGCCTCCGGCCGCTTCGGCGTCACCTCCGAGTACCTCGTCAACGCCGACGACCTGCAGATCAAGATGGCCCAGGGCGCCAAGCCCGGCGAAGGCGGCCAGCTGCCCGGCCACAAGGTCTACCCGTGGATCGCCAAGACCCGGCACTCCACCCCGGGCGTCGGCCTCATCTCGCCGCCGCCGCACCACGACATCTACTCCATCGAGGACCTCGCCCAGCTCATCCACGACCTGAAGAACGCCAACCCCGCCGCCCGCGTGCACGTCAAGCTCGTGGCCGAGGTCGGCGTCGGCACGGTCGCGGCGGGCGTGTCCAAGGCCCACGCCGACGTCGTGCTCATCTCCGGCCACGACGGCGGCACCGGCGCCTCCCCGCTGACCTCGCTCAAGCACGCGGGCGCGCCCTGGGAGCTCGGCCTGGCCGAGACCCAGCAGACGCTGCTGCTCAACGGCCTGCGCGACCGGATCGTCGTACAGGTCGACGGCCAGCTCAAGACCGGCCGCGACGTGATCGTCGCCGCGCTGCTCGGCGCCGAGGAGTACGGCTTCGCCACCGCCCCGCTGGTCGTCTCCGGCTGCGTGATGATGCGCGTCTGCCACCTGGACACCTGCCCGGTCGGCGTCGCCACCCAGAACCCCGAGCTGCGCAAGCGGTTCAGCGGCAAGCCCGAATTCGTGGTCAACTTCTTCGAGTTCATCGCCGAGGAGATCCGCGAGTACCTCGCCGCCCTGGGCTTCCGCAGCCTGGAGGAGGCCATCGGCCACGCCGAGCTGCTGGACACCGCCCCGGCCGAGCAGCACTGGAAGGCCTCGGGCCTGGACCTGGCGCCGATCCTGCACCGGCCCGAGCTGCCCGAGGGCACCGCGCTGCGCCGTACCCGGGAGCAGGACCACGGGCTGGAGGCGGCGCTGGACCACACGCTGATCCAGCTCGCCGAGGGAGCGCTCGAGAACGGCCGGCGCGTCACGCTCGAACTGCCCATCCGCAACGTCAACCGCACGGTCGGCACCATGCTCGGTCATGCGGTGACCAGGCGGTACGGCGGCGCGGGCCTGCCCGACAACACCATCGACGTACGCTTCACCGGTTCGGCGGGCAACTCCTTCGGCGCCTTCGTGCCGAAGGGCGTCACGCTGCGCCTGACCGGCGACGCCAACGACTACCTCGGCAAGGGCCTGTCCGGCGGCCGGATCACGGTCCAGCCGTACGACGAGGCCCCGCTGGACGGCCACATCATCGCGGGCAACGTCGGCCTGTACGGCGCGACCTCCGGTGAGGCGTTCATCCGCGGCGTCGTCGGTGAGCGCTTCTGCGTCCGCAACTCCGGCGCGACCGCCGTCGTCGAGGGCGTCGGCGACCACGGCTGCGAGTACATGACCGGCGGCAGGGCCGTCGTCCTCGGCCCGACGGGCCGCAACTTCGCCGCGGGCATGTCCGGCGGCGTCGCCTACCTGCTCGACCTCGACGCCGCGCGGGTCAACCGCGAGATGGTGGAGATCGAGGAGCTGGACGAGGCCGACTCCGAGGAACTGCGGGAGCTCGTCGAGACGCACCTGACGGAGACCGGCTCCACGGTCGCCAAGGCGCTCCTGACCGACTGGGACCCGTCCCGCTTCCGCAAGATCATGCCGACCGACTACAGGCGGGTACTGCGCGCCGCCGAAGCCGCGCGACTCGAAGGCCGCGACATCGACGAGGCGGTCATGGCCGCCGCCGTCCAGGGGTGACGCCGATGCCGACAAACCGAGGCGACCAAGGTCGGCTGCGCCGTTCGGGCGGTCCGATGACGCAGCTGCCGACGCACGTCCACGCGGTCACCGCCGACCGCGCTCACCAGGCCGTTCACCAGGCTGTTCAGGGATAAGGGGGGTACACCGATGGCTGACCCGAAGGGTTTTCTCACTCACGGCCGCGAGCTGCCGGCACGCCGCCCCGTGGACGTGCGCATCCGCGACTGGCGGGAGGTCTACGAGGACTTCCCCAGGCCCGCCCTGACCAAGCAGGCCTCGCGCTGCATGGACTGCGGCATCCCGTTCTGCCACAACGGCTGCCCGCTGGGCAACCTCATCCCCGAGTGGAACGACCTGGTCTACCGCGACGACTGGCGGGAGGCCGTCGAGCGCCTGCACGCCACCAACAACTTCCCGGAGTTCACCGGACGCCTGTGCCCGGCGCCCTGTGAGGCGGCGTGCGTGCTCGGCATCAACTCCGACCCGGTGGCGATCAAGCGGGTCGAGGTCGAGATCATCGACCGCGCCTTCGACGAGGGCTGGGTCACCCCCCAGATCCCCGCGTCGAAGACCGGAAAGCGGGTCGCGGTCGTCGGCTCGGGCCCCGCGGGCCTGGCCGCCGCCCAGCAGCTCACCAGGGCCGGGCACGACGTGGTGGTGTTCGAACGCGCCGACCGGATCGGCGGCCTGCTCCGCTACGGCATCCCCGAGTTCAAGATGGAGAAGCGGCACATCGACCGCAGGCTCGCGCAGATGCGGGCCGAGGGCACCGAGTTCCGCACCGGAGTCAACGTCGGCGTCGACATCACCGGCGCCCGGCTCCGCGAGGAGTTCGACGCGGTCGTCCTGGCCGGCGGCGCGACCCAGTGGCGGGAACTGCCCGTCGCCGGACGCGACCTGAAGGGCGTCCACCAGGCGATGGAGTACCTCCCGCCGGCCAACAAGGTCCAGGAGGGCGACCACCCGGTCTCGCCGATCAACGCCGAGGGCAAGCACGTCGTCGTGATCGGCGGTGGCGACACCGGTGCCGACTGCATCGGCACCGCGATCCGCCAGGGCGCCGCGTCGGTCACCCAGCTGGAGATCATGCCCCAGCCCCCGGCGGAGCGTCCCGGCAGCCAGCCGTGGCCCACGTTCCCCATCCTGTTCAAGACGGAGAGCGCCCACGAGGAACTGGCCGGGGGCGGCGGCGACCGTGTCTACGCGGTCTCGACCACCGAGTTCGTCGGGGACGCCGACGGCAACGTCAGGGCGCTGCGCCTGGTCGAGGTCGAGGGCCCGGCGACCGGCTTCAAGCCGATCCCCGGAACCGAGCGGGAGATCCCCGCCGACCTGATCACCCTGTCGATGGGCTTCGTCGGCCCCGAGAAGGCCGGTCTGCTGGAGGAGCTGGCCTCGGTCGCCGACGGCGAGTTCTTCGACGCGCGGGGCAACGTCGCCAGGGACAAGGGCTACATGTCGTCGCTCGACGGCGTCTTCGTCGCCGGTGACGTGGGCCGGGGCCAGTCGCTGATCGTCTGGGCGATCGCCGAGGGCCGCTCGGCCGCCTCCGCGGCCGACCGTTACCTCACCGGCCGGACGGCGCTGCCGGTGGCGATCCCGCCGACGGCCCGGCCGCTGGTCTGAGTGTCGAGCCGGGTTTTCCGGTACGGCTTCCGCCTGCCGTACCGGAAAACCCGGTCAAAGTATGATCAGGTTGCTTTGACGGTTTTATGGCTGAAAGATGATCCTCCTGGTCTGGACAGGTATGGAGGATCAATGAATCGCTGGAGCAGACGCCTGGCAGGGATGGCGACCGCAGCCGCCCTGACCGCCGGCCTCACCGCGGGAACCCCCGGCGGGGCGGCGGCCGACAGCGGAACGCTCCGCGACTACCTCGTCTTCTACGCCCCCGGCGCCCAGGCCCGCGCCGTGGACGCCGTCAGGGCGGGCGGGGGCACCCCGCTGTCCACCGAGACCAAACTCGGCTACGTCGTCGCCAGGGGGCCGGAGAACGGCTTCGCCGAAACCCTGGCGGCCGACGCCGCCGTCGCGGGAATCTCCTCCGACCGCAGGATCGGCTACGCGACCGCCGCCCAGGCCGCTCCCGCGGCCCTGGCCGCCGTCCCCCGTACCACCGTCACCCGTACCGCCGCCGCCCGCACCGGCACCTCCGACATCCGCGCCCTCACCGTCGAGGGCGAGGAACCCCTCGCCGGTCGGCAGTGGGACATGAAGATGATCGGTGCCACCGCGACCGGCTCCCACACCACCGCCCCCGGCAGCCGCAAGGTGCTGGTCGGCGTCATCGACACCGGCATCGACGGGAAACACCCCGACATCGCGCCGAACTTCAACCGCGAGCTCAGCCGCAACTTCGTGACCGACCGGCCGAAGGACTCCAGGGGCCGGGAACTCGACGGTCCCTGCGAGTTCAAGAGCTGCAAGGACCCCGTCGACTGGGACGACGACGGTCACGGCACCCACGTCGCCAGCACCATCGCCTCCCCGATCAACGGCCTGGGCGTCGCCGGCGTCGCCCCCGGGGTGTCCCTGGTCAACCTGCGCGCCGGCCAGGACGCGGGCCTGTTCTTCCTCAAGCCCAGCCTCGACGCCCTCACCTACGCCGCGGACCACGGCATCGACGTGGTCAACATGAGCTACTACGTCGACCCGTGGCTGTTCAACTGCACCGCCAACCCGCGCGACTCCAAGGCCGAGCAGCTCGAACAGCGCGGCGTCATCGTCGGCATGCAGCGCGCCCTGGACTACGCCCGCAAACACGGCGTCACCCTGATCAGCGCCATAGGCAACGACTCGATCGACCTCGGCAAGCCCAAAGTCGACATCACCAGCCCCGACTACCCCCTCGATTCGCAGCGCGTGCGCAGGATCGACAACTCCTGCCTCAGCGTCCCCTCCGAGTCGAAGGGCGTCATCTCGGTCTCGGCCCTCGGGCCCAGCGGGCGCAAGGCCGCCTACTCCGACTACGGCATCGAGCAGACCGACCTGTCGGCCCCCGGCGGCGACCCGGAGGACGGCGACGGAGCCGAGATCACCAGGGCCGTCCTGGCCGCGGCCCCCGAACACATGCTCCGCGCCAAAGGCCTGATCAACGCCGACGGCGAGCCGCAGAGCGCCTCCGTCGTCCGTGACTGCCAGGCCGGGACCTGCGCCTACTACCAGTACCTCGCGGGCACCTCCATGGCGGCTCCGCACGCCGCCGGCGTCGCCGCCATCCTCATCAGCCGCTTCGGCAAGCGCTCCAAGGACGGCGTCACCATGCCGCCCGCCGACGTCGAACGCCTGCTCTACGCCACCGCGACCCGCAAACCCTGCCCCGCCCCGCGCGCGTACGTCTACCGCTCCACGGAGGGCAAGAGCGTCCACGTCTGCGAGGGGTCCAAGTCGCGCAACGGCTTCTACGGCAGGGGCGTCGTCAACGCCGCCAAGGCCGCCACGACCCCCCGCTGACCCCGGGAACCCACCGGCGCGACCGCCCCGCCTCCTCACCGTGCATCGTGCTCACCTCCTGCCCGTGGCACCGGTACGGCGAGCGGCGGGGCGGGTGCGACCGGCGCCGGTGTGCGGCGCGTGACCCCCGGGTGCCCGTGGCGTCGCACTACGTGCCGCAGCGGCGCAGGTCTGTGACGCCCTCCAGGGGGACGAGGGAGCAGTTCGCCTCGATCCAGGCCAGGCGGGGATCGGAGTCCGCTCCCTGACCGGTGAAACCCGACAGCTGGACGAACCGCAGCTCGCCCGCCCCGACCAGGCGTTTCAGTTCTTCCAGGCTCACCGCCTGGTCCGTCGCGTTGTACCCGCCCATCGCGATCACATCCTCGCCCGTCGCGATGATGTACGGCGCGGCGCCCGTCGCCGACAGCGTCGCGAGCAGGATCCGGGCTCCGTCTCGCCGGGCGATCACATAGTCCAGCACGCCGCGCTGCCCGGCCGTCAACGTCCCGGTCGCCACACCCCACGTCGACAGACCGCCACCGCCACCGCCACCGGAATCGCCGTCGCCCGCCCGGCGGCCTCCGCCCGAACGGCTGTCCTGCCCCGGAGTGCCTTGCCGGAGACCGTCCTGTCCGGAATTCCCCGGCGGGGGAGCGCCCCACCCGGAGCCGTCCTGTCCCCGGCCGTCCGCCCCGGGACCGCCGCCCTGTCCCGGAGCGCCCATCCGGAAAAGGCCACCGGACGTGTTCCCGCCGCCGGGACCACGCCCGCCGCGCCCCTGGCCGCCGAACCCCGAATCCGGCCCGGCCGCCGGGTTCACCCCGCCCGTGCCGCCGGGCCCGTCGAGGGGCTCCGCCGCCGACCACGCCGCGGGCGCGGCCATCACCGCCACCGCCGCCGTCGCCACCGCCACCATGGAGAACACCGATACGGATGAGGGAGCCCGCAGCCGCCGTACCCCGCCCCGCGAGGCGCGCAACGGTAGCCGCCCCGCCGACAACCCGGCCACTCCCAGCGTCCCCGTGATCCCGATCATCGGAGACAGCCACGGCAGCCAGTCCGGTGTCCGCTCCACCACGATCACGGCCCACACCGCAGACGCCGCCAGGGCCACCGGCAGCAGTGCCCACGACCACCCCGTCGGCCGCAGGTACAGCCGCCACATCGTCACCGCCCCCGCCCCCGTCACCGCGGCCACCGCGGGAGCGAGCTGCGTCGTGTAGTACGGGTGGAAGATCCCCTCGGAGAAGCTGAAGACCGCCCAGCACAGCACCAGCCAGCCGCCCCACAGCACCCAGCCCGCCACGTCCCACCGCTCGGCCCCTGCCGCCGCACCGTGCCATGCCCGGCCACGACGCGCGTTCCGCCGTCCGCGGACGGTGACCGTGACGGCCGCCGCGACCATCGCCACCACGCAGAACGGCAACAGCCAGCTGATCTGCCCCGCCACCTGCTCGTTGAACAGCCGGCCCAGGCCCGGATCCCCGCCCATGCTCGGCCCCGCGTTGCCCAGCCCCGTCCCGGCCCCGTCACGCGTCCCCAGCAACCGCCCGAAACCGTTGTAGCCGACCACCAGGTCCCACGCGCCGCCGTCCCTGCTGCCTCCCACGTACGGCTTGGCCCCCGGCCACACGTCGACCGCGACCACCCACGCCAGCGACGTCACCAGCATCACCGCCCCCGAGGCCACGGCCACCCACAGCCGCCGCCACGAGAGACCGGCCACCAGCCACGCCCCCAGCATCGCCGGGACCACCACCCAGGCCTGCAGCATCTTCACCGTGAAGGCCATCCCCACGAAGGCCGCGGCCAGCACCGGCCAGCGCGCCCGGCCGCCGCGCACCGCCCGCGTCATCGCGTAGGCCGCGCACACCAGCAACAGCACCAGCAAGGTGTCGGGATTGTCGTTCCGGTTCACCGCCACCGTGATCGGCGTCAACGCCAGCACCGCGGCGGAGAGCGACGCCGCGGCCGGACCCGCCCACCGCAGCACCGCCCGGTGCAGCACGGCGACGGCCAGCACCCCCTCGACCACCTGCGGCACGATCAGGGCCCAGCCGTGATACCCGAAGACCCGCACCGACAGCGCCTGCACCCACAGCGCGCCGGGCGGCTTGTCCACCGTGGAGACCCCCAGCGGATCGAACGCCCCGAAGAAGAAGTTCGACCAGCTCAGGCTCATCGAGCGGACCGCCGCCGCGTAGTAGGAGTTGCCGTAGCCCACCGAGTCGAGCGCCCAGCCGTACAGCACTCCGGCCACCCCGCAGGCGGCGGCCAGAGTCCACCTCGACCATCGCGGTTCCCTGCGCACATCCATGCGCCACACCCTCGAACCGCCGCCTCAACACCCTCTTGGCGCTCCATGAAGATCTGATGAGAAGGCCTCGGCCAAGGGCGTCCCCGCCCGCGCGCGCAACACCGCGCAACCGCCCGTGTGCCGGCCACCCGAGCCGCGTACCTGGCGAAGCGCGCGATTCACGCCGAGCCGGACGGCGGCGGTAGCGTGATGTCACCGAGTTTTTCATCCCCGCTCCGGTCAACGTAACGACCAAGTGGTCTGTACCAATTAGGGTGGGACCCGTGACTCGTCGCGCGAAAATCGTCTGCACTCTAGGCCCCGCCACCTCCTCCCCTGAACGCCTCCGCGAGCTCATCGCCGCAGGCATGGATGTGGCTCGTTTCAACCTCAGCCACGGCAGCCACGAGCTGCACAAGGAGGTTTACGACAGGGTGAGGGAGGTAGCCGCCGAGCTCGGCCGCGGTGTGGGCGTGCTCGCCGACCTGCAGGGTCCCAAGATCCGCGTCGGCAAGTTCGAGGAAGGCCCCGTCCGGCTGGGCTTCGGCGACGTCTTCACCATCACCACCGAGGACGTTCCCGGCGACCGGGAGCAGGTCTCGACCACCTACCTCGGCCTCCACAAGGACGTCCGCCCCGGCGACAGCATCCTCGTCGACGACGGCAGGGTCCACCTCGAGGTCACCCGCATCGACGGCCCCCGCGTCACCACCCGCGTGATCATCGGCGGCATGATCTCCGACAACAAGGGCCTCAACCTGCCCGGCGTCAACGTCAGTGCCCCGGCCCTCACGGACAAGGACGAGACCGATCTCCGCTGGGCCCTGCGCACGGGGTTCGACCTCATCGCCCTCTCCTTCGTCCGCCGCCCCTCCGACGCCGACGTCGTGCGCAACATCATGGAGCAGGAGGCCGTCCGCCTCCCGCTGCTCGCCAAGATCGAAAAGCCCCAGGCGGTCGAGCGGCTCCCCGAGATCATCGAGGCCTTCGACGGCGTCATGGTCGCCCGCGGCGACCTCGGCGTCGAGTTGCCCCTCGAAGACGTGCCGATCGTCCAGAAGCGGGCCATCGAGCTCTGCCGTGAGAAGGCCCGCCCCGTCATCGTCGCCACCCAGATGCTCGACTCGATGATCTCCGCTCCGCGGCCCACCCGCGCCGAGGCCTCCGACGTCGCCTACGCCGTCATGGACGGTGCCGACGCCGTCATGCTCTCCGGCGAGACCTCGGTCGGCAGCTACCCCGTCGAGGCCGTCCAGACCATGAGCCGCATCGCGGGCGCGGCCGAGAAGACCTCGCTGCAGGCCACCCACAGCCTCGACCGGCTGCCGGAGACCACCGGCGGCGCCATCGCCCGCGCCGCCGCCGAGGTGGGCGCCATCGTCGGAGCCAAGGCCCTCGTCGCCTTCACCATGTCCGGTGAGACCGCCCGCCGTCTGGCCCGCTACCGCTCGCCGATCCCGCTGCTGGCCTTCACCTCCTCCCCCCACGTCCGCAACCAGCTCGCGCTCACCTGGGGCGTGGAGACCTTCGAGGTGCCGTTCGTGCACCACACCGACGACATGGTCCGCCAGGTCGAGGCCTCCCTGCTGGCCAACGCACGTCTGGAGAAGGGCGACAAGGTCGTCATCGTCGCCGGGTCCCCGCCCGGAACCGCGGGCTCGACCAACGCCCTGCGCGTCCACACCATCGGCGCGGCCGTCTCGCACCCCGCCTGACCCCGCCTTCTCCATCCGGCTCCGGGCCCACCCGCCCGGTCTCGGTCTCCGTGGATACGGCCGGCGCCCTCCGGTGCCGGCCGTACCGGCGTTCCGGGCACTCCTCGGGTACGGCTCACCTCACCGGTGGATGCCTCCGGCGGCCTCCACACGCCGGCCGCTCACCGGGTCGTTTCCCCCGCTCCCGGCTCGACCTCCAAGCCTTCGAGCGCTCGCCGCTCACCGGGCCGTTTCCCAGGCTCCCGGCTCGACCTCCAAGCCTTCGAGCGCTCGCCGCTCACCGGGCCGTTTCCCAGGCTCCCGGCTCGGCCTTCCAAGCCTCGGCGCCGGTCACCGGGCTGTTTCCCCCGCTCCCTGCTCGACCTCCGAGCCTCGGCGCCGGTCACCGGGCCGTTTCCACCACCGTCGGCGGCCTCTCCGGCTCCCGGACGCGCTCGGGACGGGAAGGGGCCTCCTCCTCGGCCTGCGAGTTCCGTGTCGGCCTACGATCCTCCGTACTCCCACGTGCGCAGCGACAGCGTCCTGCCCTTCTCCTCAGTCAAGATCGGCGGAGCGTCCGTCAGGTAATAGCCCGCCGCCCCCGCGACCGTGGCGCTCGCCGTGTTCTCCGCCTCGATCTCCAGCAGCAACCGTTTGATCCCCAGCGCGCCGCGCGCGAACTCGGTCATCACCCGCACCGCCCGGGCCGCCAGTCCCCGGCCACGGTAGGCCGCGCCCACGCTGTAGCCGATCTCCGCCACCTCCAGGCCGGACCCGCTGCGCATCAGCAGCACCTCTCCCATCGCCTCGCCCCCGTCCACGGTGATCGCCAGCTGGATCCGCTGCTCCGCCGCCCGCCTCTCCCGCGCCCGTTTCAGGTAGAGCCTCGCGGCCTCCAGGTCGAACGGTGAGACCAGCGGCGTCCAGTAGGCCACCTTCGGGTCGTCGAACAGGGCGGCCATCGTGGCAAGATCGTCGTCCTCCCACTCCCGCAACACCACTCCGTGCCCGCTCAGCCGGAGCTCGGCGGGGACGATGTCACAAGTCATGGCTGCCTCTCACTTCGAAGGACCCGAACGGGCCGGGTGCCGCCGACTCTTCCGGATCCCACCCTCCGGGGGCAACCCGCCCCGTCATCCGGCGCTCCGCCCCCATCCCGGCCCCTCACGCTCCGTCCCCCGGCCCCTCATGCCCCGTCCCTCTCGACTCCTCCCACTCCTTCCGTCCTTCGCCGCTCCGGCCCTTCTCAGTGCTTCGGTCCGACGAACTCGTCCAGCCGCGCGACGGCCTCCCGCCGCGCGACGGAGATGGTGTTGGGCTGCGCGTAGCGCCACTCGACGCCGAGCATGTCGAGGGCTTGACCGCACAGCTCAAGAATGTCCTTCGACTCGTTCTTGAAGAGATAGCGCGGATACTCGTACCAATGATCACTTCCGTTGAAGCGGCGGCGTACCCGGTTCGTCCCGCGATAGCCATCGGAATGGATCAAACCCTGGACGAAGAGGCCCGGATGTTCTTCGGTGATCTCACGCTGCCACTCGGCCAACGCGATCTTTCGCTCGTGTTTCCGTCCGGGACCGTGCTGTGGGAACAGACAGGTCCAGTGTTTGGAGTAGCTCTTGATCTCCACGCACCCCCGTAGTTGACGGCGGCTGACCGATGAGGTCGGCATGACCGTCGCCATGGCTTCGGCTGCGGCCTCCATCAGGCCGGGCCAGTCGTCGCAGCACGCCAGGGAGAGCTGATAGACGCCTTTTCTGCACAGCACGATGTGGCCGTCGCCCAGATAGAGCCCGAGCAGGTAGGCGTAGGCACTGTGGTCCAGCGTCCGGCCATGACATCGGGGACAGGAATGAAAATGCCGACGATCTTGCTCCTCGTGGACTCTGCGCGTTCCGGTGCGCCATTTCTGGACCGCACTGAGGGAAACGCCGCAGAGTTCCGCCACCTGACGGTCGAGGAGCCCTTGAGCGGAGAGTCGGAGTGCGCGCTCAACGGTTTCGCGGGGGTGCATGGGGTGACCATGTCATGGGTCACCGACAGTTTTCGGATGACTACTCAATGTGTGCCGGAAGCGGGACTCGAACCCGCACGCCCTTTCGGGCAGACGCTTTTGAGGCGTCCGTGTATGCCATTTCACCATTCCGGCTTATATTTCCGGACTTGTCCGGATTGTGTGCCGGGGTCGAGCTTACCCAGAACTGGATCAGCTGTGGACACCGGCGTGGTCCTAATCTAGCGGACATCGGTACTCTCTTGCTCGTGAGTACGCAGCGGCGAGTGGTGATCGCGGAAGACGAGGCCCTGATTCGCCTCGATCTCAAGGAGATGCTGGAAGAGGACGGATACGCGGTCGTCGCGGAGGCCGGAGACGGGGAGGCGGCGGTCAAGCTGGCCGCCGAGCATCGGCCCGATCTGGTGATCCTGGACGTGAAGATGCCCATCCTGGACGGGATCTCGGCCGCCGAGCAGATCGTGTCGCAGCGGATCGCGCCGTGTCTCATTCTCACCGCCTTCTCGCAGCGTGACCTGGTCGAACGTGCGCGGGACGCCGGGGCGATGGCGTATCTCGTGAAGCCGTTCACGAAGTCGGATCTGGTGCCCGCGATCGAGATGGCGGTGAGCAGGCACGAGGAGATCGCGGCGCTGGAGCGGGAGGTGGGAACGCTTTCCGAGCGGCTGGAGACTCGCAAGCTGGTCGAGCGGGCGAAGGGGCTGCTGATGTCGGAGCACGGCTGGAGTGAGCCGCAGGCGTTCCGGTGGATCCAGAAGGCGTCGATGGACCGTCGGCTGAGCATGCGCCAGGTGGCGCAGGTCGTGGTCGACGGGGTGTCCGCTCCGGGGGGGCTGGAAGGGGCCGGTGGGTGAGGTCCGGCGCTTCCAGCCCGGTGATCGCTTAGGAAGGTTTCCTGTTTGTGAAGCTCGCGCGGCCCCGTGTCAAGGGGGTTCGCGCGAGCTTTCGTGCGTCTTCGGGTGATCTACGTGATGGGGGTGATGCTGCCGGTGACCATGGCTTTTGTCGCTTATAGCCGAAAAGGATCGGTGTAATAACGAAACGGTTACGGTGGCCTGTCCTGTATCGACCCGTGACATCCGCTGGCTGTACTAACCGACACAACCCCCTGGCCACTCCCGCCAGGGAGTGCATCTGTGAACCCGCTCCCTTGTGAGGGGTCGGGCGAAAGGAAGGCAACCTTGCGGCCTAAGACTGCTCGCCTGGGTGGAGTGTTCGCCGCCGGTGTGGCGCTCACCCTCGGTCTCGCTGCCTGTGGTAACGGTGGTGGCACCGAGGCCAAGCCGACGGACGGCGGCTCCAGCGCTGCCGCCCCGGGAACCGTCAAGATCGGCTTCATGGGTGACCTGACCGGCCAGAACTCCGGTATCATCATCCCCCCGCGCAACGGTGCGAAGCTCGTCTTCGACGAGTACAACAAGACCAACCCGCCGGTGAAGATCGAGTTTGTTCCCTACGACACTCAGGGTGACGCTTCCAAGGCCGTCGCGCTGGCCCAGCAGGCCATCAAGAGCGACAAGATCGTCGGTCTGATCGGACCGGCCTTCTCGGGCGAGTCCGCCCAGGTTTCTCCGGTGCTGGAGGAGGCGGGGATCCCCAGCGTCACCGCCTCGGCCACGAACACCAAGCTCGCCGAGAACGGCTGGAAGTTCTGGCACCGTGTGCTGCCGAACGACGGCGTGCAGGGCCCCGGCATCGCCGACTTCATCGCGGGCGCCGCCGCCGCGAAGAACGTGTTCGTGATCGACGACAAGTCGGAGTACGGCAAGCCGCTGGCCGACGCCGTCCGGGGCCAGCTGGCCACCAAGGGCGTGAAGGTCACCGACGACTCGCTGGACCCGAACGAGAGCGACTTCTCCTCGGTGGTGAACAAGGTCGCGGCCGCCAAGCCGGACGCGATCTTCTTCGGCGGTTACTACGCGGCGGCCGGCAACCTGCTCAAGCAGCTGCGTGACAAGGGCGTGAAGGACGCGAAGTTCTTCTCCGGCGACGGTTCGCTGGACAAGGGCCTGATCGACGGCGCCGGTGCCGCCAACGCCGAGGGCGCCCTGATCGGCTGCCCGTGCTACATCGCCACGCCGGACGTCACCGACGCCAAGGTGAAGGGCTTCGCCGACGCCTACAAGGCCGCCTACAGCACCGACCCGGCGATCTACGCGGCCGAGGGCTACGACGCGGCGACGGTCTTCGTCGAGGCGATCAAGGCGGGCAACACCACCACGGACAAGATCAACGAGTTCATGAAGACCGTTGACTTCGCGGGTGTCTCCAAGCAGGTGAAGTTCGCCGCCAACGGTGAGGTCGAGGCGAAGGACATCTACATCTACCAGGTCAAGGGCGGCGCCATCACTTTGCTGGGCAAGGCTGCCGAGGCCAAGCTGGGCTAGGTCACGAGCGCGAGAAGAGAAGGTAGTTGGCGCGCGAGGAGCGGGGTCGCCAGGGTGCGGTCCCGCTTTCCGCGTACTTCCACCAGAGTCCACGAGGTTCTGCTGGAAGCGGTGTGCTACCGGCAGTGCAGGCGACCCCCGCTAGAAGTGGTAAACCCTAGTGCTCAATGACTTCGTCAATCAGTTCTGGCCGGCCACGATCGACGGCCTGGCCTTCGGATCGATCTATGCCTTGATCGCGCTCGGTTACACCATGGTGTACGGCGTGCTCCGGCTGATCAACTTCGCCCATTCCGAAGTGTTCATGATCGGAACCTTCGGTGCGATGTTCGTCCCTTTCGTGTTCGGCATCAACTCGCCGTTGACCGGCATCGCGCTGGTCGGCGTGATCGCGCTGATGATCCTGGCCGGGGTGCTGGCCTCGGCGGGCACGGCGGTGGCGCTGGAGCGGATCGCCTACCGGCCGCTGCGTAAGCGTGGCGCGTCCAGGCTGGCGGCGCTCATCTCGGCGATCGGTGCCTCGATCTTCCTGCAGGAGTTGTTCGCGCTCCTGGTGATCCCGAACGTCTTCAACCGTCCGCAGCAGGGCCGCATCCAGATGGCCCTGCCCCGGCTGATGGAGAAGAGTGAGCTCTTCTCGCTCTTCGGCTACTCGGTCCGGGCGGATCAGGTGCTCGTCATTGTGGCGGCGATCGGCATGATGATCGTGCTCGATGCTCTCGTGAACCGCACGAAGATCGGCCGGGGTATTCGCGCTACCGCGCAGAACCCCGAGGCGGCCGTTCTCATGGGCGTCGACATCAACAAGATCGTCCGCATGACCTTCCTGATCGGCGGCGGCATGGCCGGTGTGGCCGGAGCGCTGTACCTCATCTCGTATGAGAACACGAATTACTATCTCGGCTTCCTCTTCGGGATCAAGGCGTTCACCGCGGCGGTTCTGGGAGGCATCGGCAACCTGCGTGGCGCCCTGGTCGGTGGTATCGCGCTGGGTCTGGCGGAGAACTACGGAGCGATCTTCGCGGGCTCCGACTGGAAGCACGTGATCTCCTTCAGCATCCTCGTCTTGGTCCTGATGTTCCGTCCCACCGGAATCCTCGGTGAATCACTCCAGCAGGCGCGCGCATGAACGAGAAGAATTCCCTGGCAGCTTTCCGCCATGGCCTCAGCCGGTACGGCGACGCCCTGCACGACCGCTGGCTGAACACGCCCGGCTGGCAGCGCTGGATCGTCTACGCGCTCCTCGTCGTCGGGGCACTGCTGCTGCCCTCGGAGAGCATCGGCTCCTTCATGTCGCCCTACACCGACTGGGCGAGCATCCTGTTCTTCCCGATCGGCGCCTACGTGGTGCTGGCCATCGGCCTGAACGTGGTGGTCGGCCAGGCGGGCCTGCTCGACCTGGGCTTCGTCGCGTTCTACGCGGTGGGCGGCTACGCGATGGCGTTGATCGGCACCAGGCTCGGCTGGAACTTCTGGCTGATCCTGTTGGTGGGCATCGGCCTGTGCGCGCTGTCGGGCATCACGCTGGGCGCTCCGACGCTGCGGCTGCGCGGTGACTACCTGGCGATCGTCACGCTGGGCTTCGGTGAGATCATCCGCATCACGGCGCGCAACACCGACTCGATCGGCGGCCCGAACGGCATCCGCGGCATTCCGCACCCGCCGAGCCTGCCGGACGTCGAGCTGTTCGGCGTGCAGATCTTCAAGTACGGCGTGCTGGACCCGCGGCCCTACTACTACCTGCTGGTGGCGCTGGCCGTCATCGTGATCATCCTGGTGAAGCGCTGGGAGAAGAGCAGGGTGGGACGGGCGTGGGCGGCGATCCGCGAGGACGAGGACGCCGCCGAGGTCATGGGTGTGCCGACGTTCCGCTTCAAGATGCTCGCCTTCGCGATCGGCGCCTCCATCGGCGGCGCGATGGGCGTGCTGTGGGCGGCGAAGGCCATCTCGATCAACCCGAACGACTTCCAGTTCCTGCTGTCGGCGACGATCCTGGCCGCGGTGGTCATGGGCGGCGCGGGCAACCTGCCGGGCGTCATGCTGGGCGCGTTCGTGGTGGCGTGGCTGCCGGAGCGGTTCCGCGGCCTGCAGGAGTACCGCATGCTGATCTTCGGCGCGGTGCTCGTCGCGCTGATGATCTTCCGTCCGGAGGGCCTGCTGCCGTCGAGACAGCGCAAGGCCGAGTTGCAAGAGGGATCCGGCGGGATGGGGACGCTCGGGGCCGAGGTTCCCGGTCCCGAGTCGCAGGGTGAGGAGGTGGCCTCCAAGTGAGCACCGAGGTGAGCGGGGCGGTCCGGGAGCAGGGTGCCCGGCCGTTGCTGGAGCTGCAGGGTCTCGTCATGAGGTTCGGCGGCGTCACGGCGCTGCGCGAGGTCGACCTGACCGTCAACGAGGGGGAGATCTTCGCCCTCATCGGCCCGAACGGCGCTGGCAAGACCACGGTCTTCAACGTGGTGACCGGTGTCTACCAGCCGACGGAGGGCCAGGTCCGCTTCGAGGGCGAGAAGATCAGCGGCATCAAGCGCTTCAAGATCACCAAGCGCGGTGTCGCCCGTACCTTCCAGAACATCCGGCTGTTCCACAACATGACGGCCATCGAGAACGTCATGGTCGGCGCGGACGCCCACCACAAGTCCGGCATGTTGAGCGTGGCCCTGGGGCTCCCGTTGCACCGCAGGGCCGAGCGTGACGGCCGCGCGCTGGCGATGGAGTTGCTCGACTTCGTCGGCATCTCGCACCGGGCCAACGACCACGCCAAGAACCTGCCCTACGGTGACCAGCGCAGGCTGGAGATCGCCCGCGCGCTGGCGACCAGGCCGAAGCTGCTGCTGCTGGACGAGCCGGCCGCCGGTATGAACCCGGCGGAGAAGGTCGCCCTGCAGCAGCTGATCCGCGACATCCGCGACGCGGGCCGGACGATTCTCATCATCGAGCACGACATGAGCCTCATCATGGGCATCAGCGACCGCATCGCGGTGCTGGACTTCGGCCAGAAGATCGCCGACGGTCTGCCGGACGAGGTGCGGAACGACCCCCGGGTCGTCGAGGCGTATTTGGGGGCTCCCGCAGATGCTTCTTGAGGTCAAGGACATCCACGTCCACTACGGCAAGATCGCGGCGATCAAGGGCATCTCGGTCGAGGTGGACGAAGGCGAGATCGTCACACTCATCGGGGCGAACGGGGCGGGTAAGACCACGACCCTGAAGACGATCTCCGGCCTGCGCGGCCTGACGTCGGGGAGCATCGTCTTCGACGGCCGGGACATCAGCAAGATGCCGGGGCACCAGCGGGTCATCGCGGGCCTGGGGCAGGCACCGGAGGGCCGTGGGGTCTTCCCCGGCATGACGGTGCACGACAACCTGCTCATGGGTGCCTACACCCGCTCCGGTGACTTCAGCGCCGAGCTGGCGGAGGCCTACGAGCTGTTCCCCAGGCTGGCCGAGCGCAGGACCCAGGCGGCCGGCACGATGTCCGGCGGCGAGCAGCAGATGCTCGCGATCGGGCGCGCGCTGATGGCCAAGCCGAAGGTGCTGCTGCTGGACGAGCCGTCGATGGGCCTGGCGCCGCTGATGGTCCAGCAGATCTTCTCGATCATCGAGGAGATCAACCGGCGCGGCACCACGGTGCTGTTGGTCGAGCAGAACGCCCAGCAGGCGCTGAAGCTGGCCCACCGGGCCTACGTCCTGGAGACCGGCAAGGTGGTCAAGAGCGCTCCCGCCGCGGAGCTGCTCAACGACCCCGCCGTGCAGGCCGCCTACCTCGGTGGCGATCTCGGGCACGACGTGCCGGAGGGGCAGGCGTAGGCCGTCTCCGGAAAGTCCTCCGCGTCCCCGTCGCGCCCGTGTGCGGCGGGGACGCGTGTTCCCTGGCCCGATGCCGGGGCGACGCCGCCGGGCGGGTGCCGGGACGAGGCTGGGCGGTGCCGCTGGGCCGGTGCCGGGAGCGGGGCCGTTTCAGGGCAGGGGGACCGTGGCGCCGTCCGTGGTGCCGCCGACGCCGAGCGGCGGGTCGCCGTACAGCCGGATCGCGGTGACCTTCGCCGTCTTGGGGATGTCGAACCACAGGTCCATCTCGATCCTGACCTCGGCGCCGAGCGGGAGGGTGTCCGGCTGGCGCTTGATGGCCTGGGCGAACCTGTCGACGCCGTACGCCGTGCCGTCGGCGGTGAGGAGCCTCTGCCGCTTGGCGTCGAACCGGGAGTTGGTGCGGCCGGGGTTGTCGGCGACGATCCGCACGACCACGTACTGGCCCTTGGCCTGCCACTCGCCGTGGCTGCCGACGAACTCGCTCAGGCCCGTCCGCAGGCCGATCACCTGGAAGCGGGTGTCGCCGTCCGTCACCGGCGCGGCGTCGATCGGGCGCTCGCCGGGGCGCACCGGGCGCGGTGTCAGCCGGTAGGTCGGCGTGGAGGAGGAGGCGGCAGCCGGTCCGGCCGGGGCGTTCACCGAGCAGCCGGTGAGGAATGTCCCGGCCAGGACGGCACCGGTGAACCGTAATAGGGGGTTGCGCACATCGGGCAACGTAACCGAGGCGGGGGATCGGGCTCAATGCCTTTCGCCGCGCCTTTCCGCGTGTTCTTCGCCAGATTTCCGTCCGGCTCCTCGCCGTTTTACGGCCGGCTCGGCTCCCGGTCCGTCCGGGGCGGCCCCGGCGGTTTTCGAGGGGGCGGGTGTCCGGGGGGTGCGGGCGTTCGCCGGACGCCGCCGTGGGTATGTTGCCGATCACCTTCGGGCGGCAGCCGGCCCGCCCGGTTGGCGAGGTCACCCCACTTGAAGTGCATATATAGAATATTTTCACCGTTTCGGTGTCAGACTGTGCCGGTCCGTGACCCGTGAAGGTCTCCGGCGAACCGAGGCGTTGACCGTCCGATGAGCGGGGGTGTCAGATTTTACGCCGAGGCAGGATAGCGATCCAGCAACTCCGAAAGCGGTTGTTGTCCGAATTGTGTCGTAGCGGTGATCTGCATCGCCATGCGGGCGGGGCAGCATACCCAGCACTGAGGTAACTGTCCGAGATGCGACATTGACTGTAAGGAGGCCTTTGTGGGCCTGAGTTTTGTTTCCCGCCGTACGCTCGCGGCGGGCGCGGTGGTGATCGCCGGAACGCTCGGTCTCGCGGCCTGTGGCGGCGGCGACACCGGCGCGAGCACGAGTGACGGTGCCTCGTCCAACGCGCCGGCCGCCGCGGGCGGTGCCAAGCTGGTCCATCCCGGAAAGCTGACCACCTGCACGAACGTGCCCTACGAGCCCTTCCAGTTCAAGGAGGGCGACAAGGTCGTCGGGTTCGACGTCGACATCGTCGACCTGGCGGCCAAGAAGCTCGGTGTGACGCAGGACGTCGTCGACATCGACTTCGCCGTCATCAAGAGCGGTGCGGCGATGGCCGCGGGCAAGTGCGACGTGGCGGCCGCGGGCATGACCATCACACCCGAGCGCCAGGCCAACATCGACTTCTCCGTGCCCTACTTCGACGCCACCCAGGCGCTGCTGGTCAAGAAGGGCCTGGGCGTCAAGTCGCTGGAGGACGTCAAGGCCAAGGGGCTCAAACTCGGCGCCCAGGCCTCCACCACGGGCCTCGACTACGTCAAGAAGCAGGGATTCAACCCCAAGGAGTTCGCCGACTCTCCCAAGGAGCTCCTGGGACTGCAGTCCGGCCAGGCCGACGTGATCGTCCAGGACCTGCCCGTCGTCCTGACCTGGCTGAAGAAGCCGGAGATCGCTGAGAAGTTCGAGCTCGCCGCCAGCCTCGACACCGGCGAGCAGTACGGCATCGGCCTGAAGAAGAACGCCGATCCCGTCCTGCTCAAGGCCATCAACGACACGATCACGACGGCGAAGGCCGACGGGACCTACGAGCAGATCTACGTCAAGTGGTTCGGCAAGAAGCCCGGCGAGCTCGGCTGATCCATGACCGATCAGTCAACGACGATCAAGCCGCCCGGCCCCGTCGGAGCCCCTCCGGGCCGGGCCAGGTTCAGTCCTCGAAAGAGACAGCGGATCAGCCGGGCCATCCAGTACGTCGTGCTGGTGGCCGTCGCGGTCTTCCTCGTGCTGCGCATCGACTGGGGGGCTCTCGGGCAGAACTTCGCCAAGTCGGAGGTCGCGGCGGAGGCGTGGCCCGAGGTGATCACGGTCGCCCTGAAGAACACGATCATCTACTCGGTCGGCGGCTTCGTCTTCGCGTTCCTGTTCGGCCTGTTGTTCGCCCTGATGCGGATGTCGTCCGTGCTGCCGTACCGGTGGATCGCGACCGCCTACATCGAGATCTTCCGGGGTCTGCCCGCGCTGCTCATCTTCCTGCTCATCCTGTTCCTGCCACAGGCCCTGCCGGGCTTCCAGGTACCGGGCGACACCTACGGGCAGGGCATCCTGGGCCTGACCGTCGTCGGGTCCGCCTACATGGCCGAAACGCTCCGCGCCGGCCTGCAGGCGGTTCCGAAGGGGCAGATGGAGGCGGCGCGCTCGCTGGGCATGTCGTATTCGCGGGCCATGGTCAGCATCGTCATCCCGCAGGCGATCCGCATCGTCATCCCGCCGACGACCAACCAGTTCGTCGCCCTGCTCAAGGACTCCTCGCTGGTGCTGTTCCTCGGCGTCACCAGTGAGTACGTCGAGCTCACCAAGTTCGGCAACGACCTGGCGTCCACGCACGCCAACGCCACGCCCATCCTGGTCGTCGGCGTGACCTATCTGCTCGTCACGATCCCGCTGGGCTACCTCGCGAACCGGCTGGAGAAAAGCCAGGGGAGGGGGCGGTGATGGCGACCTCGGAGACTCCAGAGACCTCGGAGGCCCCGGAGACCTCGGAGACCTCGGAGGCCCCGGAGGCCCCGGAGGCCCCGAAGACCGCGGCGATGGAGGCGGCTCCGAGAGTCCACGCGGTCGAGATCAGGGACCTGCACAAGTACTTCGGCAGGCTCGAGGTGCTCAAGGGCATCGACTTCGCGGTCGACCCCGGCCAGGTGGTGTGCGTCATCGGCCCCTCGGGATCGGGTAAGTCGACGCTGCTGCGCTGCGTGAACCTGCTGGAGCAGCCGACCTCGGGCAAGGTGATCCTGGAGGGCGTCGAGCTGACCGACCCCGACGTCGACATCGACGCGGCCCGCCGCCGCGTCGGCATGGTCTTCCAGCAGTTCAACCTCTTCCCGCACATGACCGTGCTGCAGAACGTGGTCATCGCCCAGCGGAGGGTGCTGAAGCGGGGCGCGGCGGAGGCCGCGCGGATCGCCAGGGAGAACCTGGAGAGGGTCGGCGTCGCGGAGAAGGCGGACTCCTATCCCGCGCAGCTGTCCGGAGGTCAGCAGCAGCGCGTCGCCATCGCCAGGGCGCTCGCCATGAACCCGGCGCTGATGCTCTTCGACGAGCCCACCTCGGCGCTCGACCCCGAACTGGTCGGCGACGTGCTCGCGGTCATGCGCAAGCTGGCCGAGGAGGGCATGACCATGCTCGTGGTCACCCACGAGATGGCCTTCGCCCGCGACGTGGCCGACCGGGTGGTCTTCATGGACGGCGGCGTGATCGTCGAGGACGGCCCGGCCGCCCAGGTGATCGGCGCGCCGCGGCACGAGCGCACCAGGAGTTTCCTGCGCCGGGTGCTCGACCCGACGCACACCGACGTCTGAGGCGCTCCGGGCCCCGCCGCCCGGTCTCAGGGCTCCCGCCGTCCGGCGCGGTCCGGTGTCCAGGCCTCCGCCGTCCGATGTACGGCGGAGGCCCGTCGCCGCTGGGCAGGGGGCGCATGTCGTACGACCGGGCGGCGGCGTTTCACGCCGGGGACCCGGCGCCCTCTCCCCGCGGGCCGGGCGGGGCCGTCGGTGGAGGCCGGGCCGAGCCGCTCAGCGCGCCTGAGAGGGGCCGGCCTGTCGACGCGGAACCCTTGTGCGCCCGCGTGCCGAGCGCGGCGGAGAGGGCGGCTGAGGAGTCCGCGGGGGGCCTTCCGGGCGAACGCCTCCCGCGCCGCGGCGAGGCGGCCGGGAGGGGCGTGAGTGAGGCGGAGCCGGAGGGCACGAGCCCGGGGGAGACCTTTGGCGCCGCACAGAGCTTCCCCGACCCTGTGCGTTTTCTACTCGGTCCCCCCGCGGGCGTCGATGTCACCCACCGTAGCGACTCGTGTGGCACGAGTGCAAAAGCCCCTGTGGCAAGAGTGCAGAAAGGGGAGGTCCGAATATGATCGAATGCGTGAGAGGCGGGGGCGGGTGAGAGGTCAGCGGTCGCGCAGCATGCAGGTCAGGCGCGAGGTGCACACCCTGCGGCCCTGCTCGTCGGTGATCTCGATCTCGTAGGTCGCGACCGTCCTGCCGCCGTGCACCCGGGTGGCCACGCCGGTGACGTGGCCGGAGGTGGCCGAGCGGTGGTGGGTGGCGTTGATCTCGATGCCGACGGCCAGGCGCCCGGGCCCGGCGTGGACGGCCGCGCCGATCGAGCCGAGCGTCTCGGCGAGCACGCAGGAGGCGCCGCCGTGCAGCAGGCCGTACGGCTGGGTGTTGCCCTCGACCGGCATCCGCCCGACCACGCGCTCCGGGGTCGCTTCGGTGATCTCGATGCCCATCCGCTCGGCGAGCGTGCCGTGGTGGCTCACGCCGAGCCGCTCCTCGATGACGCGGGCGACTTCCTCGGGGTCTGTCATGGTCAAGGGGACGTCTCCTACTCGTGCGGTACCAGCTTTTCTGTCGCACCAGGAGACTAGGCTTCCGTTGTGCCGAAGAACGAAGCGACCCCCTCGCGTCCGTGCCTGCTCCTGCTGGACGGCCACTCCTTGGCCTACCGGGCTTTCTACGCCCTGCCCGAGGAGAACTTCTCCACGACGACGGGTCAGACGACAAACGCGGTCTTCGGGTTCACCTCGATGCTGGTCAACGTGCTCCGTGACGAGCGGCCCACGCACGTGGCGGTCTGCTTCGACCGGTCCGAGCCGACGTTCCGGCACGAGGAGTACCCCGAGTACAAGGCCAACCGCAGCGCGAGTCCCGACAGCTTCCGCAGCCAGATGAGCCTGATCCACGAGATGCTCGACGTCCTGCGCGTCCCGCACCTGTCGCTGGCGGGCTACGAGGCCGACGACCTGATCGCCACGCTCGCCACCCGCGCCGCAGCCCAGGGCATGGACGTGCTGGTCGTCACCGGCGACCGCGACGCGCTGCAGCTTGTCGACGAGAACGTCACGGTGCTGATGACCAGGGTCGGCATCAGCAACATGACCAGGTTCACCCCCGCGGAGGTGATGGAGAAGTACGAGCTCACCCCCGCCCAGTACCCCGACTTCGCGGCCATCAGGGGCGACAGCAGCGACAACCTCAAGAACATCCCGGGCGTCGGGGAGAAGACGGCGGCCAAGTGGATCCGCGAGTTCGGCTCGCTGGAGGAGCTGGTCAACCGGGTCGGCGAGGTCAAGGGCAAGGTCGGGGACAAGCTGCGCGACCACCTCGGCCAGGTGCTGATGAACCGCCGTCTCACCCAGCTCACCCGTGACGTCCCGCTGGAGCAGGAGATCTCCGCGCTGACGATCGGCCAGAGCGAGCGCCACGAGATCGACAAGATCCTCGACACGCTGGAGTTCAGGGGCGAGCTGCGCGACCGGCTGTTCAAGACGCTCGCCTCGGCCGAGCCGGAGACGGGGGAGGGCTTCGAGGTCGAGGCCGTCGTGCTCGGCCCCGACGAGGTGGGCCCGTGGCTGCGGAGCCTGCCCGAGGGCCGGGCCGGTCTCGCCTTCAGGGGCGCCTACGGCAGCGGCACGGGCCGGATCGACAGCATCGCGATCGCCGCGCCGGACGCCGGTGCGGGCACGGACGGCGGGGGCGGAGCCGCCTTCGTCGACCCGGCCACGCTGACCGAGGCCGACGAGGCGGCACTGCGCGAGTGGCTGTGCGACGCCTCCAGGGCCAAGGCGGTGCACGACGCCAAGGGGCCGATGCTGGCGCTGTGGGCGCAGGGGATGGACCTGCGCGGCCTGACCTGCGACACCGCGCTGGCGGCCTACCTGGCGATGCCGGGGCAGCGTTCCTTCCCGCTGGAGGACCTCGTCCGGGTCTACCTCCAGCGGGAGCTGCGCGGCGAGGCGGAGACCGGCGGCCAGGCAAGCCTCTTCGACGACGAGGAGACCGACGTCGCCCGCGACCTCGGGCTGCGGGCGATGGCGGTGCGGGAGCTGGCCGACGCCCTGGAGGCCTTCCTGGAGCCGCGCGGCGGCACCCACCTGATGGGCGACGTCGAGCTGCCGCTGGTGACCGTCCTGGCCGAGATGGAGCGGGCCGGGATCGCCGTGGACGCCGAATACCTCAGCGGCCTCGAGGCCGAGTTCGGCGCCGCGGTGAAGCAGGCGGTCGAGGCGGCGCACGCCGCCGTCGGGGAGCAGTTCAACCTGGGCTCGCCCAAGCAGCTGCAGGAGATCCTGTTCGTCAGGCTCGGGCTGCCCAAGACCAAGAAGACCAAGACCGGCTACACCACCGACGCCGACGCGCTGGCCTGGCTGGCCGCGCAGACCGAGCACGAGCTGCCGGTCATCATGCTCAGGCACCGTGACCAGGCCAAGCTGCGCACCACGGTCGAGGGGCTGATCAAGGAGGTCGGCGACGACGGGCGCATCCACACCACGTTCAACCAGATCGTGGCGGCCACCGGGCGGCTCAGCTCGGAGAAGCCCAACCTGCAGAACATCCCGATCCGCACCGCCGAGGGCCGCCGGATCCGGCAGGGCTTCGTGGTCGGCCCGGGTTACGAGACCCTGCTGACCGCCGACTACAGCCAGATCGAGCTGCGGATCATGGCGCACCTGTCCGGAGACGCGTCGCTCATCGCGGCCTTCGAGTCGGGGCACGACTTCCACCAGGCCACCGCCGCCCGGGTCTTCGACATCGAGCCCGGTCAGGTCACCGGGGAGATGCGGGCCAAGATCAAGGCGATGAACTACGGCCTGGCCTACGGCCTGTCCGACTTCGGGCTCTCGGGGCAGCTCGGCATCCCCGTGCAGGAGGCCAGGGCGCTCAAGGAGGAATACTTCGAGGAGTTCGGCGGGGTCCGCGACTTCCTCAACGCCATCGTCACGCAGGCCCGGCAGGACGGTTACACCGAGACCATCATGGGCCGCCGCCGCTACCTGCCCGACCTCAACAGCGACAACCGCCAGCGCCGCGAGATGGCCGAGCGGATGGCGCTCAACGCGCCGATCCAGGGGTCGGCGGCCGACATCATCAAGGTCGCCATGCTCAACGTGCAGGGCGCGCTCAAGGAGGCGGCGCTGGGTTCCCGGATGCTCCTGCAGGTCCACGACGAACTCGTCTTCGAGGTGGCGCCGGGAGAGCTGGAGACCCTGCGTGAGCTGGTCGTCGACCGGATGAACGCCGCCCACTCGCTGCGGGTCCCGCTTGAGGTGTCCGTGGGCGTCGGCCGTACGTGGGAGGACGCCGGTCACTGAGGGGTCACCGAGGGGTCATCGAATCGGCAACTGGTTGATTGCCCGGCCTGCCCAAGTCTGTTCTAGGGTTGGTAATCCAGCGGATATCTCGATGGATACGGGAGTTTTGTGCGGAGCTCGGCCCCACTCACGCAGGTCATCATGCTTACCAACGTGGTGGTTGTGATCACCGCGGTGACGGTGCTTCTGGTGCGCCCCGGTGCCGCACCACCGACCTCCGCCCTGCTGGCGGGGACGGCGCAGGTGCCCCCCGCCGGGGGTGCGGCGCCACCGTCCCCGCCACCGCTCTCCCCATCGGCCTCGCCGACCTCGTCCCCGTCCCCGGGGTCGCCGTCGGCTTCGCCGTCCCCGGTGGCCCTGCCCTCGGCCGACCTGCCGCCGCCGGTCGTGGCCTCCCCGGAGTTCGCGCGCCAGGTCAAGGCGAACGAGGCGGGACTGGTCCCGGTGCTGATGTACCACCGGATCATGAAGAAGAGGCTGGCCTCCATCGACCGCACCCCCGCCCAGGTGCGCCAGGAGCTGGAGAGACTGGCCCGGGACGGTTACGTGCCGATCACCGCGCGCGAGTTCGTCACCGGCAGGATCGACATCCCCGCGGGCAAGCACCCGGTGGTGCTGACCTTCGACGACGGTCATCCGAGCCACTTCGCGCTGGACGGCGCCGGCATGCCAGCCAAGGACACCGCCGTCGGGATCATCTACGACGTGGCGAAGAGGTATCCGGACTTCCGCCCGGTCGCCACCTTCTGGGTCAACCGGCAGCCGTTCGGGCTGCGCGCCGAGCGGGACCAGGAGAACGCCGTGCGGTGGCTGACCTCGCACGGCTTCGAGGTGGCCAACCACACCTGGGACCACCCCTACCTGCCGGGCCTGTCGAAGAAGAAGGTCGCCGAGCAGATCGTCAGGGTCGAGCGGCTGCTGACGAAGTTCGGCGCGGGCCCTTCCGAGACGCTCGCGCTGCCCTTCGGCGCGATGCCGCGCAAGAGGTCCACCGTGCAGAGCGGCAAGTGGGACGGCGACCGCTTCGCGTTCAAGGGCGTCTTCCTGGCGGGCGCCCAGTCGTCGGTCTCGCCTTTTACCAAGGATTACGACTGGCGGGCCATCCAGCGGATCCAGAGCAACGGCAAGAAGGGCGAGTGCCGCAAATGGTGCTCGCAGTACTGGCTGGAGTGGCTGAACAAGCATCCGGGCCGGCGATACACGGCGGACGGAGATCCCGAACGTATCTCCGTTCCGCAGGCACTTCGCGGTACTATCAGCGCCCAGTGGAGGCAGCGGATCAACGCCTACTGAGGAAGTTGATCTGCAGCCTTACGTCGGCGTGTCGCGCTACCGGATTGACCAGGCTCGTCTGGTCTCATATGCTGATCGCTGCGCTGTGGGCTCGCGTGTGTCTCGGACGGAGTGGGCTCGCGCTCGATCAAGCCGGTGTAATCGCTTCCTGATGTGGTCGCTCCGGCTGGACGATAAGGGGCCTGCTGCGTGTTCGCCACATCGACATCTGTCCGCGTTCGGAGCAATTCCACACATGACGAGCAGCACTGAGGCCACCTCGAGCACCCCGCAGGTAGCGGTCAACGACATCGGCTCCGAGGAAGAGTTCCTCGCAGCGATCGACCTGACCATCAAGTACTTCAACGACGGCGACATCGTCGAGGGCACCGTCGTCAAGGTCGATCGAGACGAAGTTTTGCTCGACATCGGCTACAAGACCGAGGGCGTCATCCCCTCGCGTGAGCTCTCGATCAAGCACGATGTCGACCCGGCGGACGTCGTCGAGGTTGGCGAGCACGTCGAGGCCCTGGTTCTCCAGAAGGAGGACAAGGAAGGTCGCCTCATCCTGTCCAAGAAGCGCGCCCAGTACGAGCGCGCCTGGGGCACGATCGAGAAGATCAAGGACGAGGACGGCATCGTCACCGGCACCGTCATCGAGGTCGTCAAGGGCGGTCTCATCCTCGACATCGGCCTGCGCGGCTTCCTGCCGGCGTCGCTGGTCGAGATGCGCCGTGTCCGCGACCTGCAGCCCTACGTGGGCCGTGAGCTCGAGGCCAAGATCATAGAGCTCGACAAGAACCGCAACAACGTGGTTCTCTCCCGTCGCGCCTGGCTCGAGCAGACCCAGTCCGAGGTTCGCCAGACGTTCCTCAACACCCTGCAGAAGGGTCAGGTCCGCAAGGGCGTCGTCTCCTCGATCGTCAACTTCGGTGCGTTCGTGGACCTCGGCGGCGTCGACGGACTGGTTCACGTCTCCGAGCTGTCCTGGAAGCACATCGACCACCCCTCCGAGGTCGTCGAGGTCGGCCAGGAGGTCACCGTCGAGGTTCTCGACGTCGACATGGAGCGCGAGCGGGTCTCGCTGTCGCTCAAGGCGACGCAGGAGGACCCCTGGCAGCAGTTCGCCCGCACCCACCAGATCGGTCAGGTCGTCCCGGGTCGCGTCACCAAGCTGGTGCCGTTCGGTGCGTTCGTCCGCGTCGAGGAGGGCATCGAGGGCCTGGTCCACATCTCCGAGCTGGCCGAGCGCCACGTCGAGATCCCCGAGCAGGTCGTCCAGGTCGGCGACGAGATCTTCGTGAAGATCATCGACATCGACCTCGACCGTCGCCGGATCTCGCTGTCGCTCAAGCAGGCGAACGAGGGTGCGATGGGCGCCGACGTCGAGTTCGACCCCACGCTGTACGGCATGGCGGCGACCTACGACGAGTCGGGCAACTACATCTACCCCGAGGGCTTCGACTCCGAGACCGGCGAGTGGCTCGAGGGCTTCGACCGCCAGCGCGAGGAGTGGGAGCGGCAGTACGCCGAGGCCCAGACCCGCTTCGAGGCGCACAAGAAGCAGGTCGAGGAGGCCCGCAAGGCCGAGGCCGAGGCCGGCGAGGCGGCTCCCACCTCCTACTCCGGTGAGACCGCGACGTCCAGCTCCAGCGGCTCCTCCGCTCCGGCGGGTGGCGCCCTCGCCTCGGACGAGGCGCTGGCGGCCCTGCGTGAGAAGCTGGCCGGAGGCCAGAGCTGACGCTTCGGCGGTGAATGTGGCGATCTGAGATCCAGAAAAGGGCCCCGCTCCGGCGGGGCCCTTTTTCGTGGTCGCATGCCGGTTTTTTCACGGTCCCTTGCCGATCCTGTGCCGGGTTTTTATCGTCGTGTGTCTGGCTCACGCCTTCCGTGTCCGGTCTCGCGTCCGGGTCCACGGGGCAGTGCCCTCGGTGCCCTCGGTGCCCGGCGGTCCGGCGTCCTTCGGACCCGGTCCGTCTCGTTCTCGGTTCACGCGGCCACGCGTCGTAGGCGCGGCGTTCACGCGTTAGGGTTACGGCGTGGCGGTGATCGAATGGGCGGAGCCCGAGGACGCGGGCGAGATCCTGACCGTGCAGCGGGCCGCCTACGTGAGCGAGGCGCAGCTCTACGGAGACCCGTTCATCCCGCCGCTGGTGGAGTCGGCGGGGCAGGTCCGCAAGGCGGTGGAGACGGGTGCCGTGCTCCTTGCCCGCGAGGGGACGCGCGTCGTCGGCGCGGTCCGGGGCCGCATGTCCGGCACCACCTGCCTGGTCGGCCGCCTGGTGGTCGCGCCGGACGCGCAGGGCAGGGGGACCGGCGGCGCGCTGCTGGCGGCCCTGCACGACGAGATGGCCTCCGCCCTGGCGTTCGACCTGTTCACCGGACACCTGTCGGAGGGCAACCTGCGTCTGTACCGGCGTCACGGCTATCGGGAGACCCACAGGGAGCGGATGAGCGATCACCTGACCCTGGTCCACATGCGCAGACAGGTGTAGCCGGGGCCGGGACCGCGGTACGGGCGGGATCGTGGACGCCCGCACCGGGGAGGGGGCGGTGGAGAACGAGGTGACCTCCGATCCGGGGCCTTGGGCGGTGAGCCGTACCGCGTATGCTGCGGATCATGTTGAAAGTGGGCCTTACCGGCGGGATCGGTTCCGGCAAGAGCGAGGTGTCGCGACGGCTGACGGCCAGGGGCGCCGTGGTGATCGACGCGGACAAGATCGCCCGTGAGGTGGTCGAGCCCGGGACCGGGGGACTGGCGCGGATCGTCGCGCTGTTCGGGAGCGGAGTGCTGCACGAGGACGGCTCGCTCAACAGGGAGAGGCTCGGCTCGATCGTCTTCACCGACTCCGAGAAACTGGCCTCGCTCAACGCCATCGTGCACCCGCTGGTCGGGGCCCGGGTCGCCGAACTGCAGAGCCAGGCGGACGAGGACGCGATCGTCGTCTACGACGTGCCGCTGCTCGCGGAGAACAACCTGGCCCCCATGTACGACGTGATCGTGGTCGTCGACGCGGCCGACGAGACGCGCCTCGACCGGCTGGTCCGGCTGCGGGGCATGAGCGAGCAGGACGCCAGAGCCAGGCTCGCCGCGCAGGCGAGCCGCGAGGACCGGCTGAAGATCGCCGACATCGTGGTGCCGAACGAGGGCTCCCTGGAGGAACTGGAGACCCGGGTGGAGGAGGTCTGGGCCGAGCTGGTGGCCCGCGCCGGTGCCTGAGATCCGGCCTCCGGAACGCGGTCTCTGAGATCCGATGCCGGGGTCCGGAGTGGGACCCGGTTTTCGGGCGCCGGTGTCCGGGATCCAGTGTGTGGGACCTGGTTCGCGGGGTTCGGCCTCCGAAGGGTGTTCGGGAGGGGCACAGAGTCTGGCGAGGCGGATCCGGGACCGTGGGGGTCGGAGAGAGGCCCGGTGGGGGCCGCCGTCATGGCTCCGCCGGGCACGGCAGGGGGACGATGGTCGTATTCCGCTATCCGCCTCGCGGATGACCTCACCCTGCTAAAGATCATCCGATCAGTCGTTTGATCGGGCAATCCCGCCATCTACTGTCGAGGTAAATCTCGACATCGGCGGGGGTCGGCATGCGAGGCGTGCGAAGCATGGGCGCGGTCGTGGCTGTGGCGACCATCGCGACCGTCGTTCTTCCGCTGGTGCTGCCACTGGCCCGCATTCCCGGCCCCGGGACACTGCTGGCGGGCGGGGTTCCCGCGGGGCTGTACCTCCAGGTGGCCGCCCATCCCGACGACGATCTGCTGTTCATGAGCCCCGACCTGCTGAAGCTGATCGCCCGCGGCGCGAGCACCGTCACGGTCTACCTCACGGCGGGAGAGTCGGTCGCGGGGATGCGCGACGACCACCCGCCGAGGGGTTACGCCATCGACCGGCAGCGGGGCATCAGAGCCGCCTACGCCTGGGTCGCCGGGGCCCGCGACCGGTGGCGGCGCAAACTGATGGTCGCGGGCCGGATACCGGTCGAGGTGGACACCCTGACCGACGCGCCGCGCGTCCAGCTGATCTTCGCCGGGCTGCCCGACGGAGGCGACCCCCGGGCGGACGGCGGACGCGGTGCGCTGACCCGGCTGTGGGCCGACAGCACGGGCCGGGCCTGCGTGCACGCCTTCCTACGCCGTGACGCCTGCCTGTCACACGACGACGTGCTGGACATGCTGCGCACGCTGATGCGCACCTTCCGGCCGACCGTGCTGCACATCCTCGACCCGGCCCCGCCACCGGCCGGCCCGGACCATCCCGACCACGTCGCCGCCGCCCGGTTCGCGGCCGAGGCCGCGGCCGTATCCGCGGACGTCGAGGTGATCGCCTACCGGGGATACACGATCCAGCCCCTCCCGCCCAACCTGGGACCCGCGGAGCGCGAGGTCAAACGCAAGGCTTTCGCCATCTACCGGCAGCATGACTACCGGGCGGGCTCCGGCTACCGCTACGACGCCTGGATCGAGCGGATGTATCGCCGCTGGCCGGATAAATCCATGGCTTCGAATCAGCTGATCGCGAGATCATGAGCCATGGCCGTGACGCGAGAACTCCTCGCCTACTACGAGCGGGGCGGTGAGCACGACCGGCTCCGCCGGGGCCGGGGCAGGCTGGAATTCTGGCGGACCCAGGACGTGCTGCGCAGGGTGCTGCCGGAGGCTCCCGCCCGGGTGCTGGACGTGGGCGGCGGGACCGGGGTACACGCCGAGTGGCTGGCGGCCGACGGCTACCTGAATGCGGGCCAGTGCTCCTGCCTTCAGGCCGGGGGTGAAGGCCCGCGAGAGGGCCATCGGACCCGGGCGTGATCCGGGCCGGACGGCTTTCCGGAGGGGGCCGGTGAACACCCGATGCCGATGTCCGGTGACGAAGACCAAACGGGCGTGCAGGACAAAAGCGCCATGCCTGCCGGTTTCGGCGTCTCCGTGATCCAGCCGTGACCCAGCGTTAGAGTCATGGTGTGCAGTTGCGGTACAACGTCCGTCTCTATCCGATCTATCCGACGCCGGGTCAGTGTCAGGCGCTGGCGCGGGCGTTCGGGTGTGCGCGGACGGTGTTCAACGACGCCCTTCGCGCCCGGGTCGAGGCTCGCGAGCGGGGGTTGCCGTACCTGTCGGACGGGGAGTTGTCCAAGCGGGTCATCACCCGGGCCAAGACGACGCCGGAGCGCGCCTGGCTGGGCGAGGTGTCGGCCGTGGTGCTGCAGCAGGCGCTGGCCGACCTGAACGCCGCCTACCGCAACTTCTTCGCCTCGATCACCGGCAGGCGCAAGGGGCCGAAGATCGCCGCTCCCCGGTTCCGGTCCCGCAAGGATGCCCGGCAGGCGATCCGCTTCACCCGCAACGCCCGCTTCGCGATCACAGCGGGCGGAAGGCTGCGGCTGCCGAAGATCGGGGAGGTGCCGGTCCGCTGGTCCCGTCCCCTGCCGTCCGAGCCTTCCAGCGTGACGGTGATCAAGGACGCGGCCGGGCGGTACTTCGCCTCCTTCGTGGTCGAGACCACCGACGCGCCGCTGCCTGAGACGATCGGCGAGATCGGCGTCGATCTGGGGCTGACGCATTTCGCGGTCACCTCCGACGGCCGCAAGATCGACAATCCGCGGTTCCTGCGCCGGGCGGCCAAGAAGCTGCGCAAGGCGCAGCGGTCGCTGTCTCGTAAGGCGAAGGGGTCGAACAATCGCAGGAAGGCCGTGGTGAGGGTCGCCCGGGCGCACGCCCAGGTGGCCGACACGCGCCGGGACCACGCCCACAAGCTCTCCACGAGCATCATCCGCGACAACCAAGCGGTGTACGTGGAGAACCTGTGCGTGTCCGGCCTGGGCCGCACCAGCCTGGCCCGGAGCGTGCACGACGCCGGGTGGTCGCAGTTCACCGCGATGCTGGAGTACAAGGCCGCCCGGTACGGCCGCACCTTCGCCAGGGTGGACCGCTTCTTTCCATCGTCGAAGCTGTGCTCGGCCTGCGGGACGGTCACCGCGTCGCTGCCGTTGAGCGTCCGATCGTGGAGTTGCCTCTGCGGGGCCGTCCACGACCGGGACGTGAACGCGGCGAAGAACATCCTGGCCGCCGGACGGGCGGACAGGCTAAACGCCCGTGGAGGGACGGTAAGACCGGGGCCTGCCCCGGCGCGGCCCGGTGAAGCAGGAACCCCCTCCAAGCTGCCTGCCACGCTGGCGGTGTAGCAGGGGAGAATCCCCGCCCTTCGGGGCTGGGAGGACGTCAAGAGGTCGGGCTCTTCGACCCGGTCCCCGCCCACGTGGAGCGCGCCGGCGAACTGGCCGGGGTGACCGCCCGGCCCGGCGACGCCAGGGCGCTTCCCGTGCGGGACGCGGGGGCGGACGCCGTCCTGCTTCTGGGGCCGCTGTACCACCTGGCCGAACACGCCGACCGGATCCGCGCGCTGAGCGAGGCCCGGCGTGCCCTCGAATCGGTACCCGCACTGCTGGGGGTGAGCGGCCACATGCTCACCGTCGCCCACCGGGCCGGATAGGCCGCGAACCCCGCGGCCATGTGCGGCAGTGCGTCACGGCAGACGTCGGAGCGGGGCGTCGCAGTGGGACGTCACGGTGGGGCGTCACGGTGGGGAGTGGCGGGCCCGGGGGGCGTGGGGAACGAGGGGCCGCCCCGGTCGGCGGGTGGCGACGACCGGGGCGCAGCCGTACGGCGGGGGCGGTCAGAACCAGCCGCGGCGCTGGGCCATCGCTTGGAGAGCGGCGCGCAGCGACTGCTCCACCTGGCCCGGGTGGTCGTTGTAGCGGACCGTGAACCGGTTGTAGGTGTCGTGGCTGGAGCTCAGGAAGCCGCCGCGCTTGTCGGCCTCCAGGACGACGTCCATCGCCTGCGGGCCCGAGATGAAGGTCAGTTCCAGCTCGTTGAAGTGCCGGGCGTACTCGTGGCCCGCGTAGTACTCGATCTCCTGGAAGAACGGCATCTGCGAGCCGTGCAGGGTGCCGCGCTCCAGGTCGGCCTTCTTGAAGCGGAAGCCCATGTGGTCCAGCGCGCCCAGCACGTGGTCCTGGGCGGGCAGCGGGTTGACGAACAGCGGGTCGAGGTCGCCCTTGTCCAGCGCGCCCGCCAGGGACAGCTCGGTGGCCACGCCCAGCTGCATGCCGCGCAGCGGGTGACCGCCGATGGCGCTGATCGGGGTCTCCCACGGGACGGGGATCTCGAAGGGGGCCGACTGCGGGGCGCCCGCCGCGAGGTGGAACGGGCCGGTGATCTGCCTGCGCAGGAAGCTGTAGGTCGACTTGTACTCGTTGTCGCCGCTCTCGACCTCGACGACCGCGGTGAAGTCGATGAAGATGCCCTCGACCCTGTAGTCGGAGCCGCCGCCGCGGAAGTTGACCTGCCCGCGCAGGATCTCGCCGGGGCGGACGTTGGAGTTCTGCAGCACCGTGTCGACCTCGACACCGGCGCCGAAGGCGGCCATGAGTTTACGGAACACCATAGGGGGACTCCCGGGTTGGAAAGGTTTCAGTTGGGTTCAACGGGCGGTCTGACCTGGCCGTTCCCGGCGCTGAGCTGCGGCAGGAGGTGGGCGAGGAGCATGGTCGACAGGGGGGAGGCCTCACCGGACGCGCCGCCGGTGCGCACGACGACGGGACGGGGCGCGTTCTCCGCCAGTCTGGCACCCACGTCGAGACGGCGGCGGGCCAGTTCGTACTGGAGCACGGCGCGGTTGTCACGGTAGGAGTCGGCCAGCCTGCGCAGGCCCCTGGCCTCGTTCTCCGCGGAGGTGAGCTCGGCGCGGCCCTTGGCCTCGATCTCCCAGCGCACCCGCTGCGCCTCGGTCTCGTGCTCCTCCAGCATGCGGGCGACGTCCTTGCGCGCGGTGTTGGCGGCGGCCCTGACCTCGACGATGCGGGCGTCCCTCGTCTTCTTGGCACGCTCGATCTCCATCAGCAGGGTGTCGATCCGCCGCTTGCGGGTCAGCTCCCACTCGCGCTCGAAGGCCGACAGCTCCTTGGCGACCTTCTCACGGGTGGCCAGGTGCTGCTGGTACTGGTCGGGCAGCTGGACGTCGGGGATGTTGGCGCCGGTGATGCGCACGCCGTAGCGGCCGAGCTGGCGGGTCAGCAGCTCCTGCATGTCACCCACGTCGGAGCCGCGCAGGTCGTAGGCCCGCTCGGTGTTGACCCTGCGGCTGCGCTGGCGGATGGCGTCCTGTACGGCACTGCTGAGCACGAGGTCGAAGTTGCCCGCGCCGATCGTCCTGACGAAGGCGACCGGGTCGACGATGCGGAACTTCAGGAAGAACTCGATCGACTTCAGCGGCACGTTCTCCGCGGTCGGGCAGGCCGCGATCGGGGCGGAGTAGGGGATCTCGGTCGAGGTGTCCACCACCGCGTCCACCCGGTCCCACGGCAGCCACAGGTAGTGGCGTCCGGGGGACAGGATGCCGGTGATCGCGCCCCACCGGCTGCGCACGCCGGTCGTCCCCTCCTCGATCTCGACGATGGCCCGGCGCCACAGCCAGACCAGCGCCGTGAGCAGGGACAGCAGCGCCCCCGCGGCCGCCAGGGCGGAGAGGATCCCGCCGCCCAGCAGGGCCGTGCCGGTGAGATAGAGCGACAGGAACAGCAGCGCGACCCAGGTGAAGCCCCGGCGGTCCTTGGGGATGACGACCGGGACGAGCTGCCCGGACTCGCCGCCGCGCAGCAGCTGGCGGATCTCCGACCAGGAGGCCAGGGATTCCTTGATCTTGGAGAACTCTCGGCTCATCTCAGATGTCTTCCTGCGCGGTGGGCACGACGGGCTGTGCGGTGGCTCCCGTGACCGCCGAAACCTCCGCGGCCGGGTTGAGCAGGGCGGCGATCTCGGCCTCCCGGCCCTCGACGCGCAGGCCGATCTCGGCGATCCGCGCCCTGATCGCCGCCATGTCCGCCTCGGAGAACAGCTGCGTCTCGCGGCCGCCGACGAGCTGCGTGGCCAGGGTGAGCAGGTCGACGTCCGTCGTCTCGCCGACCTGCACCACACGGGGCAGGTGGGAGGCCACGGCCTCCAGCTTGTCGAGCAGGTCCTGCTGGAAGCGGTACTCCAGGATCTCCGGCGCCTCGGCGGCGCTCAGCGCCCGGATGTCGAGTGCCTGGGCCTCCAGCAGGGCCGCGTTGGCCCTGGCGGTCGACTCCGCCTCGACCAGCCGCTGGCTCGCCTGGGCCTTGGCCTGGTGGGAGGCGCGTTCCAGCGCCGTGTCCATCCGCGCCTGGTATCCGGCGATCTCGGCGTGGATGGCCGACAGCTGCTCCTGGAGCCCGGCGAGCTCCTTGACCAGGTCGCCCTCGTTCTGCTCCTTGCGCAGCTGGAGCTCGTACCCGTAGGTGTAGGCCTCCTTGGCGACCCTGATCATCTCCGGGGCGGCCAGGTCCATCCGATACTCCTGGCTGGACGGCTCGGCGTGGGTGATGTTCACGTCGGTGAGCCGTACGGCCGGCAGGAACTGCTGGTTGAGGTTGTCCAGCATGCCCAGGGTGCTCTCCCCGACCAGGTCGTAGATGTCCTCGGCGCGCTGGGCGTAGATGAGGGAGCGGGTGACCTCGCTGATCGCGTTCTGCAGTTTGGCCTGGAAACCGCCGACCGAGCCGAGGACGAAGATGAACTCGGCCGGGTCCTCGATCCGGAACTGCAGGAACAGGTCGACGCTGGCCTTGACGCCCTGCTGGGTCGGGGCCTCGCGGATGGGCGCGTTGAAGGGATACTCGCGGGTGGTGTTGACGATGTAGCTCACCCGCTTCCACGGGTTCAGCAGCGTCACCCGGCCGGGCTCGGCGATCTGCACGAGCTTGCCGAACTTGGTGATCAGCGCCTTGCAGCCCTCGGGCACCATGACCACGCTCCGCCGCCACCACAGGAACGCGGCGGCCAGCACCAGCACGGCCCAGTAGTGCGGGCCGAAGAGCACCCGCGCGCCCTCGGGCAGGCCGGTCGCGACCAGGCCGACCAGGCCCAGCGCCGCCAGCACCACCAGGGGGAGGACGATCCGCGCCGTGGTGCCCTTGGGGATGACCACGGGCGAGATCACATGAACCGTCTCGCCGTTCTGGCCGTTGCCGGTGAAGCTGCGGCTGACGATCTCTCCGGCCTCGTTCAGCGAGGCGGTCCGGGCCTCGATCAGCGTGCCGACGGACGCGCCCTGCTCGCGTGCGGCGAGGAAGTCGCCGGGGTTGAGCGCGAACCCCTTCTCGGCCGTCTGGCCGGACACCTGCCCGGCGATCTGGCCCGCGACCTGCCCCGCGACCTGGCGTAGGTCGGCCCCCTGGCTGTATGCCTGGGCGGCCGCCATCGCCGACTGGATGGCCTCTCTTGGCCGGGACATCACACCTCCGGTGGATCCGTTTATCGAAAGCCCCGTATATCACGCTTGGTGACCGCACGCACGAGTGAAAGTAAAGGACATGTGGCTTGCGATCGGCTTGACAGACAGTTGAACGACGTGCTGACGGGCGGGTGACGGGGGTGGCGGGTGAGGAAGAACGAAGAGGGCGGTGGTCCGGCGATCGGGAGCGGGAATGTCGGTGGCGCCGCCTACAGTGGTCAGGGTGAGGCCGGTAACAGATTTGCAGCGCAAGGTGGCCCCCTTCGAGGTCGTCACCGCCATGACCCCGTCGGGCGACCAGCCGACCGCGATCGCCGAGCTCGAGCGCCGTGTGAAGGCGGGTGACAAGGACAACGTCCTGCTGGGCGCGACGGGCACGGGCAAGACGGCCACGGTCGCGTGGCTGATCGAGCGACTGCAGCGGCCGACCCTGGTCATCCAGCCCAACAAGACGCTCGCCGCCCAGTTCGCCAACGAGCTGCGCGAGATGCTGCCCAACAACGCGGTCGAATACTTCGTCTCCTATTACGACTACTACCAGCCCGAGGCATACGTCCCGCAGAGTGACACCTACATCGAGAAGGACTCCTCGATCAACGAGGAGGTCGAGCGGCTGCGCCACTCGGCGACCAACTCGCTGCTGACCCGCCGTGACACGGTCGTGGTCGCGTCGGTCTCGTGCATCTACGGCCTGGGCACCCCCCAGGAATACGTCGACCGAATGGTCGCGCTGAAGGTCGGCCAGGAGATCGAGCGCGACACGCTGCTGCGCCGCCTGGTCGACATGCAGTACACCCGCAACGACCTGGCCTTCACCCGGGGCACCTTCCGGGTGCGCGGCGACACGATCGAGATCATCCCGAAGTACGAAGAGCTCGCCGTGCGGATCGAGATGTTCGGCGACGAGATCGAGAAGCTCGCCACCATGCACCCGCTGACCGGTGAGGTGATCTCGGAGGACGAGGAGCTCTACATCTTCCCGGCATCCCACTACGTCGCGGGCGCCGAGCGGATGGAGAAGGCCATCCGGGGCATCGAGGCCGAGCTCGCCGAGAGCCTGCAGACGATGGAGCGGCAGGGCAAGCTGCTCGAGGCCCAGCGGCTGCGCATGCGCACCACCTACGACCTTGAGATGATGCGCCAGATCGGCACCTGCTCCGGCATCGAGAACTACTCCCGCCACATGGACGGCCGTGCCCCGGGAAGCGCGCCCAACACCCTGCTCGACTACTTCCCCGAAGACTTCCTGCTGGTTCTGGACGAGTCGCACCAGACGGTCCCGCAGATCGGCGCGATGTACGAAGGAGACGCCTCCCGCAAGCGCACGCTCGTCGACCACGGCTTCCGCCTGCCCTCGGCCCTGGACAACCGCCCGCTGAAGTGGGAGGAGTTCCTGGAGCGGATCGGCCAGACCGTCTACCTGTCGGCCACCCCCGGCTCCTACGAGCTGGGCCGCTCGGGGGGCGACGTCGTCGAGCAGGTGATCCGGCCGACCGGCCTGGTCGACCCCGAGGTGATCGTCAAGCCCACGAAGTCCCAGATCGACGACCTGGTCCACGAGATCAGGACCCGGACCGAGAAGGACGAGCGGGTCCTGGTCACCACGCTGACCAAGAAGATGTCGGAGGACCTCACCGACTATCTCCTGGAGCTGGGCATCCGGGTCCGATACCTCCACAGCGAGGTCGACACGCTGCGCCGCATCGAGCTCCTGCGCGAGCTGCGGATGGGCGAGTTCGACGTCCTGGTCGGCATCAACCTGCTCCGTGAGGGCCTGGACCTGCCCGAGGTGTCGCTGGTCGCCATCCTCGACGCCGACAAGGAGGGCTTCCTGCGCTCGGAGACCTCGCTGATCCAGACCATCGGCCGCGCGGCCCGCAACGTCTCCGGTCAGGTGCACATGTACGCCGACCGGATCACCCCCTCCATGGAGCGGGCGATCGAGGAGACCAACCGGCGGCGGGCCAAGCAGACGGCCTACAACGAGGCCAACGGCATCGACCCCCAGCCGCTCCGCAAGAAGATCGCCGACATCCTCGACTCGCTCACCCGCGAGGACGCCGACACCGCCCAGCTCCTCGGCGGCAGCGGCCGCCAGCAGTCACGCGGCAAGGCCCCGGTTCCCGGGTTCGCGGTCAAGCAGGTCGGCCAGCACGCCAAGGCGATCGCGGGGGAGATGCCCAGAGCCCAGCTGGAGGCGCTGGTCGAGTCGCTCACCGAGCAGATGCACCAGGCCGCCGCCGACCTCCAGTTCGAGGTGGCCGCCCGGCTGCGCGACGAGATCAAGGAGCTCAAGCGGGAGGTCCGCGACATGCGCGAGGCCGGAGTCTCCTGAGCGCGATGCCCCCGGCGGAAGTCCCGCCGGGGGTGTCATGGGACGCTCAGCCGGGGAAGTCGTCTTCTCCGGTCCGGCTCTCCCCGCCGATCAGCGTTCACCGTTCTCCGCGCCGACGGTCCGCGTGATCCGGTGAACGCGACCTGCTCCCGATCGCGGTACGGGCGGAGCGGAAGCTCGATCACGGGACGGGCGAGGGCGACCGTACGGGCGGGGTGTGCGCCTGCCCGCTCGGTCGTGCTTTCGGGGAAGGGGCGGTCAGCGGATGAACGCGCCCAGATCGAGGTCGATGTCGACGTCGAAGCCGATGTTCGTCCACAGGCGGTTCCGGTGGATGCCGGTGGGGACGTAGGCCTTGACGGAGGGCTCCAGCTCGAAGGTGTAGACGACGGGCCGTGAGTCCTCCTGCTCGACACGCCAGAAATGTTTGATTCCTGCGTTCGAGTATTTGATCGGCTTGGTGGTGCGGTCTCTGTCGAGGGATTCGGCGGACACCACTTCGACCGCCAGGTGCACATCCTCGGGTTTGAAGGACGTCGTCTTCATGTTCACCAGGGCGGAGCTGTTCACCAGCATGATGTCGGGTTCGGGCCGTTGCCTGAGTCCGAGGGTCACCGTCATCTCCCGGACGACGGCGAGGTGGGCGGGGGGAAGCAGTTGCTGTTCGAACCGTCTCAGGACGAACATATGGAACGCCGTCTGCGGCGACATCATGACAAGTGACCCGTCGATCAGCTCGACGTGCCTGGGCGCGTCGGCGGGGAGATGATCGAGCATGTCGGCGGTCCACCCGCCGGGCGGTCCCGGATAGAACCACTCGGGAAGCGCGGTGCTCATCAGGAGACCTCCTTCGGAAACACGTTCCGGTGCTCACATGGCATGACCATCTTGCCACTTTCCGTAGTCGATCCGTGTGCGGAGATGGATTTTTCGATGGGCTGCATCCGCCGGACCCCGCGATGGACGGCCGCGTGCCGGGAACCGTGGGCGGAACCGGAGCCGATACGGTGGCGGCTGCCCGGACCGCCTCCGGAGTTCCCTGGGGCGCCGGGGCGGCCGAGGGGAGTGACGGTGGTTTCGGGGGAGGCCGGTGTGGCGACCGGCGTGTCCGTGCCGAGGCGTCCGGGATTTTCTATGCTGCCGCTGCCGGTGTCGGTGCGGCGGGGAGCCGGGGGCGGTTCAGCGGAGGTCGTCGCGGTGTGAGCGGTGAACCGTCGTGCGCTTGTAGAGCTCGTCGATCTCGTCCAGCGGGTCCGGGGCGCGGCGGCGCGCCTCGATCTCCAGGTCGGTCCGGTTCTGGATGTCGGCGATCCCGGTCGCCGAATGCGTCATCTGGTCGTTGAGAAGGTCGGCGCGGATCCGGGCGCACGACGTGGTCAGCTTGGAGTGGTGCTCGCGCAGCCGGTGCAGGGAGGCGTGGTCGACGTAGGCGGAGATCCGGCTGTGCTGGGCGTAGAGGGTGAGATGGCCGTCCAGTTGCTCGGCGTGCGCGCCGATCTCGGCCATCAGCTGGGGCAGGTCGCCCAGCCCCCATCCGTCGCGCAGCGCCTGGTCGACGGCCTGCCGGGTCAGGGAGACCTCCCGGCGCAGGTCGAGGCGCATGCGTTCGGTCTCGCCGGCCTCACCGGGGTTCATCGCCGCGACGTGGGAGGCCACCCTGTCGGTCACCTTGCGCGCCTTCTTCGTGGCCTTCTTACCGACCTTGACCAGGAGATAGATGCCCGCGGCGCCCGCGAGGAGGAAGAACAGCAGGATCACCAGCACGATGGTGAGGAAAGTGCCGATCGGAACCACCTCCCGACGGGAAAAACAGGGTGTTTTGAGCATAGCCCGCGTGCCCGGGGGGCGCGGGCCGCCGGTCGGAGAGTACCCGCCGGACGGGGCGGACGCCGCCTCGGCGGGCGCGGGCGCCGGTCAGGCCGGACTTCGCCGGAGCGCGCGGCGGCGCCGTACTCTGCGGAGGGCCCACCAGGCGAACAGCGCCAGCGCGGCCACCGCGACCACGACCAGGAGCGGGAGGAAGATCGCGATCAGGCTCATCCCGAGCGCCCCCGCGTCCTCCATGGTGCTGACCACGGGGGCGCCGATCCCGGCCGTCGTCGCGTTGACCACGGGCCTGGCGGTCGTCTTCATCAGGTGTACGGCCAGCGCGATGCCGATGCCCAGCACCCAGCCGACCCAGGGGTTGTGGCTCATCCAGCTCGAACCGTCGAGGCGGGCGGCCGCCTCGGTGGCGCTGAAGACCACGCCGCCCGAGGCGGGGCGGACGACGGTCTGGATCATGTCGTTGACGCTGTCGACCACCGGGACCTTGTCGAGCACGATCTCCGCGAGCAGCAGCACGCCGATGATGACGAGCACCCAGCCGTTGGACAGCCAGGCGAACTCCTGCGGCAGCCGTATCTGGTCGGTGAGGTTGGCCAGCACCCCGACGACGAGCAGGGGGATGTAGGCGTTCAGCCCCGCCGCGGTGGAGAGTCCCAGGCCTGTCAGTGCCGCGAGCATCGCACCTCCGTTGTGTCTCGCCCCTTCTCCAACGGTTTCCCGTCGCCGATGGATCCCACCATGCCGCGTCGATTCCGCGATGTGGTCTCGCGAAGGCGTTTTTCTGGAGATACGAGTCGCCGGACATGAAAAAACGAGGGGCGCACTCCGCAACACGGTGCGCCCCTCGTCGTTCCCCGGGGGGTTACTCCGGGACGGGGACCCGGAGCACCTCCCCCTTTCCGGGCGCCATGGCCTTGTCGGCCACGTAGACGGCGCCGTCGGGGCCCACGGCCACGCCGAGCGGGGTGGTCAGCGTGCCGGGCTTGAGAAGCTCGGTGCGGGTGCCGTCGCTCTCGACCCGGTAGACGGTGCTCTTGCTCATGCCCTCCGCGGGAAGCGGTCCCACCGAGCCGAGGACGATCAGCCTGCCCTTGGCGTCGAAGGCCACGTCGGCGACCGTGGTGAAGCCGCTCGCCGCGGTGGTGACCTTGCCGTTCTTGAGACGGAACACCCGGGCGAAGCCCTCAGGGTTGGGGAAGCCGCCGTGCTCGGCGACGTAGTAGGCGCCGTCCGGACCTCGGGTGATGCCCATGGGCACCGACTGCATCGGGATCTTGCTGCCCTTGGGCATCTTGAGCGCCGGCGGGGCGGCGACGGACCTGGCGTGGAAGACCGCCTCGGTGCTGACCTTGCCCTTCTTGCTCACCCGCAGCACGGAGTTGCCTCCGGTGTCCGCGACCAGCGCGCCGCCACCGGGCAGCGGGGCGACCCCGAACGGGTAGGAGTCGACGGCACTGCCCTTGTCCTTGCGGTCGGGGTTGTGCTTGGTCTCGTACGCGACCAGGTCGGCGATCGAGATCCGCCTGCCGTTCTTGGAGAGCGTCAGCAGCGTGCCCAGGGTGCGGGCCTTGGGGCCGAGTTTGGCGCGGAAGGCGGTGTCGCCGGAGAAGCCGATGGTCACCAGCAGGTCGCCCTTGTCATTGCGCGCCACGTCGTGCGGACCGAGTGCGAACGGGCCGCTGGCGGCCGAGGGCAGGCCGTCGATCAGCACCTTGGTCTTGCCGTCCTTGAGTGTGCTGATCCGGCCGGTGAGGCCCAGGCACATCTTCTCCGCCTTCTCACCGTTCTGCGCGGGAGGCGTGGCGCACTTGATCTTGCCGCCGTGGCCCGACTCGGCGATGTACAGCGTGCCGTCGGGACCGAAGGACAGCCCGCGCGGGCTGTCGAGCCCCTTGGCGACGACCGTGGGCCCCTCGGCGTCGGCGTGCGCCGTCGCGGCCGGACCCGCCGCCACGGCCAGCACCGCGACTCCTCCCGTGGCAGCCGCGAGCAACCGGCGACCGATACGAACTCCGCTCAACGTAATCCCCTCCACAACCTCCCGCCGTATCCGTCGGCGGAAGCGAACATGGGAAAGGTATGAGCGGGACTTGGCCCCTCACAAGGGAAAACGTTCGCAATCCACCCTGGTCGGCGACGATTTCCGTCCAGCGGGTGACCGCGCGTCCGTCCCCAGGCGGACGACGGGCCGACCGGATCACCTGCGTCGAGCCCGTCCGGGGCCGGGGGCGGAACCGTCTCCGCCGTCCGCTGCTCCGAGCCTCCTGGACGGCTCCCTGAACCGGGGGCTTCATATTTATCTCGTATTAAGAGCTAATATTTCTGTATGAGCACCAAGGACCTTCCCGAGGCCCTGGCGGACGTCCTGGCCGGGGTCCAGCGGCTCATCCGGCGCAGGCTGCGTCAGGGCCTGACCGAGCCGAGGCTGCGCGGTGCCCAGGTCGAGCTGTTGCGGCTGGTCTCCGCCAATCCCGGCATCGGCGTCTCGGCGGCGGCCAAGGAGCTCTACCTGGCGGGGAACTCGGTCTCCACGCTGGTCAACCAGCTCACGGCGGCCGGCCTGCTGCGCCGCGAGACCGATCCGGCCGACCGCAGATCCGCGCTGCTGCTGCCCACCGCCGAGGCGGAGGCGCGGCTGCGCGCCTGGCAGGAACGGCGCGCCGTGCTCGTCCGACGGCACGTGGAACGGCTCGGCGAGGACGATCGGGCGGCGCTGGCAGCCGCGCTCCCCGTGCTGCGCAGGCTCGCCGAGGGGCTGCGCGAGGAGGCGGAGGACACGCTCGGGGAGGCCGGGACCGCGCGTGCGGAACGGGAGAGATCACATGAGTGAGGACGCGTGGACGACCGCCGGCTCGCGGGCGCCGGTGGACGGTACCGCCCGGGACGCGCTCCGGAGGCTGTCCGGGAACCGTGAGGACCACGGGAGCCACGGGAGCGACCACGGGAGCCGTGAGGACCACGGGGACACCGGTGGCGCCGGTGGCGCGATCACGGACGCCGTCACCTGCAGCGGGCTCCACTACTCCTTCGGGCAGACGAAGGCCGTGGACGGCCTGGACCTGTCGGTCGTCTCCGGGGAGGTGTTCGGCCTGCTGGGCCCGAACGGCGCGGGCAAGACCACCGTCATCCGCTGCGTGACCACGCTGCTGCCGGTACCGCCCGGCACTGTACGGGTCTTCGGCCATGACGCGGCCAGGGAGCGGATGGCGGTGCGCCGCCTGCTGGGCTACGTGCCCCAGCAGCTCTCCGCGGACGCGAGCCTCACGGGGCGGGAGAACGTCGCCCTGTTCGCCCGCGTGTTCGACGTCCCGCGCCGCGAGCGGCGGGCCCGTGTCGCCCAGGCCCTGGAGGCGGTCGGACTCGCCGACGCCGCCGACCGGATGGCGGGGACCTACTCCGGCGGCATGGTGCGCCGCCTCGAACTCGCGCAGGCGCTGGTCAGCGCGCCACGCCTGCTGATGCTCGACGAGCCGACGATCGGCCTCGACCCCATCGCCCGCACCGGCGTGTGGGAGCAGATCATGGCTGTGCGGGCCGCCACCGGGATGACGGTCCTGGTGACCACGCACTACATGGACGAGGCGGACCAGCACTGCGACCGGGTCGCGCTGATGCACCAGGGGCGGATCCGGGCGATCGGCGCGCCGGAACAGCTCAAGACCGACCTGCGCGCCCGCCGCGACGACGGCTCGGAGCCAACGCTCGAAGACGTCTTCCGGGACGTCGCGGGCAGCGGCCTGCACGAGGAAGGGGGAGAGTTCCGCGATGTCCGCCGTACCCGCAGCACCGCCTCCCGCGTCGGCTGACGGCGCGGCAGTCACGGGGCTCGGCCTGCTGTCGACCCCGCCGCGCGTCCGCCCGGGATGGCGCCTGCTGCCCGCCAGAGTCGCCGCGATGTGCGTCGTGGAGCTGCAGAAGCTGCGCCACGACCGCACCGAGCTGTACACGCGCGCCATCCAGCCCGCCCTGTGGCTGCTGATCTTCGGGGAGACCTTCACCCGCATCAGGGCGATCCCGACCGGGGGCATCCCGTACCTGGACTACCTGGCCCCCGGGATCATCGCCCAGTCGGCGATGTTCATCGCCATCTTCTACGGCATCATGATCATCTGGGAGCGCGACTCCGGAGTCCTCACCAAGCTGCTGGTCACGCCGACCCCCCGTGCCGCGCTGGTCACCGGCAAGGCGTTCGCGGCCGGGGTCAAGGCGCTGATCCAGGCGGTCGTCGTCGTCCTCATCGCCGCGGTGCTGGGCGTGTCCATGACCTGGAACCCGCTGCGCCTGCTCGGCGTGGCCGCGGTGGTGATCCTCGGCTCGGCGTTCTTCTCGTGCCTGTCGGTGACGATCGCCGGGATCGTGCTGACCCGTGACCGCCTGATGGGCATCGGCCAGGCCATCACCATGCCGCTCTTCTTCGGCTCGAACGCGCTCTACCCGGTCGCCGTGATGCCCGGCTGGCTCCAGGCGATCAGCGCGGTCAACCCTCTCAGCTACCAGGTCGACGCCCTGCGAGGGCTGCTGCTCGGCACACCCTCCCACCTGGCGCTGGACTTCGCGGTCCTGGCCGCGGCCGCGGTGATTGGCATCACGGCGGCCTCGCTCCTGCTGGGAAGGCTGGCGCGGTGACGGCTCACCGGACGCGGGCCTGACCCGGCCGCCAGGCCCTCAGGCGGGCTCAGGCGGGCTCAGCCGGGCTCAGCCGGGCTCAGGCGGTGCCGCCGGACCCGGCGGGCTCGGCGGGTACGGCACCCGCCCCCGGAACGCCGGGGGGCTCCTCCCCGGAAACCGGGACGGCGGCCGGGGCGGGCCGGCCTCCCCCGGAGCCCGCGGCCGGATCGACGCGGGCGCCGCCGAGGTGCGGCGGCAGCCACCCCTCCCCGGGCACGTAGTGGCGCACGACCCGCGCGGGCACACCGGCGATCACGCTGTGGTCCGGGAACTCGCCGCGGACCACGGCCCCGCCCGCGACCACGCACTGCCTGCCGATCCGGGTGCCCGGCAGGATGATCGCGCCGGTGCCGAGCCAGGAGCCCGAGCCGATGACGACGGGGTTGTTGCGCGGCCACTGCCGGCCGATCGGCGTCTCCGGGTCGTCGTAGACGTGGTTCTGGTCGGTGATGTAGACGTACGGGCCGGTGAACACGTGGTCGCCGATGTCGATCGACTGGTGTCCGACGATGTGGCTGCCCCTGCCGATCGAGCAGCTTCCGCCGATCCGCACGATCGAGTCGGGGCCCAGGTCGACCCCCGGCCCCATGCCCGCGGAGATGGACACCCGCTCGCCGATCAGGGTGTGCGAGCCGATCTCGATCCACGCCTCGCCGAATACGGCTCCGCCGGGAAACGCCAGGCAGGCGCCCTCTCCGAGGTGGCGGAACCGGTAGCCGGCGGGACTGGCGGAGCTCACGGTGCCGGCGGCGCGGACCGCGGCCCAGACACGGTGTACGAGGCTGCCCACGGCACGCCGTACCACACCACGAAGTGACATAACGGCCCAAGTTACCGCCTGGTCATATCCCGGCGAAATGCGGGTCAGGGGATGTACGGGCAGATCGTGGTAACCGTTTGATATTCTGAGAGCCCGTGGACATGTGGGCCGCCATCAGGGTGCGCCTACTGATCTATGACGACCACGGGAGACTTCTTGCGCAGCGCCGCACACACCAAGCATCTGTTCGTCACCGGCGGCGTCGCCTCCAGTCTCGGCAAGGGACTGACGGCCTCCAGCCTCGGGCGCCTTCTGAAACTGCGGGGCCTGCGGGTCACCATGCAGAAGCTCGACCCCTACCTCAACGTCGACCCCGGGACGATGAACCCGTTCCAGCACGGTGAGGTCTTCGTCACCGACGACGGCGCGGAGACCGACCTCGACGTCGGCCACTACGAGCGCTTCCTCGACACGGAGCTGCACGGCTCGGCCAACGTGACCACCGGACAGGTCTACTCCAACGTCATCGCCAAGGAGCGCCGCGGGGAGTACCTCGGCGACACCGTGCAGGTCATCCCGCACATCACCAACGAGATCAAGGACCGCATCCGCTCCATGGCGGGCCCCGACGTCGACGTGGTCATCACCGAGGTCGGCGGGACCGTCGGCGACATCGAGTCGCTGCCCTTCCTGGAGGCCGTCCGCCAGGTCCGCCACGAGGTCGGCCGTGACAACGTCTTCTTCCTGCACGTCTCGCTGCTGCCGTACATCGGGCCCAGCGGCGAGCTGAAGACCAAGCCGACCCAGCACTCGGTCGCCGCGCTGCGCAGCATCGGCATCCAGCCCGACGCGATCGTGTGCCGCTCGGACCGGCCGATCACCAACTCGCTCAAGCGCAAGATCAGCCTCATGTGCGACGTCGACGAGGACGCGGTCGTCTCGGCCATCGACGCGGCGAGCATCTACGACATTCCCCGGGTGCTGCACTCGGAGGGCCTGGACGCCTACGTGGTGCGCCGTCTCGGCCTGCCCTTCCGCGACGTGGACTGGAAGGAGTGGGAGCAGCTCCTGCGCCGGGTGCACCGCCCGGCCAAGGAGGTCACGATCGCGCTCGTCGGCAAGTACATCGACCTGCCCGACGCCTACCTGTCGGTCACCGAGGCGCTGCGCGCGGGCGGCTTCGCCAACGACACCCGCGTCAACATCCGCTGGGTGAAGAGCGACGACTGCGAGACCCCCGAGGGCGCGGCCCGCGAGCTGGACGGCGTGGACGGCGTGCTCATCCCCGGCGGCTTCGGGGTGCGCGGCATCGAGGGCAAGCTCGGTGCCGTCCGGCACGCCCGCGAGACCAAGATCCCGCTGCTCGGCATCTGCCTGGGCATGCAGTGCATGGTCATCGAGGCCGCCCGCAACCTGGCGGGCATCGAGGACGCGGGCAGCACCGAGTTCGACCCCGAGACCACGCACCCGGTCATCTCCACCATGGCCGACCAGGAGGACGTCGTCTCCGGCGAGCGCGACATGGGCGGCACCATGCGCCTGGGCCTGTACCCCGCCAAGCTCACCGAGGGCTCCCTCGCCCGCCAGCTGTACGGCACGGCCAAGGTGGACGAGCGTCACCGCCACCGCTACGAGGTCAACAACTCCTACCGCGACCAGCTGGAGAAGATCGGCATGGTCTTCTCCGGGCTGTCGCCGGACGGCCGTCTCGTGGAGTACGCCGAGCTGCCCGTCGACGTCCACCCGTTCTTCATCGGAACCCAGGCGCACCCCGAGTTCCGCTCCCGGCCGACCCGCTCGCACCCGCTGTTCAAGGGCCTGATCGGGGCGGCCCTCACCTACGCCGACATCCGCGGCAACGCGGCCAAGGCGGGCCGGGGAAAGTGAGCGCCTCCGAGCAGGTCCCCGCGTCCGCCGGGCCCGCCGAGTCCGAGTCCGCCGGGCCCGCCGGGCCCGGCGGCCCCGGCCCCGGCCCCGGCTCGGACTCCGGTTCCGTGCCCGACGTCGTCGACGTCCCCGAGCGCTGGGAGGTCGTCTCCTCCGCCGAGCACTTCAGCGGGCGTGTCATCCGCGTGGTGACCGACGCCGTCGTCATGCCGGACGGGGAGGTCGTCAACCGCGACTACGTGGCCCACCCCGGATCGGTCTCCGTGGTCGCGCTCGACGACCGGGACCGGGTGCTCATGATCCGGCAGTACCGCCACCCGGCCGGGCGTCTGCTCTGGGAGCTGCCCGCGGGGCTGCGGGACGTCGAGGACGAGCCGCTCCACCTCGCCGCCGCCCGCGAGCTGGCCGAGGAGGCGGGTTACCGGGCGGCCACCTGGCACACCCTGGTCGACGCCCTCACCTCGCCCGGCATGACCGACGAGCGGACCCGGATCTTCCTCGCCAGGGACCTCACCCCCATCCCCGAGGGGGAGCTGGACTTCGTCCGGCGACACGAGGAGTCCGACATGCCGGTGGTCTGGATTCCCCTGTCCGACGCGGTTCGGCGTGCCCTGGAGGGAATGATCCACAATTTCCAAGCCGTGGCCGGTATTCTCGCCGCATACGCCGCTTCGGCGGATGCTTTCGCCTCACTGCGGCCCGCCGACGCACCGGAGGCATGATCAGGAGGAGACCCTGAGCGAGACGGAGGCCGTCCTGTCCAGCTACCTCGCCCATCTGGCGGTGGAGCGGGGCCTGGCCGCCAACACACTGGCCTCCTATCGCCGTGACCTCCTGCGGTACGTGGAGCACCTGAAGAGCCGTGGCCGCGTCACCTTCGCCGAGGTCGTCGAGACCGACGTCACCGCCTTCCTCGCCGCGCTCAGGGAAGGGGACGGCGAGCACCGGGCCCTCGGGGCCGGCTCGGCGGCGCGCGCCGTCTCCGCGGTGCGCGGCCTGCACCGCTTCGCCCTGCGGGAGGGCGTCTGCGGCCACGACCCCACCCGCCAGGTGCGTCCGCCGCGCCAGCTCAGGCGGCTGCCCAAGGCGATCAGCGTGGACGACGTGGAACGGTTGATCGCCGCCTCGGGCCCGGAGGGCTCGCCGCTGACGATGCGCAACCGCGCGCTGCTCGAACTGCTGTACGGCACGGGCGCCCGCATCTCCGAGGCGGTGGGGCTCGCGGTCGACGACGTCGATCTGGGCCCGAGGCGGCAGCAGGTGAGGCTGCGCGGCAAGGGCGGGCGTTCCCGCCTCGTGCCGCTGGGCCGCTTCGCCCGGGAGGCGCTCGGGGTCTATCTCACCCGGGCCCGCCCCGGCATCGCCGCCCAGGGGCGGGGCAGCTCGGGGCTGTTCCTCAACGCCAGGGGCGGGCGGCTCACCCGCCAGGGAGCCTGGGAGGTCCTCCAGGCCGCGGCCGAGCGAGGGGGACTGGCCGGAATCTCGCCGCATATCTTGCGACATTCGTTCGCAACGCACCTCCTGGACGGGGGTGCGGACGTTAGGGTGGTTCAGGAACTACTCGGCCACGCCTCGGTGACCACCACCCAGGTGTACACCCTGGTCACGGTCGACAAACTTCGCGAGGCCTGTGCCGCCGCGCATCTGCGCGTGCGTCATTGACCTCGCCGTGTCCGGGCGTGCCGCCTTGCCGCATACGTGTTGACGCCATAGTGTCCGTCCGGACGGTCCGGTTCGAGGCCGTCAGGGAGGTTCGACTGGTGACTGTGACCGCCGACGGTTCTGTCCGGGGGACGACCCCCGGAAACCCCGAGAATCCCTGGGGGGACACCAAGACCGCCGGGACCCCTCGCAGTGGGGGGGCTCTCGGCCCGACCGGGCGACCCCGCCCGGTGTTCCCCGACCCGCCCCCGCGAACCGTGCACGGACCGGCCCGCGTCGTGGCCATGGTCAACCAGAAGGGCGGCGTCGGCAAGACGACCACGACCATCAACCTGGGCGCGGCTCTGGCCGAGGCCGGGCTGAAGGTCCTGCTGGTCGACTTCGACCCGCAGGGCGCCCTGTCCGTGGGCCTGGGCATCAATCCCCACCAGCTCGATCTGACGGTCTACAACCTCCTGATGGAGCCGCAGATCACCGCCAGAGAAGTGCTGATGGAGACCGGCGTCGAGGGCATGGACCTGCTGCCCAGCAACATCGACCTGTCGGCGGCCGAGGTCCAGCTCGTCACGGAGGTCGCCCGCGAGCAGGTGCTCGGCCGGGTGATCAAGCCCCTCCTTCCCGAGTACGACGTCTGCCTGATCGACTGCCAGCCCTCCCTGGGCCTGCTCACGATCAACGCGCTGGCCTGCGCGCACGGCGTCATGGTGCCGCTGGAGTGCGAGTTTTTCGCGCTGCGCGGGGTCGCGCTGCTCATGGACACGATCATCAAGGTTCAGCAGCGCATCAACGAGGACCTGGTGATCGAGGGTCTGCTGGCCACCATGTACGACGCGCGCACCCTGCACGGCCGTGAGGTGCTCGCCCGGGTGGTCGAGGCGTTCGACGACAAGGTGTACCACACGGTGATCAACCGGACGGTCCGCTTCCCCGACGCCACCGTGGCCGGAGAGCCCATCACCAGCTTCGACTCCTCCTCACTCGGCGCCAGCGCCTACCGGGAGCTGGCCCGCGAGGTCCTGGCCAGGTGGAACGCCGAACAGTCCTGACGCGTCAGCCGTGACCACGGTCCCCGGTGCGGGACAATGGCGGGATGACCGAGCAGCCGCAGACGGCCGACGACACCTTCAGAGTGCACCTGGAGGTCTTCGAGGGCCCTTTCGATCTGCTGCTCGGTCTGATCTCCAAGCACAAGCTGGACATCACCGAGGTCTCGCTCAGCCAGGTCACCGACGAGTTCATCGCCTACATCCGGGCCAGGGGCCCGCAGTGGGACCTGGACCAGACGAGCCATTTCCTGCTCGTCGCGGCCACCCTGCTCGATCTCAAGGCGGCCCGGCTGCTGCCGTCGGGAGAGGTCGACGACGAGGAGGACCTCGCCCTCCTGGAGGCCCGTGACCTGTTGTTCGCCCGCCTCCTGCAGTACCGGGCCTACAAGGAGGTCGTGAAGGTCTTCTCGGCGAGGATGGCGGAGGAGGCGCTGCGCTTCCCCCGGATCGTGCCGATGGAGGCCCGGTTCGCCAACCTGCTGCCCACGCTGATCCTGGGCATCGGTCCCGAACGCCTCGCCGAGCTCGCCCGCCGCGCCTTCGCGCCCAAGATCCCTCCCTCGGTCTCCGTCGCCCACATCTACCAACCGCTCGCCAATGTCCGCGACCAGGCGGCTATCCTTGTCCAGCGGCTGCGGCGGATGCGCCGGGCGACCTTCCGGGCCCTCACCGCCGACTGCGCCGGCACCTTCGAGGTCGTCGCGCGCTTCCTGGCGGTTCTGGAGCTCTACCGGGAGGCGGCCGTCTCCTTCGAGCAACTGGAGCCCCTCGGAGAGCTGCACGTGATCTGGACCGGCAGCGACGACGGCGACGTCACCGTCGCCGACGACTACGACGAGAGCATGGGGAAAGAGCCTTCCGATGACTGACGTGGCATCCGCGCCGGACCTCCGCGCCGGCCTCGAGGCCATCCTGCTCGTGGTCGACGAGCCGGTCACCGAGATGGCCCTCGCCCAGGTGCTGGAGCGGCCCGTCCACGAGATCGCCGGAGCGCTCCGCGAGCTGTCGGCGGAATATACCGGTGAGGGCCGGGGTTTTGACCTCAGAGAGGTGGCGGGCGGCTGGCGGTTCTACACGCGGGCCGAGTGCGCGGCCCTCGTGGAGCGGTTCGTTCGCGACGGCCAGCAGGCGCGGCTCACCCAGGCGGCGCTGGAGACCCTGGCCGTGGTCGCCTACCGGCAACCGGTCAGCCGGGCCCGGGTGGCGGCCATCCGAGGCGTCAACAGCGACGGCGTCATGCGCACGCTGGTGGCGAGGGGGCTGGTCGAGGAGGCCGGCACCGACCCGGAGAGCCAGGCGCTGCTCTACCGGACAAGTTCGTATTTTCTTGAGCGGATGGGCCTGCGGGATCTCGACGAGCTTCCCGAGCTGGCACCGTTCCTTCCCGATGTGGAAAACCTAGAGGAGCAGAAGTAGTGAACAGCAGGCGTAGCACCCCGTCCGGTGATGGACGCGGTCGAGGCCGTGGCGGCGCCCCGCGCGGTGGTACCTCTCGCGGGGGCGGTAACTCCGGAAACGGGCCTCGCGGCGGGTCGCGGGGCGGCTTCCGCTCCGAGGGACCGCGTCGTGACGACCGCGGCGGCTTCCGCGCCGACCGTGACGGTTCGCGTGCCCGGTTCGGCGGGCCGGAGGGCGGGTCGCGGGACGACTCCCGCTCCGAGCGGCCGCGCCGGGACGATCGTGACGGTTTCCGGTCCGAGCGGTCGCGTGACGATCGCGGTTTCCGTTCCGAGGGGCGTTCCGAGGGGCCGCGTCGTGACGACCGCGGTGGTTCCCGGTCGGAGGGGCCGCGTCGTGATGACCGCGGCGGTTTCCGCTCCGAGGGGTTCCGTGCAGACCGTGGCGGTTCGCGCGGGGACGAGCGCGGTGGTTCGCGGGGCGGTTTCCGTGCCGAGGGGCCGCGTCGTGACGAGCGGGGCGGTTTCCGTGCCGAGGGGCCGCGTCGTGATGACCGCGGTGGTTTCCGGTCGGAGGGGCCGCGCCGTGACGAGCGGGGCGGTTTCCGTGCCGAGGGGCCGCGCCGTGATGACCGCGGTGGCTTCCGTGCCGAGGGGCCGCGCCGGGACGACCGTGACGGTTTCCGGTCCGAGCGGTCGCGTGACGATCGCGGTTTCCGTTCCGAGGGACCGCGCCGCGATGACCGCGGCGGTTCCCGGTCCGAGGGGCCGCGCCGCGATGACCGCGGCGGTTTCCGGTCCGAGGGGCCGCGCCGGGACGGGGGTGGTTTCCGTTCCGAGGGGTTCCGTGCAGACCGTGGTGGTTCGCGCGGGGACGAGCGCGGTGGTTCGCGCGGGCGTCATGGTGCCGACCGCGGCCGGGGAGAGGCACCGGGCGGCGGTTCGCGCGCCCGGTACGGCAAGACGGGCAGGCGTGACGCGGTCCAGACGATCGGCGGCGGCCGAGCCGGCTCCTACGGCGAGCGCCGTGCCCCCGCCGGCCGCGGCCCCGCGGCGAAGGCCGACCTCAGGCCGGGCGCGATCGAGAACGACCGTTTCAAGACCGCCCGTCAGCCCCGTCGTGACTCCGACTTCTACGACAACGACTACGTCGACGAGCGTGACACCACCGAGGTCCCGGACGGTGTCCGGCTGCAGAAGGTCCTCGCCCAGGCGGGCGTGGCCAGCCGCCGGGCCTGCGAGGAGATGATCGGCGCCGGCAGGGTGACGGTCGACGGCCAGGTGGTCCGCCGCTTCGGCGCCCGGGTCGACCCCGCCAAGCAGGTCATCCACGTGGACGGCAAGCGCCTGCCCACGATGCCCGACCTCGTCTACCTCGCCATCAACAAGCCCATCGGCGTCGTCAGCACCATGTCCGACCCCGAGGGCCGTCCCTCGCTGGCCGACTACGTGGCCGATCGCACCGAGCGGCTGTTCCACGTGGGCCGCCTGGACACCGAGACCGAGGGGCTCATCCTGCTCACCAACGACGGCGAGCTGGCCAACAGGCTCACCCACCCGAGCTACGGTGTGCAGAAGAAGTACTGGGCCAAGGTGCCCGGGAAGATCGAGCGTGACCTGGGCCGCCGCCTGAAGAAGGGCATCGAGCTGGAGGACGGCATCGCCAAGGCCGACTCCTTCACCCTCGTCCAGGAGCACGGCCAGCAGGCCCTGGTGGAGATCGTCCTGCACGAGGGACGCAAGCACATCGTCCGTCGCATGCTGGAGGAGGTCGGGCACCCGGTGATCGACCTGGCCCGCATCGAGTTCGGTCCGGTGAAGCTCGGCCGTCTCAAGCCGGGGACGGTCCGCGCGCTGACCCTCAAGGAAGTCGGCGACCTCTACGCCGCCGTCGGCCTGTAACCTTCCTGGACATATACGTTCAGGACACGCCGGACCGCCTCATGAGCGGTCCGGCGTGAACGATACGGAGGAACGACAATGGTGCGGGCGATCCGCGGTGCGATCCAGGTCGAGGGCAACGACAGGGACGCAATCCTGGCCGGGGTGACCGAGCTGGTCACCGAGGTGATGGGGCGCAACAGGCTCACCACCGACGACGTGATCAGCGTGATCTTCACGGCGACGCCCGACCTGACCGCCGAGTTTCCGGCCCTGGCCGCCCGCAAGCTCGGCTTCCACGACGTTCCACTGATCTGCGCGTCCGAGATCGACGTCCCGGGCGCCCTGCCCCACGTCGTTCGGCTGATGGCCCACGTGGAGACCGACCGGCCGCGCGAGGAGATCCAGCACGTCTACCTGCGGGGTGCGACGGCTTTGCGCGTGGACATCGCCCAGTGAGCCCGTCATGTGCCGCGTCAGCCGTCATGTCCGAGGAGCGGGTGTGAGCCATCCCGAGAGCGTTCTCGTCGTCGGTACCGGCCTGATCGGCACCTCGGTCGCCCTGGCCCTGCGCGGGCACGGGGTGACCGTCTATCTGTCCGACCGTGACGCGGGGGCCGTACGGCTGGCGCGGGAACTGGGCGCGGGCACCGAGTGGACCGAGGGGCGGACCGCGGAGATCGCGGTCATCGCGGTCCCGCCGCACCTGGTCGCCGACCGGCTCGCCGCGCTCCAGCGGGCCGGCGCGGCCCGGTTCTACACCGACGTGGCGAGCGTCAAGGCGCTCCCGCTGCGGCTGGCCGCCGCCCTCGGCTGCGACCTGACCACCTACGTCGCCGGGCACCCCCTGGCGGGCCGGGAGCGCTCGGGGCCGGCGGCGGCCCGGGCGGACCTGTTCCTGGGCAGGCCGTGGGCGCTGTGCCCGACCGAGGAGACCTCGCCGGACGCGGTCGAGGCCCTGCTCGGCCTGATCAAACTCTGCGGCGGCGAGGCCGTCACGGTCGACGCGGCCGAGCACGACAGGGCCGTCGCGGTCGTCTCGCACGCCCCGCACGTGGCGGCCTCGGCGGTCGCCGCCCGGCTCGCCGAGGCCCCGGCCACCGCGCTCGGCCTGGCCGGTCAGGGAGTCCGCGACGTCACCCGCATCGCGGCCGGAGACCCGGACCTGTGGACCGGGATCCTGTCGGGCAACGCGCTGCCGGTCGCCGACGTGCTGGAGGCGGTGGCGGCGGACCTGGCCGCCGCGGCCGCCGCGCTGCGCGCCTCCGCCGACCCGGACGCCCTGGACGACGTCACCGCGCTCCTGCGGCGCGGTGTCACGGGCACGGGCAGGATCCCCGGCAAGCACGGCGGTCCCGCGCGCGCCTACGCGACCGTCCAGGTCATCATCGGCGACCGTCCCGGCGAGCTGGCGCGGCTGTTCCAGGTCGCCCAGGCGGCGGGTGTCAACATCGAGGACGTCCGCCTCGAGCACGCCCCCGGCCTGCCGCTGGGCGCCGCAGACCTGCTGGTCCAGCCCGAGGCCGTGCCGGCGCTGGCGGAGGCGCTGCGGGCCCACGGCTGGCAGCTGCCCTGAGAACGCGGCGGTGGCGGCCCGCTCCGGCGGGCCGTCCGGCCGTTCGATGCGTGACTCCCTCGTCGTTCCCGGTAGCCTCGTACGGACAACTGAAGCGGGCTGCAAGGGAGAGGCTTCGTGACCGGACTGGTCGTCGCCATGGACGGTCCTTCGGGGTCGGGTAAGTCGAGCGCGTCGCGCGGGGTCGCGCGGGCGCTGGGGCTGCGTTATCTCGACACCGGGGCGATGTACCGCGCGATCACGTGGTGGATGCTCCAGCGGGGCGTCGATCTCTCCGATCCCGAGGCGATCGCCGCCCGGGCTCTCGACCCCGTGCTCGTCATCGGCACCGACCCCGACGCCCCGTCGGTGTCGGTGGACGGCGCCGACGCCGTCGCCCCCATCCGCACCGCGGAGGTCACCGCCGCGGTCTCCGCCGTCAGCGCGGTGGCCGAGGTCAGGCGCAGGCTGGTGGCCGAACAGCGTGAGATCGTCGGCGCGGGCGACATCGTCGTCGAGGGGCGGGACATCGGCACGGTCGTCGTGCCCGACGCCCCGGTCAAGATCTATCTCACCGCGAGCGCGGACGCCAGGGCGCTGCGCCGTACGGCGGAGCTGACCGGCACCACGGTGCAGGTGCAGAAGGCCGCGATGGCCAGGCGCGACACCCTGGACTCGACGCGCAAGGCCGATCCGCTGGCGATGGCGGCCGACGCCGTCGAACTGGACACCACGGCGCTCAACCTCGAAGAGGTCATCGCCGAGATACTGCGTTTGATTAAGGAAAAGGCGTGACGGAGGAATACGCGGAAGACAGCGGCTGGATCGAGGCTGAGCTGGCCGATCTGGGTACCGAAGACAGCTCTTACGAGGGGGAGGCCGACGCGGGCCCCCAGCCGGTCGTGGCCGTGGTGGGCCGCCCGAACGTGGGCAAGTCCACACTGGTCAACCGGATCATCGGCCGCCGGGAGGCGGTCGTCGAGGACGTGCCGGGCGTGACCCGCGACCGGGTCACCTACGACGCCACCTGGCGCGGGCGGCGGTTCACGGTCGTCGACACCGGAGGCTGGGACCCCGACGCGACCGGCATGGCCCTGAAGATCGCCGAGCAGGCGCAGGTGGCGGCCGAGCTGGCCGACGTGATCCTGTTCGTCGTGGACGCGATCGTGGGCGTCACCGACGCCGACGAGATCGTCGGGCACGTGCTGCGCAACTCCGGCAAGCCGGTCATCCTCGCGGCCAACAAGGTCGACAACCAGCAGATGGAGCTGGAGGCCGCCGGGCTGTGGTCGCTCGGCCTGGGCGAGCCCCAGCCGGTCTCCGCGCTGCACGGCCGCTCCAGCGGCGACCTGCTCGACGTGATCCTCGAAAAGCTGCCGGAGACGCCGCCGCAGCGCTTCGGCGCCGAGCGGGGGCCGCGCAGGGTCGCCCTGCTCGGCAAGCCGAACGTGGGCAAGTCCTCGCTGCTGAACAGGCTGGCGGGCGAGGAACGCGTCCTGGTCGACCCGATGGCGGGCACCACCAGGGACCCGGTCGACGAGCTGATCCAGCTCGGCGGCAAGACCTGGCGTTTCGTGGACACCGCGGGCATCCGCAGGCGCGACCGCGAGCTGAAGGGCGCCGACTTCTACGCCAGCATGCGCACCCGGGCCGCCCTGGAGCGCTCGGAGATCGCGGTCGTGCTCATCGACGCCAGCGAGGTGCTGACCGAGCAGGACCTGCGGATCATCTCCCTGGTGATCGAGTCGGGCCGTGCCATGGTGGTGGCGTTCAACAAGTGGGACCTCCTCGACGAGGACCGCCGCTACTACCTGGAGAAGGAGATCGACCGCCAGCTCGTCCGCGTGCCGTGGGCGCTGCGGGTCAACATCTCCGCCAAGACCGGCTGGCACGTGGAAAGGCTCGTCCCGGCGCTGGAGAAGGCCCTCGACTCCTGGGCGACCCGGGTCCCCACCTCCCGCCTCAACGCCTTCCTCACCGAGCTGGTCGCGGCCACCCCGCCCCCGGTCAGGGGCGGCAAGCAGCCCAAGATCCTGTTCGCCACCCAGGCGACGACCGAGCCGCCCCGGTTCGTACTGTTCACCTCGGGCTTCCTCGAGGAGACCTACCGCCGCTTCATCGAGCGCCGGATCCGCGAGGAGTTCGGCTTCGCGGGCTCTCCGATCGAGGTCACGATGAAGATCCGCGAGAAGCGGCAGGCACAGAAGAAGAAGTGACCGGCGCCGCGGCCCGGCCGGGACGGAGGCCCGATCCGGACGCCCGGTTCGGGCGTTCCGGTCAGGAGTCCAGGCCGGGCGTCCGGGGCGGGAGCCCGGATCAGGAGTCCGGGCCGGGCCCTTCGGTCAGCGGCTCGGCCCGGGCGGCGGGTGCGTTCTCGGGGCGGTGCGGCAGCAGCAGCGCCGGCAGCGCCCCGGCCGCGCACAGCACCGCGGTGAGCAGGAAGATCTCGCCGTACTCGGTGTGCAGCGCCGCCCGCACCGCGCTCTCGTAGCCGGCCAGGCGCCGGGCGTACTCGGCGGGATCGACGCCGAACGGCAGCGGTGTGTCGAGATGCGCGGTCAGCATCTGGAAACGGTGGAAACCCCACGCCGACAGTCCCGCGACGCCCAGCAGCATGCCCATCATCCGGGCCACGACCACCGCCGCCGAGATCACGCCGTGCCGCGCCGCCGGGGTCACGCGCAGTGCGGCGGACGAGACGGGCGCGATCACCGCGCCGAGGCCGAGCCCCGCGACGACCAGGTCGACGTCCAGCCGGTACCCGGCCGTGCCGAGATCGAGGGGCCACTGTCCGATGCGGACGTAGCCGGCCGCGGCGACCACCAGCCCGGTCACCGCCACCGCCCGCTCGCCGTACCTGCGGGCGGCGACCCCGCCCAGCAGCGCGGCCACCGAGAGCGCGAGCAGGAAGCGGGAGAGCACCAGCGCGCCGTCCAGGGCACCGAGGCCGAGTAGCGTCTGCGCGGACAGCTGCACGTCGACCAGGGTGACCAGCAGCGCCGCGCCGCTCACCAGGCTCACCCCGAGAGCGGCGAGGAACGGGCCGCGCCGTACTCCGGTCATGTCGATCAGCCGGGTCTTCGCCCGTGACTCCCACACCGCGAACGCCACGCACGCCGCCGCCCCGGCCGCCACCGTCGGCGGGCCCCACGAGGGCAGGACGGAGGCACCGGGATCGGGGTTGTGGAGCCCGGCGACCAGCAGGCCCAGCGCGAGGGCCAGTAGCAGGCCGCCCACCACGTCGACGGGGGGCCGCCCGCCCGTCTCGCCGCCCGCGCCGCGCCCCGGAGGCACGGAGCGCTGTACGGCGACCGCCGCGGCGGCGACCAGGGGGACGTTCAGCCAGAAGATCGACCGCCAGCCGCCCAGCTGGACGCCGCCCACCTGCAGGGTGACGGGGACCAGGGTGGCCAGGGCGGCGCCGTACAGGGGGCCGATCACGCTGCCGAGCTCCTGGGCCGCGCCGACCGCGCCGAGCACGACCGGGCGGTCGCGCCCGTCCCACAGGTCCCTGACCAGGGCCATGGTGATGGGCAGCAGCGCGCCTCCCGCGACGCCCTGCAGGGCGCGCCCCGCGACCAGCCAGGCGACCGTCTGGCCCAGGGCGGTGACGACCGAGCCGGCCGCGAAACCCGCCAGGCAGAGGTGGATCAGGGGGCGCCTGCCGTACCGGTCGGAGAGCCGGCCCAGCAGCGGCATGGCCGCGATGTAGCCCAGCAGGAAGCCGGTGACGATCGGGGTGGCCCGTTCCAGGTGGTTCAGCGGGACGTCGACGTCCCTGGCGATGTCGACGAGGACGGTGACCACGACGTAGGCGTCCAGGGCCGCCAGCAGCACCGCGGTGCCACCGGCTCCGAGGACGATCCGCCGCCGGGCCGCCCGGCCGTGCCCGGCCGAGGGGCCGCTCTCAGGGGCCGGAACGGTCACCGGGTCACTCCGCGGGGGCGGTGATCTGGACCGGCGCGTCGTAGTCGTGGAAGGCGACGATCACCTTGCCGCCGGTCAGCGGCAGATCGGCCTTGAGCAGGCGGCTCGTGGCCCTGTCGATCCAGAGCCTGCCGTCGACGTTCTCCTTGAGACCGGGGACCACCGTGGACAGGACCTCCTGGGGGAGCGTGGCCGCGACCCGGTAGGCGTCGGTGCCGTCGATCTTCTCCGCGGCCTCGGTCCTGGGGTTCAGCGCGCTGCCCAGGAGCCGGACGACGCCCTTGTCGGGGTCGAGGACGGCCGACGGATCGTAGATCGCGGCCAGCTGGCCGCGCGACATCTTCTGGAAGCCGCCGGTCACGCCCTTGAAGTGGACGGTCTCCCCGATCAGGACGAAGCTGATCTCCTGCAGGCTGCCCATCACGTCGAGCTGGATGGTGCCGTCGGCGTCGCCGGTCCCGCTCAGGCGGCCGGAGGCCTTCCTGACCGGTACCGGCGGAGTGCCCTCGGTCTCCAGGCCGAAGGTCACGGTCTTGACCGTCCGCATCGCCTCGGCGGCCTTCCTGACCAGCTCGGCGCCCGCGGGCGGGGCCGCCCCGTCCGAGGCGTCACCGCCGCCGCACGCGGTGATCAGGAAGAGCGTGGCGGCGACCGCCGCTGTGAGGATCCGGCGAGGAGACATGGGCGGATCGTAGCGATCGCCCGGTCACCCGAGGGGGATCCGCCGGTATCGGTTTCGCTTCAGCGCAGGCTCTTGAGATGGTTCACCACGGGGGCGTAGGCGGCCTCGAGCTCGTGGAGCTGGTCGTCGGTCAGCAGGTCGATGAAGTGCTGCCGGACGCTGGCCACGTGGTACGGCGCGACTCGCTGGATCGTGGCCCAGCCGTGCTCGGTGAGCACCGCGTAGGTGCCGCGCCGGTCGTCCACGCAGGTCTCCCTGGCCACCAGCCCGGCCGCCTCCATCCGGGAGATCTGGTGGGACAGGCGGCTGCGGGACTGGATCGTGGCGTCGGCGAGGTCGCTCATGCGCATGCGGTGCTCTGAGCTCTCCGAGAGGTTGACCAGGATCTCGTAGTCGTTGACCGACAGCCCGAAGGTCTGCAGATCACGGTCGAGACGGTGCTCCAGGAGTTTGTGGGCGGCCAGGTGGGCACGCCAGGCCCGCTGCTCCATCGAAGTGAGCCAGCGGGGCTCCTCGTCGTCCACCGGTCGTATCACCTGTTTCCTGTTCGCTCTGTGAGAGGTTCTCGCCGGTCGGCCACTTCGCTCGCTGTGTCGCGTTCGCTCCCGGCTCATAGAGCAGAACCTACCTCAGACGGTGGTCACGACCTCTTCGTAGGTCAGCCGGGGGAGGCGGTCGAACCACGCGTCCTCGCCGGGCCTGCCGATGTTGACGACGGCCAGCACGGTGTGGGCGTCGTCGAGGAACTCCTTGTCGATGCCGTCCGCGTCGTAACCGGCCATCGGGCCCGCGGCCAGACCGGCGGCGCGGACGCCCAGGATGAAGTAGCCGACCTGCAGGGTCGCGTTGAACCTGGCGCTGTGGGCGCGCAGGGCCTCGTTCTCGGCGAACATCTCCCTGGCCCCGGCGCTGTGCGGGAAGACCTTGGGAAGCTCCTCGTGGAAGTCCAGGTCGGCGGCGAGAACGGCGACCAGCGGGGCGGCGGCGGTCTTGGCCCGGTTGCCCGGCGCCATGAGGCCGAGCAGGCGCTCGCGGGCCTCGGGGGAGCACACCAGGACGACCCGCAGCGGCTGCTGGTTCATCGCGGTCGGGGCGTACTTGACCAGGTCGTAGATGGCTCGCACCTGTTCGTCGCCGACCGGCTCGTCGGTGAAGGTGTTGGCGGTCCGGGCCTCCCGGAAGAGCAGGTCCTGGGCGGCGGAGGAGAGTGTGAGAGCCATTTTCATCCTTTATGGGTGATATGTGCGGTTTGTCGGTGACTTTCGTTCCCAACATGAGTGAAGATTCAACTATTCCGGGAGGGGAAGGAGACGTGGGTCACGGCCGGGTGAGGTGAATCGCCGGCCTGCTCAGCGGTTCGTCGGCGATGCTGTCGGAGTCCATGCACTCGGCGGCGGACACGGTCACCGAGGCCCTGCTGCTCCTCGGCGTCGCGCTCGACCTCATCCGCGCCAACGCGTCCCTGCTGATCGGTCAGGCCGCGCCGGTGCGGATCGCGCAGGAGATCAGGACCGAACTGCTCGCCCAGCCCGAGGTCGAGGCGATCGTGGAACTGCTGACCATGATGCTGGGGCCCGACGAGATCCTGGTCGCCGCCCGCGTCGACTTCGTGGACGAGACCACGGGGGCGGCACTCGAGCGGGCCGCCGACCGGGTCGAGCGCAGGCTCGTCGAACGCCTCCCGGCGATCTCACAGGTCTTCCTCGGCCCGACTCCCCGCGGACCGGCCCAGCCTGGCCGGGTGGTCGGTGACGACGCCGACCACGACGCCTGAGCCGGTCCGCCACTCCATCAGGTGCCGTCCCTCCCACTGGAGGCGGCGCGGCTCGTCCTCCCCGTGGGATCCGCCGAGGGGGAGCGCGGACAGGTCCGTCGTGCGCAGGCCGTCCATGGTGAGCTCGCCGCGCTTGATGAGCGCCTCCTTGCGGACCCAGAAGCGGATCAGCGTCTCGTTGTCGGGGACGAGGGGCCGTTCGGCGGGGGAGAGGGCCTGCGCGGCAAGGGACTCGTCCAGCGGGCCCGGGGGAATGTGCTCGGCGTCCACGCCGACCCGCCCCGGGCCCGCCGCCGCGCACACGTAGCCCCTGCTGTGGGTGAGGCTGACGCCGAGCCTGGGGATCTCCGCGATGGACGGCCTGCCGTGTCCGGGGCCGCACCGGTCGCAGTACTGCAGCAGCGTCAGCCGCTCCTCGGGGACGCCGGTGACCCGGGCCGCGCAGCGCCGCGCCAGCAGGTGCGCGGCGACGAAGTCGCGCCGGTGACTCTCGTGGCGGAACCTCGCCGCACGCTCTCGCTCCACGTCGGTGAGCAGGTCCAGCGCGGCGGGGGAGTAGATCTCGTCGGTGGGGCCGGCCAACACCAGGCAATCGGGCATTTGTCTAGATTAAGTGGATTGAGTGCTTCCGGAGGGGAAGTGGCACCCCTTTCCGGGGGCGAGAATGATCTTCTGGGGGCTTCTCCGGGGGAGGAGACCCGGGTGCGCTCTCCGGAGGGCCGAGGTGCCCTCCCCGGGCGTGGGTGTCCTCGGAGAGCGCGGGTGGTCTCGGGAGTACGTGTCCTGGGGAAGGCCGGGGACCTCCGAGAGACGGGGCCGGTGAGGGGCCCTCGTCTCCCGGAGGTGTGCGGCCTTCCGGCGGTCAGGTGGCGATCGCCTCCATCCAGCCCTCGACCTCGTCGGGGTGGCGGGGCAGCCCGGCCGACATCAGGCGGGCGCCGTCCGCGGTGATGACGAGGTCGTCCTCGATGCGCACGCCGATGCCGCGCAGTTCGGGAGGGAGCGTCAGGTCGTCGGGCTGGAGATAGAGGCCGGGCTCGACGGTGAGCACCTGGCCCTCCTCCAGCACGCCGTCCAGGTAGACCTCCGCGCGGGCACGGGCGCAGTCGTGCACGTCCAGGCCGAGCATGTGGCCGCTGCTGCACAGCGTGTAGCGGCGGTACAGGCCGTTGCCGGCCTCCATGGCCTCGTCGGCGCCGATCTTCAGCACGCCCCAGTCGTGCAGTCCCTCGGCGATGACCCGCATGGCCGCCCGGTGGAAGTCACGGAACCTCGCGCCGGGCCGCAGGGTGGCGATCGCCGCGTTCTGGGCCTCGTAGACCAGCTCGTAGACCTGGCGCTGGATCGGGCTGAAACGTCCCGACAGCGGCAGGGTCCTGGTGATGTCGGCGGTGTAGAGGTTGTCGGTCTCCACGCCGGCGTCGAGCAGCAGCAGCTCCTGGCGGTTCAGCCGGCCGTCGTTGCGGATCCAGTGCAGGACGCACGCGTGCGCGCCGGAGGCCACGATGCTCTCGTAGCCGACGGCGTTGCCCTCGAGACGGGAGCGCAGGCCGAAGACCCCCTCCAGGTAGCGCTCGCCGCGCCGGTGGGCCAGGGCCGCCGGCAGGGCCCGCACCACGTCCTCGAACCCGCGGACGGTCGCGTCCACGGAGAACTGGAGCTCGGCGACCTCCCACTCGTCCTTGATCAGCCGCATCTCGGACAGAAACATCTCCAGCTCGCCGTCGCCGTCGTGCGGCGCGACCCGGGCGTCCACCGAGGCGTCCACCCCGCGCAGCACCCTGGCGGGTCCCGTGAACACGTCGTCGAGCCGGTCGATCGGCGCGCAGTCGATCAGGTAGAGCGACTCGGCCTCGGCCAGGTCGGGGCGGCGGCCCACCCAGAACTCGCCGTAGCGGCGGTCCCGGTAGAACTCCTGCCCCGCGGTCCCGGGGGCCGAGCGCGGCGAACGGGGGCGCATGAACAGCGTGGCCGCGCCCGAGGGATCGACGACCAGGACGTCGTCCGGCTCCTGGTCGCCGGTGAGGTAGGTGAACGCGCTGTGGGCGCGGAACCGGTAGTCGGCGTCGTTGCTGCGGACCTTGAGCGTGCCGGACGGGATGATCAGCCGCTCGCCCGGGAAACGCGCGGCGAGGGCGGCGCGGCGCTTGGCGGTGTAGACGGCCAGCGGCAGGGAGGTCAGGTCGTCGCGATGGGTGTCGGCCCAGCCGGTGCGCATGAACGCGGCCAGGGCGTCGGAGACCGGCAGGTCGTGGCTGCCGGTGTTGAGTTTGTCGGTCATCGTGTCCCCGGAGGCGGAGGGCAATGGCATTTCACACACTACTTTTGATCGGTGTGACGCGCAGCCCGGAGTCCCCACTCCTCCCCTCGGTCGCCTTCCGTGATTTTGCGGTCACGGGACCCGCCGTCACCCGTGCTTAGAGACCTACCCCGCGGGGCAGAACCTAGGGATACCCCAGCCAGGCTGAACTGAGGTGGTATCGATGCTGATCGGGGCGATTCTGCAGGCCAAAGGGTCGAACGTGGCGACCGTGCATCCCGGGGCGACGGTGACCGAGCTGCTGGCCGTACTCGCCGGGAACAACATCGGCGCCGCGGTGGTCTCCGAGGACGGCTTCTCGATCGTCGGCATCGTCTCCGAACGCGACGTCGTGCGGCGGCTGCACGACCGCGGCGCGGGCGTGCTGGGCGCCTCGGTGGCCTCCATCATGACGACCGAGGTCCGCACCTGCGCGCCCGACGCCCAGGTCGAGGACCTGCGCCAGACGATGACGACGCACCGCATCCGGCATGTCCCCGTCGTCGCCGAGGGGCGGCTGGTGGGCATCGTGAGCATCGGCGACGTGGTCAAGAGCGCCATCGAGACGCTGGAGACCGAGAAGGCCTACCTGGTCGACTACCTGCACCGCTGATCACGCACTGCTGATCACGCACCGCCGGCCGCGCGGGCTCCCGCGGGGAACACGTGGGCGTCCGCCCGGTGCCCGGGGGCCTTCCGCCCGGCAGCCGGGGTCCGCGTGACGCCCGCGTGGGCCCGGCACCGGCCGGGCCCACGGGGTCTTGTCTCCTCCGCGGTTTCTTCCGCGGTCTTCCGTGTCTCCGTCGGGGCGCGGGGCGCCGCCTACTGCACGGTCACCTTGTCGGCCTCGATGGTGATGCCCTTGACCTGCGGTGTCGACGTCCCCGTCGTCACCGTGCCGACCCCGGGGCTGACCCCCTTGACCTTCAGCGTGTAGGTCAGGGTGCCGCCGGGAGTGCCGGGCGTGCTGGCCACCCGCAGGTCCCCGGCCGGGGCCCCGGTGATCTGTCCGCCCGCGGTGCCCTCGTCGTTCTCGGCGCCGACGGTCAGGCCGTAGCTCGCCGGCGGAGTGCCGGGCAGCCTGGCCGGGTCGTAGGTGTAGGTGATGTCCTCCTCACCGTTGAGGCCGATCCACTGCTGGAACACCTTGGTGTCCGAGGTGTTGTAGAGGTTGAGCCGCCACTCGACGACCAGCCACCTGTTCACGCCGTCGGTCAGCGTGCCGACGTAGACGCCCGGCGCGCCGGTGCCGTCCAGGTCGGTCCAGTAGGGGGCGAGCACGTTGTTCGGGGGCGACGGATCGGGCAGGGACTGCGGCCTGGGATTGATGTCGGCCGAGCCCGAGGTGCCTCCCGCGACCGTGTAGCCGTCGGAGACGACTCCGATCCGGGTGTAGGTCTTGCCCGCGTACTTGAAGGCGGGCACGGTGAAGTTCAGCGCCTGCTCGTCGCCGATGGCCGTCGGCGTGAGGCCGAAGGCGTCCAGCGGCAGGTACGGCGCGGGCCCGCTGCCAGGGGTGATGCCCGGCCTGTCCGGCTGCCTGGCGGCGAGGGTGGTCTTCACGGTCGCGATCTGCGAGCCGACCTTCGTGGCGCCGGTCACGGAGTTCAGCCGCAGCCTGCCGTCCAGCGTGGTGACCGCGGTCACCTCGGCGTCCTTGAAGGTGGTGTTCTGCACGCTGACCGTACAGGTGGACTCACCGGTGTTCCGCGGGATCGTGGCGGGCACGCAGGTCTGCTCGACCGGCACGGCGCCCTCCCTGCGGAAGAACGCCACGGGCAGGTGCAGGTCGCGGTCGCCGCCCACCTGCTTGAGGTTCACCTGGCCGAAGTACTGCCCGTCGGGCAGCTCCGGCGCGGTGATCACCACGCTGACGGTCACACTCTTGCCCGGCTTGACGGTGAACAGCGGCGGCAGCACCGCGATGTTCGCGCCGCTCACCGTCGTGCCACCGGCCTGGTAGGTGAGCGTCTTGCCGGTGACGTTGGTGAACGTCCGCTTGGCCGTGATGAGACCCGGCATGGTCGGGGCGTTCACCGACGGCAGGTTGAGGTCGATGCGGTTCAGCTCGTCGTTCGCCGAGGCGGCGAAGTTCTGCGCGGTCTCGTTCAGGGTGAGACCGGGGTCACCGGCCTTGGTCAGGTCGATGCGGCCGCCGCCGAGGTCGAAGGGGTCGGCGGGGGTGACACGGTCCTGCTTGGTGACCGAGGTCTTGGCCGTGGTCTCCAGCGCGGACTTGACCTGGCCGGGGGTCCAGTCGGGGTGCAGCGCGAACACCAGGGCGGCGGCGCCCGTGACGTGCGGCGCCGCCATCGAGGTGCCCGCGATGACCTGGTACAGGTTGCCCGGCGGGCCGCCCGCCGGGCTTTCCAGAGTCGGCGTCTGCCCCGCCAGGATGTGCAGGCCGGGCGCGGCGACGTCGGGCTTGAGGAAGTCGCCGCGGGGGCCGCGCGAGGAGAACGTGGTGATCACGTCGCCCTGCCAGGTGGCCTTGGTGCCCTGGGTGAAGCGCGCGGTCGCGTCCGGGTTGGCGGCAAGGAAGGCCAGCAGCGCGTCGCTCTCCGGCTTGTCGATGTGGACCGTGGGGAGCCAGTGGTTGTCGGTCATCACGTCGAGCGGCGTGGTGTTGTAGAGGATCATGCCCGCGGCGCCGCCCTGGCGCACGTTGAAGCCCTTGAGCACCCGGTCAGGTCCGCGCTGGCAGGCGACGATCTTGCCGGAGAACAGGCCGGCGGGCGCCGGGGTCGTGCACAGCGGGTTCGAGTACGGCGGCGCGGAGGCGAGCACCACCCGCTGCGGGGAGGCGACGCCCCCCGTGACGGAGGCGCCCTTCAGCGTCGCGGTGGCGGTGCCCGTACCGGCCAGCGTGATCGTCGACTGGAACGTCCGGTTCTGCGTGGAGGCCGCGACCGTGGTCACCCACGGGCTGACGTGGTCGACGGTCGCGGCGCCCGGTCCCGAGTTGCCCGCGGAGGCGGAGACGAGCACGCCGGCCGCGTAGGCGTCGAGGAAGGCCAGCTCCACCGGGTCGCTGTAGGGGGAGCTGCCTCCTGAGATGGAGAAGTTGATCACGCGGACGCCGTCGAGGATCGCCCGGCCGACCGCCTGCGCGGAGTCGGACGGGAAGCAGCCCTGCTGGCCGCAGACCTTGTAGACCGACACGTGCGCCGCGGGGGCGATGCCGTGGATCGGGCCGCGGCTGATGCCGAGCGGGTTGGCGTCGGCCACCGGGCCGCCGGCCGAGGTGGTCGCGGTGTGCGTGCCGTGGCCGTTGGAGTCACGGGCGCTGTCCGGATACACCTCTCCCGGATAGACGGAGTTGTAGGTGTCCATGAACGGCGCCCCGCCGATCAGCTTGCGGTTGCAGACGAACGGGTCGGCCGCCGGGGTCAGCGGGTTGTCCCCGAAGTTGCAGACACGCGGGGTGCCGTCCTTGGTCGGGGGGACGGCGGGCAGCGTGCCGGGGTCGGCGAACTGGGGGTGCTCGGGCCAGGCACCGGAGTCCAGGACGCCGACGATGACGCCCTTTCCGGAGGAGGAGCTGCCGCCCAGCTTGCTGTAGATCGCGGGCGCCCCGATGAAGGAGGCGCTGGAGTCGGTCTGGAGCTGCTCGGGCTTGTCCTCCTGGACGGCGGCCACCCCCGGCAGCTTCAGCACCGTGGCCGCCTTGTCGGCGGGAATCCTCAGTGCGATGCCGCCGTAGACGGTCCGCAGTCTCTGACCCGCCTTGGCGCCCGGCACGTTCTTGGCCAGCGCGGAGAGGAAGGTGTTCTCGACGTCCTCGATGTGCTTTTCGTATTTCCGGGCGTCAGGGCTTTTGATATCGAGAGCTCTGCCGGTTTTGGCGGGGCTCGTGGCGGGGAGGCCGTCAAGCTCACCCTGATACGCGGAGTAGGAGTCGTAGTCGAGTTTGACCATCACGCTGACGGTCGCGCCGGAGGTGGACTTCAGCAGCGCCTGGTCGCTCTGCGCGAGTTTGCCGGTCTGTGACTTGGCGCCCTGCACCAGTTCCCCACCGGTCAGCGGAGTCGCCGTCCACTTCTCCCCCGAGGCCGGGGTCGGGGCCGGATCCGCGCTCGCCGGCGGCGCCATCGCCGCGACGAGTCCAGCGGTCGCGGCGATCGCCGCCGCGCGCCGAGCCCTCGATAAGTAGGACTTACCTGACAAATGGACCTCCCTGTAGGACGCATGACCGTGTCACGCCGTCAGGAGGTGCCAGGTCACCCGCGCACGCCCGAGTCAGGGCATGGCTGAGGAGGACTCGGCCCTCCCCGTTGGGTGACGAGAGAACGGCCGCCCGAAGGGCGGCCGATCATGATTGGGAGCCTAACCAGAGGCCATTTATTTGCCTAGATCCGGAAATTGCCACAATCAACATGGGAATTGGTCAAATCTAATTACCTGAGCCGCCCGCCGGGCCGCCAGGTCCGTCTCCCTCTTCCGTGGTTCCGCCGTCCCGGCTTCCGCGGTTCCGCCGTCCCGGGCCGCCCGCCGTCTCGCGGGGCCGTCCGGCCGTCCGGCCGTCCGGCGGTCCGCGGGACACGGGGCTCGCCCGCGGCGGCGGAGGATGAGAGGCTTGGACACGTGAAACTGAAGCTGGATCTCCATCCGATCTTCAATCGCGGCGGTGAGATCGACAAGGCGCTGCGGGACATCATCGACGAAGCCATCAGGAAGAAGGCCACCGAGGTCGAGATCATCCCGGGGAAGGGCTCCGGCCAGCTCAAGAAGAAGGTGCTGCGCTTCCTCGACCAGAAGGAGATCAAGGCGCTTTACCACCGCATCGACAAGGACTCCAAGAACCACGGCCGCCTGTTCGTCTACTTCCGGCACAAGTGAGAAGGGCGGGTTTCCTGTCTGCGGAAACCCGTCAAAACCCCTTCCGAGCTGGGGTTTTTCGTCTCGCTATATCTCGTTAGACCTCATCCCGTCCCGGCGTGATGTGCCCTGAGTGTGCCCTGGGATAGGGCGCAACTATCTTCCTGCTTCACCTCGCGGCTTCACCTCGCGGCTTCACCTCGCGGCTTCGCCTTGATTCCGTTCTCTCTCGCGAGCTTGCGTACGTACGCGTCAGTGAACGGCGAGTGCGCCACAACGTCTGTGGGCCGCTCTCCTGCCCTCAGTGCTTCGAGCACGCTGGCGACCACCGCTTTGCGCGACTCCTCGTGTGCGGCTTCTGTCTCTCGATACCGGCGCGTGCTCTCGTCGAGTGTGCCCAGCGGATCGATGTCTCTCGTCATGCGAAACAGGCTAGCGCAACTCACTTGCGCTATCCACTGGCGATCGCTACCGTTGACCGCAACAGACAACCGCAACAGAGATGCGCTAGGGAAGGCTGACCCCCGCGACTGTCTGAAAGCAAAACGGGCCTGCCCGGTGCAGCAACACCGGAACAGGCCCTAAATCGCCCCACCTGCACAACCAGGAGGACCGACCTATGGGTCACCCTATCCAGCCGTGCCTGCGTAACGACAGGTCCGGAATCGTCCACCGCGCCATTGACGGCGTCCCCGCCTGCCCGGCCCGCACCCGTACCGGCGCCTACACCGCCACTGACGCGCCGGTCACCTGTAAGCACTGTCTCAAGGCCAGCGCCGAACCGCAGGCCGACATCATCGCCCTGTCCGACGCCCAGCTCGACGGGATCGCGTGCGTCCGCTGCGGCGACACCGGCGCCCCCATGGTGCCCGCCGGCCACGCCGAGCGGGGCCAGTTGTTCGAATGCACTCGCCACCGTGAGCCGGCCGCCCCGGTCGAGGCGCCCAGCCCCCGTGAGCTGTCCGACAGCGAACTCATGGTCGGCTACTACGCCGGTTACTTGTCGGCCGTGACGATCTTGAGGGACGTCATTGCCGAGATCGGCCTTAACCCCGATGAGTGGGCGCTCGACGCACGGCAGGGGCTCACCTCCGACGAACACGACGAGATCGCGCACGCTGCCAGGCTCGTGCTGTGGCGTCGCCGCGGCGTCAAGGTGCCCGCCGACCCGATGAGCGAGGCGGCCATGTCCGCCGGGGTCCTGCTCGGCGTCGAGCTCGCCGAGCGGTACGGCGTGGTCGAGGCGAGGCGCCGGGCGACGCGCGGCGCCGATGGCCTGACCCGCCTGCAGACGGAGAAGACGGTGCGGTTCGTGCGGGGCCTGGTCAGGCCGTCCTACGTCGAGGATCCAGAGGGTTCGCCGTGCGGGGATCTGCGGTGCGGCATCTGCTACATCACGGCGGTGGCGGCATGAGCATCTGCCCCACCTGGTGCGAGTCGACGCACACCCCGGGCGGCGTTCCCGGGCACTCCAAGGTCGTGTTCGCCGGTCCGCCGTCCGCGATCCTGCTGCAGGACGGCGACGAAGCGCCGTTCATCAGGTTCGTCTACCCGGTGGGCGACCGGTCGCGTCTGCTGGACACCACGGTGCAGCTGTCCGCGGACTTCGGCGACGTCATCGACACGTTGACGATCCACAACGCCGGCGACTTCGCCGCGGCACTGCGCAACGCCTACCGGCTGACCGGAGGTGAGGTGTGAGCCAGCGCCGAGACTGGACTGTCCTTGCCTGTGTTGCCCTGGTCGCCGTCGCTACCGTCGTGGCGTCGTTCACCGCTCAGGCCGGGCTCGGCGAGCTCGCCGGGTGGGTGAAGAATCTGCACCTCTTCGGCGTCGAGGTGTCGATGTCGTGGCTGTTGCCGGTCACGGTCGACGCCTACGGAATCGCCGCTACGAGGATCGCGACGAACAAGCGCCGGTATTCGGCGGAGGTGCGCGCCCACGCGTTCGGGCATGCTCTCGCCGCGGTGGTGGTGTCGGTGCTGGGCAACGCCATGTACCACCTGCTTGAGGCGCGCGTGATCGTGCTGGGGTCCGCGGCGTGGGTGTTGGTGGTTGCCGTGTCGGTGGTTCCGCCGATCGCTCTCGGCGGTCTGGCGCATCTGCTGGGCATCGCCGCCCGGGACGAGGTCGAGGCGGTCGCCGTACCCGCAAATCCGGCACATGTGTCGGATTTGGTCGAGGTCGAGCCGGTAGCCGTACCTGCAAATCGCGCACATGTGCGCGATTTGGTCGAGGGGTCCGGGGCCGAGGTCGTCGAGGAGGTCGAGCCGGGGACGCCGAATCGTTTTCACGGGAACGATTTGCCTGCCGACGTACCCGACGTACCCGCCTCGTCACCTGCACCGACACCGGTTCTCACACCCGCCCCTGATGAGCTGTTCCCGGTCGCCGCCGAGAGGTACGCCGACGCTCTCGCCGAGGGCCAGGTGCCCGCGCTGACCCGCATCAAGAAGGAGTTGCGGGTCGGTCAGCCGAGAGCCGCACGGATCCGCGGCTATCTGCTCCAACTCGCTCAGCCCTGACCCCGTTCCGCCCCGGGCGCGGTGTTCGCGCCCGGGGCCACACCACGAAGGAGACCCCCATGGTTCAGCTCAGGCTGATGCACACGACCGACGCGGCCCGGGTCGCCGAGGTGCTCGACATCCTGTTGCCGTGGATCGCCCAGTGCCCCGACCTCATCGTCGGCGACCCGGTCGAGCTCGGCACCCGCGGCGGCACCGGGTCACGGGTCGCCGTCGAGGTCATCCCCGCTTCCCGGGCGGCCCGGCCGGAACCGGTGCGGGTGCGTGCCGAGCGAGTCGACGGCGACGAGCGGAGTCCGGCCCGGCGCCGTACCGGTAGCCGTCGAGCGCTACCGCCCGGCCGGTAGGTTCCCGGCGCTGGAAGCCGTTCCCTGCACACCCAGGGCGGACAAATCGGACAGCGACTATGGAACAATTTCCACAGTCGCTGTCCGTTATGTTCCGTTCGCTCCCCACGTCCCGGGGTGGACCACCTCGGCCAAGTCAAGACGTAAATTTGCGTCTTGACCTTCGCTCCCGCGCACCCGGGGCGGACGCGCCGCTGTCATGAATTGTCGAAATTTCGACATTTCGTTCCCCGCACGCCCCGGGCGGACCGGCAGCGGGAAACTGCTCGGGATCCCGAGCAGTTTCGTTCCCCGCACGCCCGGGGCGGACAGGCGTTCAACTGTCGGATTTCCGACAGTTGCCGTCTCGCTCCCGCACGCCCGGGGCGGACTCTCGGTGACCTGCTACGCCTTGTCGGCCGGCCAGTTCTCCCGGTCGGCGACGAAACTTCCTCTTTGCGGCAACGTGATCACAAGGCCCTCTTCTCGCAGCAGGGCGACGGCCGCCCGCGCGGTGTCCCTGGCCACGCCGTGATCAGCGACCATCGACGACTCGGACGGGATCGGATCGCGCGGCTGGAGCTCACCGGACAGGATCCGGTCGCGGATCACCTTGGCCACCTGGCGATAGATCGGCTCCGGGTCGAAACGGTCAATGGTCATCATGCGCTGACCGTACGGACGTCTCCCACGCTGCTCATATGGGCAACGTGGTAGACGAGCTAGACAAGGGCAACGTATGGTCAGAGCATGACCACCCCCACCAGCGAAAACGACACGTCCACTCCGCCGACGGACGCCCCATATGTCGGCCCTCTCGACTGGCGCACCGGTCACCCCGACTCACCGGAAATCCGGGCCGCGGTGGTCATGGGCGCCCTCGCCATATGGCACAGGACCTGGACGCCATGAGCGGTGACGGTCTGCCCACTGACCCGTTTTGGCAGGCAATCATGGGCATCCACGACAACGCCTACCTGACTCCCCGGGCACAAGCGGCGGTCGAGCACGACGACCTCACCCGCTGCGCTCACTGCAGGCAGATCATCTACCAGGTAGAAGACACACCGGATGCGCCATGGATGGCGCGCAGCAGGAGTAGAGCCTGCCGTAAGGGTCCTGACGGCGTACACGCCCCCTGAGACTTCCCGGCCGCGCGTCGCCTGCGTTACCAGGCTGGCCGGGACGGTGGCCCCGTCTCTTCTGGAGGGGAGAGGACGGGGCCACCATTGATCACCCCCGCGACCGTAGACCGGTCCCCATGACGAACCGCAACTCCCGCGCAATCGCATACGGCGACTGCTCCGGGGTGGTGTGGAACCCGCCGTTGATCGTGACCAGCGAACCATCGCCGCCCGACGTGTTGCGGGAGACGTTCTGCCACTGCCGGTCCGTCAACACCGGTTCGGGCCTGCCGGTGCCGTTGTGCACCAGCGAGGTTCCGGGCATCAGGTAGCCGCCGGAATCGTAGGCGGGCGGCTTACCGATGACCTGAGCGGCGCGGGCGGCCACCTCCCGCACCTTCAACCCGGTCTGCGGCGCCTCGATGATGGTTTTCGGTCCCGAGTACATCCACACGTGGCCGCTGTGGGGGAAGCCGAGATAGCCGGGCTGCGGCTTGTCGACCCGGTCCACCCAGTTGATTTGGTCCTGCGTCACCCGGGGCACGTTCGTGTAGCCAGCGGCCTGCAAGGCGCGCATCACCAGGCCGGAACAGTCGAACGAGTCAGGGCCGGTGGCCCCCCACTTGTAGGGCTTGCCGATCTGGGCGCGGGCGTAGGCGACCGCCTTACCGCCGGACAGTCCGCCGGTCTTGGCGTCCTGGGCGGTCAAGAAGTTCACCACGTCGGCGACCATCTTCTTGGGGACGCCGACAAGGAGTTTCGCCCACTGGCTGTTGCCCATCGCCGCGGCGGCCTGGTCGAGCAGCGGGTTGAGGAACTGCTCGGCGCCGGCCTTGACGCCCTTGGCGAGCAGGTCGCCGATAATGCCGCCGTCAGCGTAGCCGCCCACGAACTTCGCCGCACCGGCCACCCCGCCCGACCTGGCGGCGGCGTTGGCGCCGTGCACGTAGTCGGCCCCAACCGCCCGCGTCCACTCCGGCCTCATGATGGCCTCACCGCCCGACACCGCGGCCAGGCTCACGTCACGGCCCGGCGTGTAGCCGGGCATGATGCCGCCCGTGGCGAGCTCGGGAATCTTGTCCAGCTTCAAATCAAGGCCGAGGGCGTCGGCGACCGTGTTCCACAGCTTCACAATGCCGCCGTTATAAACGGTGCCGATAATGAAATTGACCGGCTTCTTGGCGTACTCCTTGACCTTTTCCCACGCGTCCCGGATCAGGCCGACGCCCTTATCGAACGCGGTCGGGATCGTGTCGGTGATGAACGTCTTCAACGAGTCGAACGCGGGCTTGATGACCTTCGTCCACGCCGTGTCGATCGCCTCGCCGATGCCCTTCCAAGCAGGCTTGATGACGTTCTCCCACAGCCAAGAGATCTTCGGCGCCAGGGTCTCGGTGATGAACGTCCACAGCGCCTTCAACGCGGGCAGGATGACCGTGTCCCACGCCGTCTTGACCGCTGCTGAAATGCCCTTCCACGCGGGAACGATGACGTTCTCCCACAGCCACGAAATCGCCGGTGCCAGCACGGTTTTGATGAAATTCCACAGCGCTTTCAGCGCGGGCTGAATCACGTTGGTCCACGCCCACGACACGACTTCGCTGATGCGTTTGAACGCTTCGTCGACGACCCGCCGGAAGTCCTCGCTGTTGGTGTAGGCCGTGACGAACGCCGTCACCAGCAGCCCGATCGCCGCGACGATCAACCCGACCGGGTTCTCCGACATGGCCACGTTCAAGACCTGCTGGGCGATGCCCCAGGCTCGGACGGCCAACACAATCGAGCCGATCGCGCCGGCGATAGCGGCCAGGACCGGCGGCGGAAGCTGGGCGATCAGCGACGCCAGACCGGCCAGACCCGTCAACGCGGTCGGCCCGAACGGCGCCAAGGCGGAGATGATGGATCCGACCGCCTTACCGACGTTCTTCAACGCCTCGATCAGCAGCGGCGCGTTGGCCTTGGCGTAGGCGATGAACGACTGGAACGCCTGGCTCTTGCCGAACCCCTGGCCCCACTGGGCGAACGCACCCGCGGCCTTCTGCAGGCCACCGACGATCGTCGGGACGAACGGCAGAAACGCCTTGATCAGACCGGCCACACCGGTACCGACCCCGCCCAGCGCCTTACCCAGACCAGTGATCGCGGTCGGGGCCTGCTTGGACAGGTCAGCGAAGAACGACGTCCAGAACTTGCCGCCGAGGGCCTTGGAGGCGGCCTTCTCCAGCCCCACGATGGCCTTCGCCGACCCGGTGATCAGCGGCTCAAGCGGCTTGAACACCCCCTGTAGGACCTTCAAGGCGCCCGTCACCGCGGGAAGCACCGCGGGCTCCAGCCGTTCCTGCCAGGCGGTGTAAGCGTTCTTGAACGCGTCGATCTGCCGGGCGGCCTTCGAGGCGGCCGGCGACAGCTTCACCATCTGCGACGTGACGCCGCCGGTTGAGGACGCCTGCTGTTTCGCCGCGGCGGCCTGCTGCAGCTGCACCGTCTTGAGTTGCCGCTCGGCGTCCTCGACCTGCTTGTTCGCCGCCGTGATCTTGTCCTTGGCGGCCTTGACCTGAGCCGACCCCTCAATACCGGCCTTGTCGGCGGCCTTCTGTTCCTGGCGCAGCTTCTTCGTCCGGGAAACCGACTCCTCATAGCGCTGCTCGGCTTCCCGCACCGACAGATCAGCCCGGCGCAGCTCCAGATCAGTCACCCCTGAACCGGGCTTCTGAGACTCGGCTTGGAGCTTGGCCAGGCGGTCGCGGGCCTCCTCGACCGACAACGCCGCCGACTCCTCGCCCAGCGCCGCGTTCTCCACCGACCTGGCCAGGTCGTCAACGGCCTGTTTCGCCGCCCGCCTCGCCTCTGTCAGGCCTTCCTCGGCGAGCTTCGCCGCCGCTTTGGCATCCGTGATGCGCCGCTCGGCGTCCTCCAGCTGCATGGCCTGTAGCGCAGCCTGAGCAGCAGCGGCCCCCGCCGACGTCGTGGCGCCCGCCGACGACTTCACCGCCTGCTCCTGCTGCTTGGCAGCCTCAGAGATGCGCTGCAAGCTCGGCACCGCCACCGCGGCCAGACCGGCAAACCCGGCGCCAGCCGCAACCGCAGCGCCCGCCACACCAGCAACCCCCAGCGACACAGCCGCGGCGGCCGGCAACGCCGCCAAGGCCGCCGTCACCATGGCGATACCGGTAAGAGCGCCGGCCACATCCGCATCCACCCGGACCCGGGCCGTACGGCCATCGACCCTTGACGCTTCGGCGTCCACCACACCCAGACGCGCCAAAGCCGACGCCACATCGGCCCGCACATCCACCGACACCGCGTCACCATCGATCGCCGACAGCTCACGCTGCACCGCGGCGAGCTCCGCCTGAGCCGGGCCGGCGTCGATGTCGATCCCGATCGTCTTGGCTGACAGCGTCTCCAGCCGAGTACGCAACTCCTGAATCCGCGTCTGAGCAGGCGAGGTGTCCGCGTCCACGTCGACCTTCGGGAGCGACTTCAACGCCGCGTCCACCGTCCGCTTAAACCCCTGAGCGAACGCTCCGCCGACCTGCTCGCCGTCCCGTGGCGCCTGCTGACGCTGACGGCGCGTCTGCTCCTGCAACGGGTCATAGACCCCGGTCAAAGCGGACTTGATGCCGCGCTGAATGTCCTTGCCGAGTTCCTGCCCCAGTGCGTAGGCCCCAGGCAGCAACTGCCTCTTGAGGGTCTTGATGAAATCATCCGCTGATGGGACGACTGGAACGACAACAGTGCCCGCTACGAATTCCGCCATGCCCTACCCCCTCCCGGGTGACCCCTGATCGATGCCAAAAGGCACCCGATTCCGTTTAGCGCCGGGCACCTTGTACGGGCTACGACGAGTTTCACGACCCCCAAACCCGTACAGAGGGTCAGGTGCTAAACGGAATCGGGTGCCATAGAAACGGACAAAGGGGGCATCCGCCACACATATGGGACAAATGACCTGCTTTTCGTGACCTGAGCACCTAGGAGAAGCGCCAGGCGTAGGCACGGAACGGGTGCCAGAGTTACGCGCGGCGCGATTCGCTATACGAGATCGGGTGCCTTTTCTCCGCGAGGCGGGGTCACTCGGGAGGGGGCCTGTCACAGCAACCCCGGGTGCTTCTCGGATGGCCGCCTCTTGGGGATCCGCTTGGCTGCTGATGCCTGGCCTGCTTCGGTCGCGGTCTTGTGCCGTTCGTGCGGGTCACACAGCAGCCAGAGGTTGGTGTCGTCGTCGGTGCCACCGAGGTGAGCAGGCACCTTGTGGTCGACGTTGCGGCCAGGCGTGCCGCACATGTGGCCGGTGTGGTCGATCCACTGGCATACGCCGTTGTCGCGTCTGATGATCCGCTCTCGGATCTTCTTCCACCCCTTGGGCCGGGGTGCGCTGCGCCGAGAGGTCTTGTCCTGCCAGTAGGCGTTACTCACTGCTGTTCCTGCCTCTCGGCTAGCTGCTGACGCTGGAGCTCTTCGAACTCGGCACGCCATATGCGGTTGGTGTGGCCCCACGCGTCTTGGGCCTGGCGCCATTTCTCGCGTGCTCGGAGGATGGGGATACAGATGCCGTCCTCGACCAGGGGCATCCATCGGGCCTCCTCGAAGATGAGGAGGTGATCAGGGATCGTCGGCATGGGTCCTCGCTTGGTGTGTGGCCCCGGCCCGGCCCGACGCCGGGCCGGGGCCGTACGGTGCCGCTGCTGCCCGGGTAGGAGTGACCACTGACAGCGGCGCCGAGTTCATCGGATGCTGTCCCACCATTCGCGGATGGGGTCTTGCGGTTCTGCGTCGGCGATCGGGAGCGCTCCGGGGTGGAGTGACTCGACCGGGGCGGCCGGCTCGTCGAGCTCGTCGCCGGGGCCGGTTTCCGCGTCGGACCATGCCTGGTTGAGTCCGCGGAGTCGGGCGGCATTTTGCGTGAGGCGCTCAGTGTGGGCCAGGCGGACAGGGTCGGGGCTCACTGGGCTTTCTCCTGCCGTGGCCGGGCTTTGCCGTGAACGTGGATGAGGGGGGCGAGGTAGCCGCGCTGTACACCTGCGTCGGCGAGTGCTCCGGCGAGTGCGTCGGCGATGGCGGGGCCGGGGGGCAGAATGCCGAGACGGCGGCCGTCGAGAATGACGGCGTCACTGGTGCCCATTCCTGCGTTTCGCCACTGGGCGCCGGCGACTTCTTCGCTCTCGGCAAGGCGGAGTCTGCGGAGGTTCGCCATGCCGTAGTTGATGGCGGACTGGCGCCCTTTGGCGCGGGTGATGAGGCGTGCGGCGGCCTGGCGGATGAGGTCGGCGTCCGCGGCGTCGTCGTCGAGGTCGCCGTACTGGGCGAGAACGTCGGCTTTGATGCGTTCGACTTCGGCGAGCCGGTTGGCTTCTGCCTGCCGGGCGGCGGCCTGGGCGTCGGCGAGCTTCTGCAACTCGTCGAGCTCGGCGAGGGTGCGCGCTTTGGCGTACTCGTCGGGGGTGACGTCCTGGCCGTCGAGGATGCGCTGTCGCAGCTCCTCAAGGGTGGGCGCTGTCTCCTGCCCTGTGGTCTTCCCCATCGGTCCTCTCCACGGTGATCAGCCAGTCACGGCCTGCCCGGCGGGCGGCGAGTCGACCGGTCCGGCATAGGCGCCGGATGTGCCGCACGGTGTAGCCGGTTCGTTCGGCCATTTCGGTGCTGCTGATTTCCATGGTTTCAGGCGATTCGAACATATGTCCGCTAGAGGGCGTGGGCGCGGGGTTGAGGAGGTCGCGGAGGTAGGTGGTGAGCCAGGTGGGGACTGGGCGCCCACGGTCGGCGTCCTCGCGGGCATGGGACAGCAGCCAGGCCGCCAACTCCGGTGGCGGGTTGACGGCCTGGCCGTGGTGCTGGGTGGTCACGGGCTACTCGGCGGCCTGCTCGGCGAGCCAGTCGAACAGCTCCTTCTGGTTGGGCATGTAGCCGAGACGGGCGGCGGCTTCCCGGTGAACGCGCCGGATGTTGCGTGTCCAGTCGGCTGGCGGTTCGGTACGTCCGCGGGCCTGGGCGCGTACCTGCTCGACGGTGGCGCCGAGAAGAGCGGCGGTGCCTGCGGTGGTGACGACGAACTCGCCGTCGAGGTACCGGTAGTAGCCGGCCTGCCAGCCGGGGCCGTAGGGGTCTAGTTCCATCGGGCGGCCCACTGCTTGGCTATCTCGGCGGCGTCCTGGTCGAACTCGGCGAGGTGTCCCGGACAGTAGTAGTGGCACTGCTCGGGAACCTCGCACACGTGATCGCACCCGCACCCATAGCAGCCCTGCTCCATGAAGTCTTCGGCGTTCACTTGGCCCCCTTCTTGCTCGCTCGGCTGGCGTTCTGTCGGCAGTTTTTAGAGCAGTAGGCGGCGTTGCGGGCGGGCGTGAATGCCTTCTTGCACCATCCACAGCGGGGCCTGACGTTCCTGGTTCGCTTGATCGGGACGACATCGGCGACCGGCTCGGGTGAGTCGTTAAGTGGCTCGGGATCGAGAGGCAGACCGCCAGACCGCCAAAGTTCCGACGCGTCGGTCTGGTTGGCGGTCTGGCGGTCTGCCCTGGTCAGAGAAGTGACCGTGGCGGTCTGCTCCTCGCTTTGTGACTCAGTGGCGGTCTGCTTCTTTGGCTTAGGCAGGGTGGCGACCTGCTCGGGCAGGGTGATCCACCACTCGTTCTTGCCGCGCGGATCGGTGGGGAACTGGTCGGCGTGAACGGCGACAGCCCTACGTGCCCGCTCCAGGGTGCGAGCGCTGATCCCGTGGACCTCTCGGGCTTCCTCCTTGATCTCGTTGCTGCGTCGCCAGCGGCCAGCTAGAGCCTTACGGAGGTAGTCCGCAGCGTCCGCCTTGTCCTGCAGCTGGTCTCCTTCGCTGCTGCCAGCGGACAGGATGTCCTGGACCGAGCGGGGAGATTCACCGCAGAAAACGAACTTGCCGACCTCGGCGTACTCTCCGGTGTCGGTGAGGATCTTCGCGGACTCAATGTTGTAGGCCAGCGACGGCAGATCCAGGCGACCGAGAGAGTTCTTCGTCTGGGTCATGACCCGTGACCCATCCTCAGGGTCCACGGCAAAGCCGAAGATCGCCCGGGGGACGTTCTTGAAGGCGCCTGACGCTGTGATCAACGATGACGGGTCGCTACCCGCCCCCTTGTTGAAGTGGGCGATACCCAGCATCGTGCATCTGGTCCGGTCGGCCATCCGTGCGAGCGGGTCGAGGACCGTCCGCACCGATCGTTCCTTGTGGGTGTCGATGCTCGCCCCGATGGTCGAGATCAGCGGGTCGAGGACGACGAGCTTCACGTCGTACTCGACGATCACTTCTTCGAGGATGTCGAAGTCGTAGGGCAGGTTGATCGTGCTGAACTCGTCTTCGCTTACCTCGACGTCGAGGCGCCACACGCGGTTAAGGTCAGCGCCCGCGGCCTTGAGGCGGCCAGCGATGGTGTGCTCCCAGCTGTCTTCCACCGCGACATAGATCACGTCGTAGGGCTTGCCGTACAGCGTCCCCGGCAGAGTGCCCGTGGTGACCCCTGCTGTCTGCCAGATGCCAAAGCTCGACTTGCCGGTTCCTTCGCGGCCAGCGGCGACAACGAGGGATCCGGAGGGGATACGGCCGGCTCCTTCCTCCTCCCACATCCACACAACCGGCTTGATCGTGATCTCCGACGCACGGGTGAGCTTGCGGCGACGCGTGAACGGCTCGGCGGGGACGGTCTTCTCGCTGGGCTCACACGTGCAGTGCTCAGGCTTCTTGCTGCACCCGGCGCACGCGTCGAAGGAGCCGTACCCCTCGACCTTGTAGGACAGGGAGATGATGCGGGCACCGCAGCGCGGGCAGGATGTCACGCGGCCTCCCCGCGGTTCTTGAGGATCTCGACCCACGTGCGCATGCGGGCGTGGTTCTTGACGTGCTCGGCGAGATCGGCCCACATCTGGGCTTCCTCAGCGCAGCGGCGCCCGTAGCCGATCTCTTCGCCGTCGTGGAAGCCGATCTTGAACCCCTCGGCGAATGCCTGCTGTTCGCGGCGGTGCTGGGCGTTGAGATCGGCCAGCAGTTGCTGCATCTGGGTGAGGTGAGCGAGGTGGTCGCACATCAGGCGGCCACCTCGCCCCGGTAGGTGCGGGCCACGACGAGCCAGACGAGTCGGCCGCACCCGGAACGGCGGATGCCCTCGACGGACTCTTCGCTGTGGACCCTGCCGAAGTGCCCGAAGTTGCACCAGGGGCACCGGTAGGCAACCCACCACATGCGGCGGCGGCCGTACGGGCTGTAGAGGCTGACGTACGCGGCCGGGTGACGGAGCGGAAGCTCAGTCTGCCCGACTACGTGACGCGAGCTCGTACGGCGGTTACCCTTGGGCGTGACGTGGGCGCCCTTCTGGGTGACCTCGGCCCCGCTGGGAGCGCCAACTCCCACGGGGCCATTCTGCTTTTCGGGGGTCATCAGGCCGCACCGCCGTGGGCCTGCTGGTCGAACCAGGCTTCGACGTCACGCCAGTCGTAACGGACGAAGCGTCCAACCTTTCCGTAGCGCGGCCCCTTCCGGAGGTAGCGCCACTGGGTGAGCGTCTTCTCAGGTACGCCCAGGAACTCCGCGACTTCGGACGGCTCGGCGAGGCTTCGCCTGGCCTGTCCGCTCCACTTAATAGTCACCGATCTCTCCCAATTAGGGGATGTTCTCATCTTGTCTGGGAGGGTCTCAGGGTGTCTTGCTTCTGTCAACTAGGTATGCAACGCTCCCTATATGGAAGAAGTGGAGAAGGTTAGGCGACGGACCAACGAAGTTGGCCCCATCGGCGCCCGGGTAGCTGAGAACGTGCGACGCCTGCGGGCCAACAGGGGGCTGTCGACGACCCAGATATCCAGGCTCTTGGGAGAGGTTGGCCGGCCGATTCAGCCAACAGGCATTACCAAGATTGAGAAGCAGGAGAGGAAGGTCGACGCCGACGATCTCATTGCTTTGGCAGTTGTTCTAGGCGTGAATCCGAACGCCTTGTTGTTGCCGCCCGTGGCAGACATGACCGAGGTTGAGGTGACGGCCGCAGGCGTCTTCCCGGCGGAGAAGGTGTGGAACTGGGTAGACGGGCGTGAGCCACTCAAGGCCGCGTTTGACGAAGACGACTTGGCGGACTTCCAGATCCATGCACGCCCCAAGGGTCGGCGACGCTATTACCTTCCGGGTGAGCGCAGCGAGGAGGAGCTGGCGAAGAAGCGGGCGGCTGATCGGGAGATCGCTCGCCGGATGAACCCGGGTGATCCCGAGGGCGAGGCGGCGTCACTCGCTGTGTTTCGCAGGCTTGATCGTGAGGCGTGGGCGGAGGGGGAGTGATGGCGGTTGCGGATCGTTGGCACAAGTCCCGACCGAAGCCGGGCGAGGAGAGGTGCTCGTGTCGGCCTGCGAAGGTGCCGACCGCCGAGCACGGCCAGGGTGACCGCTGGCAGGTCCGATACCGTGACGATGCCGGCAGACAGCGCAAGCTCAACTTCGAGCGGCTGCCCGATGCGCAACGCAAGGACGCCGAGATCAAAGCCAGTTTGGATCGGGGCGACTACATCGACCCGACCGCCGGTCAGGTCACCCTCGCCGAGCAGGCGAAGGAGTGGCGCAAGGGGCTGACATCGGACCCGGGCACGCTGATGCAGCTCGACAGCCGCCTGTCGAAGTGGGTGTACGGCAAGTCGATCGGTGGACGCGCTATGGCCAGCCTCGCCAAGCGCCCGTCCATCGTGCAGCAGTGGATCAAGGATATGGAGACGTCCGGTCTCCAGCCATCCACGATCAAAGGCATCGTCGGGGACGTCTCGGCTATCTTCGACGCGGCGGTGGATGACCAGATCGTTGCCCGGAACCCGTGCATGTCGAGGTCTGTCAAGGCTCCACCGCCCGCGCCGCGTAAGGCGGTGCCGTGGACACTCGACCAGGTGACCGCGATGAGTGCAGCGTTACCAGAGCGGTGCGCGGTTGTGCCGTACCTGGGCGCTGGTTGCGGGCATCGCCAGGGTGAGCTGTTCGGTATTGCACTCGATGACATCGACTTCCTCGGCCGCGAGGTGCATGTCCGTCGACAGGTCCGGTTCATCAAACAGGATGGGGCGTACCGGCTGGTCTTCTCCCCGCCGAAGAGGCGGAAGACGCGTACGGTCCCGCTTCCGGAGTCGGTCGGGTTGAAGTTGAGTGCGCACATCGCCAACTTCCCGCCGGTCGAGGTGACGTTGCCGTGGGTCGAGCGTGGAAAGGTCGAGGAGCCGCACACGGCGGAACTGTTGTTCGTCACAGCGCGCGGCGTGGCGATGAACCGCAACTCTTTCAACGACATCTGGCGTCAAGGGTTGAAGACGGCGGGGATCGTGCCGCCGCTGGCGGAAGGGGAGCGGCGCCGGTCGTACCGGGAGCATGGATGCCATGTGCTGAGGCACACCGCGGCGTCGGCGTGGCTGGCGGCTGGCGTGGACATCCGTACGGTGGCCGACTACCTCGGCCACAGCGACCCGGGGTTCACGCTCCGGACGTACACCCATCTGATGCCGGACGCAGCGGATCGGGCGCGGAGGGCAATGGATGCGTTCTTCGCGGCCAAGATCGAAAATGTGTCGAGTGCCCTGGTTGTGCCCTGACGAAGATCGTTATGGGCGTTGAGCCTGGTTAACGCGTTCCCACCTTAATACCGGCACAAGTAGACCGCGTACGTTCCGTCCAGGTGGACCGTGCACGTCGACCGGTGTGGGCGGCCCTCAAGGGCATACCGGGGCGCACCGGGGGTGTACCGGCCCGTCCCGATGGGGCCGGTGCCGTTCCGGGCCGGGGCGGCTTCCGTGAAGGTCCGCCAGGGGGCGACCCGGCCGCCCGATCCGGCCGCTCTCTCCGGGGGATCCGCCGACGTCGCAGGGGGGATCCACGGCGGATCCTCCCTGTCAGCGAGATGTACCTCTCCGAAACCGTGCCTGCTTGTGTAATGAGAGGAGCGGCCCAACCGAAGAGGAAATATGTTCAGTACCCCCCATGTACGCAAAATGAACGCGGTGATCTTCACCGGAATGCTAGCCGTCTCCCTGGTCGCCTGCGGGAGTGAGCCGACCACCAGCCTGGACGCCGCCGGCGTGGTTCAGACGCTCGCCAAGCAGGGCATGCCCGTCACCCTCACCGTGACCTTTGACCAGTCAAGCGACCCGGAGAAACTGCTCGGCAGAGCGAACGGTTACAGCTCGAAGGCCTCCTTCACCGACCAGCGCGTCGACACCTCCAAGGTGTCCGGAGCCAAACAGGGCGATGTGAACCTCGGCGGCACCGTCGAGGTCTTCGGCAGCGCCGGCGAGGCGGAGGTGAGAGCCGCCCAGCTCAAGGAGCTGAGTAAGAAACCCCCGGCGCTCGGTGAGTACAACTACGTGAAGGGCCCGGTCGTGGTCCGTGTGTCGAAGGAGTTGATGCCGGGAGAGGCCCTGGAGTACGAAGGGGCGCTCGGCAAGATCGTGAAGTGATCCACCTGTCCGATATGGCCCCCGTTCTTCCGGGCGGGGGCCTTTCGGTGCCGGGAACCGGGGGCGGGGGCGGGCGCCGGGGGACCGGGGATTGTGCCGAGGGAGCCGGGGACGAGTGGCGGGGGCTTCGGCGCGGGAGGCGGTTTTCCAGGGAGGGGCCGCGCTGCGCGCGGGCCGTCAGGCGTGCGCGGGCGCCGGGGACGCGCAGGGGCTGAGCGTCACCGGGACCCCGTTGAACACGGCGTTCCCCGAGGGGAGGTCGAGCACGGAGTCGTCCGTCAGGACGTTGGCGTTGACCCCCGCGTGCCTGGCCGCGACCGGTTGCCGGGTTCCGGCGTGTCCCCACCCGTGGGGCAGGCTCACCACCCCCGGCATGATCGTGTCGGTCTGCTCCAGCGGGACGGTCAGCTCACCGGCGGCCGAGCGGATCACGGCGTGGTCCCCGAGCCCGAGCCTGGCCGCGTCCGCGGGGTTGATCTGCAGGGTGCACCGGTTGCTCCCGCCGACCAGCGGCGCCACGTTGTGCAGCCAGCTGTTGTTGGAGCGCATGTGACGCCGCCCGATCAGCACGATCTCCGCGGGCGGTACGGCCAGCCGCTCGCGCAGCCGTGCGACGTCCTCGACCAGCCGCGGCGGCGCCAGTTCCATCCGCCCCGAGGCCGTGCACACCAGGTCCTCCAGCCGGGGCTCCAGCGCGCCCAGGTCGATGCCGTGCGGGGCGGCCAGGAGATCGGGCAGCGACAGTCCGTAGGGGCCGAGCCTGAGCATGGCGTCCAGCATCAGCTCGGGGCCGCTGTCGCCCCGCAGCGAGGCGCGCAGCTCCGCCGGGTCGCGGCCCTCGACCGGTGAGCCCGGTGTTCCCACGGCGGTGCCGATCACCTGTCCGATGATCATTTCGTCGAGGGCGGCCGGGTCGGCGTCGGCCCCGTACCCGGAGGCGATCATCGTCAGCCGCGCCATGATCTCGGCCTCGGAGCGCTGTCCCGGCTCCAGGGGCAGCAGCGGCGGGGAGAACCTGGTGTAGTTGCGCACCGCGATGGTCAGGATCAGGAAGTCGTAGTGCGGCATCTGCAGCATGCGGGGCGGCGGCAGGATGACGTTCGCGTGCCTGGTCGTCTCGTTCAGGTAGGGGTCCACGCAGACCATGAACTCCAGGTCGCGCAGGGCCCTCTCCAGGCGGATCCCGTTCGGCGCCGACAGCGCGGGGTTGCCGGCCACCGTCACCAGCGCCCTGACCCGCCCCTCGCCCGGGGTCTCGATCTCGTCGGCGAGGGTGGCGACCGGCAGCTCGCCGAGCGCCTCGGGCAGCCCCCGGACACGGCTGTGCCAGCGTCCCGTGGTGTACGGCTCGCCCGTGCGGAAGATCTCCAGGGCGGCGGTCCTGGTGAACATGACCCCGCCCGGCCGGTCGAAGTTGCCGGTCAGGACGTTGATCACGTCCACCAGCCACTGCGCGACGGTGCCGAACGCGGCGGTGCAGGTGCCGATGCGGGCGTAGACGGCGGCGGTCGGCGCGGCGGCCAGCTCGCGGGCCAGCCGTACGATCGTCCCGGCGGGCACCCCGCACACCCCCGCCACGACCTCGGGGGCGAAGTCCCCGGCCAGCCGCCGGACCTCCTCCAGCCCGTTCAGCGGGATGTCGATCTTCGTGAGGTCCTCGGCGAGGAGGGTGTGGACGATGCCGAACAGCAGGTAGGCGTCGGTGCCGGGCCGTACGAACAGGTGCTCGTCGGCGATCGCGGCGGTGCGGGTGCGGCGCGGGTCGACGACCACCAGCCTGCCGCCGCGCTCGCGCAGAGCCCTGAGCCGGCCGGGGAAGTCGGGGGCGACGCAGAGCGAGCCGTTGGACTCCAGCGGGTTGGCGCCGAGGATCAGCAGGTGGTCGGTGCGGTCCAGGTCGGGCACCGCGACCGCCATCGGGTCGCCGGACATCAGCCCGGAGGCGACGTGCTTCGGCATCTGGTCGACGGTGCTGGCGGAGAAGACGTTGCGGGTGCCGAGCGCCAGGGTGAGCGGCGTCCGGTACATGAAACCGGCCATGGTGTGGAAGGTCGGATTGCCGAAGTAGACGGCCAAAGCCTGGCGGCCGTGGGCGGCGGCCACGCCCGTCAGGCCCTCGTCGACCGCCTGGAAGGCCTCCTCCCAGGAGACCTCCCGCCACTCGTCGCCCTTGCGGATCATCGGAACGCGCAACCGGTCGGGGTCCTCGTCCAGGCGGCCGAGGCTCGCGCCCTTGGGGCAGAGGTATCCCCTGGAGAACGGGTCGGCCGAGTCGCCCTTGACCGATGTGACGTGCCCGGTCTCGTCAAGGGTGAGCCGCAGGCCGCAGACGGCCTCGCAGAGGGGACAGGTCCGGTGCGCGGTTCTCATCGGTACTCCCGGGTTCGGCGAGACCTCATCATGACCCGCGGGCGACAAGGGGGTGATCTCCTAAAATGCTGACATCCGCCCCGCCGTCCCGGCACGGGCCCGAGCCCGTCGGCCGGAGCCCACGGTTCAGGCACGGGCCGGAGCCCGCCGTCCCGGCACGGGCCGGAGTCCGCCGGCGGGGGCCGGTCAGAACTTGCGGAAGCCCCTGGACTCCTCGGCTGCGGCGAGCACCGCCTCCAGCGACGCCCCCGCGCCGGCCGAGATCACGGCCGCGATCGTGCCCTCCACGAACGGCACGTCGGCGACCACCACCTTCGGCGCCTCGAACAGCCGTGCCGTCAGCACCGAACCCCCCAGGTCGGGGATCAGGATCACCCCGTCCCCCTGGTTCACCCGCTGGATCATCGCGGCCACCAGTTCCGGGCTGCTGCCCAGGTCGCCGTCCTCGGTGCCGCCTGCGGGCGCCAGCGGGACGTCGACCTCGCAGATCCGCGAGGCCAGGGCGACGACCTCGGTGGCCAGCGGCCCGCTGTGGGAGATGAGGACGATGCCCACCACGGCCTACTCCGTCCCCTCGGGCCCCGCGTCCCCGGCGGGCCCGCCCGGCGACGCCGCGGCCGCGCACAGGGCGGTGAGGATGAGCGCGGTCGAGGCGGCGCCGGGATCCTCGTGGCCCACGCTGCGGGGGCCGAGATAGCTGGCCCGTCCCCGGCGGGCCTGCATCGGGATCGTGGCCTCCGCCCCGGCGCGGGCCGCCGACGCCGCCGCGCCGAGAGCCTCCGGCCGCCCGCCCCCCTCCCGTACGGCCCGCGCCAGCGCCCGGACCGCCGGGGCGAGCGCGTCCACCATGGTCTTGTCGCCCTCGACGGCCGCCCCCAGCCGCTGAACCCCCGCCAGCCCCGCCTCCAGCGCCTTCGCCAGATCGGCCAGGGACACCTCGGGGGCGTCGCCGAGCACCTTGCCCGCCTCCCGGAACGCCGTGCCGTACAGCGGTCCCGACGCCCCGCCGACCTTGCGGATCAGCGTGCTCCCCACCAGGCCGAGCAGGGCCCCGGGACTGCCGGGCGGGCCGTCCGCCAGCGCGCGGGAGACGGCCTCGAAACCCCGGTCGAGGTTGGCCCCGTGGTCGGCGTCGCCGATCGCGGTGTCCAGCCGGGTGAGCCACTCCCTGCCGGCGTGGACGGCCGTGACGACCTCGCCGATCCAGCGGGAGAAGACGGCGGTGTCCATCTCGACGGCGGTGTCCATCTCAGCGGCCCCAGCGCAGCGCGGGGGTCTCCACAGGGGCGTCCCACAGGCGCAGGAGCTCCTCGTTCAGCAGGCAGACCGTGACCGAGAAACCCCGCATGTCGAGGCTGGTGACGTAGCCGCCGACCAGGCTCCGCGTCACCCGCGCCCCCCGGCCCCGCAGATACTCCGCGACCTCCCCGAAAACGACGTAGAGCTCGATGAGCGGCGTCGCGCCCATGCCGTTCACCAGGACCAGGGTGTCGCCGGAGACCGGCATGTCGTCGTGCACGGCGTCCATCGCGACGGCGACCAGCTCGCGAGCCCCGCGCATCGTCGAGCGGGTCCGCCCGGCTTCGCCGTGGATGCCGATGCCCAGCTCGATCTCGGTCTCGCCCAGCTCGAAGGTCGGCCTGCCGGAGGCGGGCGTGGTGCAGGCGCTCAGCGCGATGCCGAAGGACCGGCTCCGGGCGTTGACCTCCTCTGCCACCCGCAGGACCTCCGGCAGCGGCGCACCGCCCTCGGCCGCGGCCCCGGCGATCTTCTCGACGAAGAGCGTGGCCCCCGTGCCCCTGCGCCCCGCGGTGTGCAGGGAGTCGCGCACGGCCACGTCGTCGTCGACGAGGACGCTCCTCACCTCCACCCCCTCCTCGGCGCAGAGGTCGGCGGCCAGCTCGAAGTTCAGGACGTCGCCGGTGTAGTTCTTCACCACGAACAGCACGCCCGCGCCGCCGTCCGCCCCCGTGGCGGCCGTGACCACCTGGCCGGGCACCGGGGAGGTGAAGATCTCGCCGGGGCAGGCCGCGTCGAGCATGCCGTACCCGACGAAACCGGCGTGCAGCGGCTCGTGACCGGAGCCCCCGCCGGAGACCAGGCCGACCTTGCCGGCGCGGGGTCCCGACGCGCGTGACACGACACGGTTCTCCTCGTCCACCCGGAGCCCGGGGTACGCGGCCGCCATCCCGCGCAGCGCGTCCGTGACGACGGAGCCGGCGCTGTTGATGAGCTTCTTCACAATTGCTAGCCTTTCCCGTTCGCGCGGCGGCAAGCACCGCCCCCGGGAACCTCTCGTCCCGCCCGCCCGGCGAATCCGGGGCGGGGGGATGGCGGGGGCCGACACCGTGTAGGAGGATCTGACCAGGTCTTTCCGGTGATGTTGGAGGCGTCGTGTCGGTGCTGCGGAACCTGGTCGACAGTGTGCGGAACGGCGGGATCGAGGTGGTCGACCTGACCGCGCCACTGTCGTCGCGGACGCCGACCCTGCGGTTGCCCGAGCCGTTCGGCAACACCGCCCCGTTCACGCTCAAGGAGATCAGCCGCTACGACGACCGGGGACCCGCCTGGTACTGGAACGACATCTCGACCGGCGAGCACACCGGGACCCACTTCGACGCGCCCGTCCACTGGGTCACCGGCAGGGACGGCGAGGACGTCTCGCAGGTGCCGCTCGACCGGCTGATCGCCCCGGCCGCGGTGCTCGACCTCACCGCCGAGACGGCCGAGAACCCCGACTTCCTGCTGGAGGTCGACCACGTCAAGGCCTGGCAGGCGGCCAACGGGCCGCTGCCGGAGGGCGGCTGGCTGCTCTACCGGACCGGCTGGGACACCCGCTCCCATGACCAGGAGACCTTCCTCAATGCCGACGAGAACGGCCCGCACACCCCCGGAGTCTCGGTCGAGTGCGCCAGGTGGCTGGCCGAGGAGACACCGATCGCCGGGCTCGGCGTCGAGACGGTCGGCACGGACGCGGGCGCGGCGCACGGCTTCGACCCGGCCTTCCCCTGCCACTCCTTCCTGCTCGGCGCGGGCAAGTACGGCCTGACGCAGCTGCGCAACCTCGACCGGCTGCCGGTCACCGGCGCGGTGGTCATCGCGCCGCCGCTGCCGATCGTCGGCGGCTCGGGCAGCCCGCTGCGTGTGCTGGCGCTGGTCGAGCGGTGAACGTCGCCCAGGCCGTCGGAACGGTCCTCGCCTCGCTCGGAGTGGACGCCGCCTTCGGGGTGGTCGGGAGCGGCAACTTCCACGTGACCAACGCGCTGATCGAGCACGGCGTGCGGTTCGTCGCCGCGCGCCACGAGGGCGGCGCGGCGACCATGGCCGACGCGTACGCGCGCACCGCGGGGCGCGTCGCGGTGCTCAGCGTGCACCAGGGGCCGGGCCTCACCAACGCGATGACGGGTATCACCGAGGCGGCCAAGAGCCGTACGCCGCTCATCGTGCTGGCCGGCGAGGTGACCGCGCCGAACTCCAACTTCTTCGTCGACCAGGCGGCCCTGGCCACCGCCGTCGGTGCGGTCCCGATGCGGATCTCCTCGGCCGGCACCGCCGTCGCGCAGGCGGCCGAGGCCTTCCGCGTGGCCCGCGACGAGCGGCGCACGGTCCTGCTCAACCTCCCGCTCGAGGTGCAGGGGCAGGCCGTCCCCGCCCCACCCCCGGCGCCCACGTCCACACCCACGCCCACACCCACGCCCACACCCACGCCCACACCCACGTCCACGTCCACGCCCGCGGACACGGACACCGACCGGCCGGACGCCTCCCCCCGAGGCGGCGAGCCCGCCGCACGGGAGGTCGCGAGGCTGGCGGAGCTCCTGGCCCAGGCGCGGCGCCCGGTGTTCGTGGCGGGCAGGGGAGCGCGTACGGCCCGGCGCGAGCTGGAGGAGCTGGCCGGGGCCACCGGGGCGCTGCTGGCCACCTCGGCGGTCGCCAAGGGGCTCTTCCGGGGCAGTCCGTGGGACCTGGACGTGAGCGGCGGCTTCGCCTCCCCGCTCACCGCCGAGCTCGTCCGCGACGCCGACGTGATCGTCGGCTGGGGCTGCACGCTCAACATGTGGACCATGCGCCACGGCACGCTCATCGGCCCGGACGCCAAGGTGGTCCAGGTGGACCTGGACCCCGGAGCGCTCGGCCTGCACCGCCCGATCCACCTCGGCGTGACCGGCGACGTCGCCCGCACCGCCCGCGCCGTCACGGGGCTGCTCGCCGGGGCCGGGCCCGACCACGCCGGATACCGCTCCGAGGAGCTGGCCCGGCGGATCGCCGGGGAGAACCGCTGGCGGGACCTGCCCTACGACGACGAGGGCGGAGACGGCCGCATCGACCCCCGGACCCTGACGATCGCGCTGGACGACCTGCTCCCCGCCGAGCGGGTCGTCTCCATCGATTCGGGGAACTTCATGGGCTACCCGTCGATGTTCCTCGACGTCCCCGACGAACGCGGTTTCTGCTTCACCCAGGCGTTCCAGTCGATCGGCCTGGGCCTGGCCACCGCGATCGGCGCCGCTCTGGCGCAGCCGCACCGGCTCCCCGTGGCCGCGCTCGGCGACGGGGGCGCGCTGATGGGCGTGTCCGAGCTGGAGACCGTCGTGCGCCTCGGCCTGCCCATGCTGGTCGTGGTCTACGACGACGAGGGCTACGGCGCCGAGGTGCACCACTTCGGCCCGGACGGCCACCCCCTCGGCACGGTCACCTTCCCGCCGGTCGACATCGCCGCGATCGCCAGGGGTTTCGGTTGCGAGGCGGTGACCGTACGGGATCGGCGCGACCTGGCGGCGGTGGCCGGCTGGCTGACGGGGGCGCGGGAGCGGCCGATGCTGGTCGACGCCAAGGTCAGCCGCGCACGGGGCTCGTGGTGGCTGGAGGAGGCCTTCCGCGGGCACTGACGACGGGCCCCGGACGCGGGCGAGGCGCGGGCGGCTCCGTTCCGGCCCTGTCCGTCCTCGTCCGTCCTCATCCGTCCTCGTTCAACCTTGTCCGACCTCACGGTCGGGGCTGAGAGATACGGGCGGCTGATGTACGGTTCAGCCTATGGCTGAGATCGTGTACCCCCCGGTCATCGGGGTGGCAAGGACCCTGTTCCGCGCGCTGGACCTTCAGATCCGCGTCGAGGGCGCGGAGCGGATCCCGCGGACCGGTGGCGCGGTGCTCGCCAGCAACCACATCAGCTATCTGGACTTCATCTTCGCCGGGCTAGCCGCCCTGCCCGCCAAGCGCCTGGTGCGCTTCATGGCCAAGAAGGAGGTCTTCGACCACCGCGTCTCCGGCCCGCTGATGCGCGGCATGCACCACATCCCGGTCGACCGCGCCGCGGGCGCCGCGGCGTTCGGCGCGGCGCTGAAGTCGCTCAAGGGCGGTGAGGTGGTCGGCGTGTTCGCCGAGGCCACGATCAGCCAGTCCTTCACGGTCAAGGAGATCAAGAACGGCGCCGTCAGGATGGCCGTCGGCGCCAAGGTGCCGCTGGTCCCGATGGCGCTGTGGGGCACCCAGCGGCTGTGGACCAAGGGGCACCCCAAGAAGCTCTTCCAGCGGCACGTCCCCATCACCATCCTGGTCGGCGAGCCGCTGCACCCCAAGCGCGGCGACGACTACGACGCGGTCACCGCCGAGCTGCGCGGCCGCATGGCCGAGCTGCTGGACCGGGCCCAGCGGACCTACCCGGAGATCCCGCCGGGCGCCTGGTGGCAGCCCCGCCATCTCGGCGGCAGCGCCCCCACCCCGGAGGAGGCCGCCAAGCTGGACGCCGCCGAGGCCGAGGAGAGGGCGGCCCGCCACAAGTCGTGAGCAGGTGAGCCGCAAGTGACGTGGTCCACGCTGGCGGCATGAGCGACGCACTTGAGAACCTCGTAGGGGCCTTCCAGCCGACCCCGACCCCGGGCCCGGGACGCACGCCGGGCCCCGTCGGCATGACCATCCTGATGATCTGCTGGCTGGTCACGGGCCTGCTGCCCTTCGTCTTCTCGACGTCGGATCTCAAGCTCGCGACCGGCGAGATCGGCTCTCCGGGCACCCTGGAGATCGTCTCGTGCAAGTCGCTGGGGCAGGGACGCTACGACTGCAAGGGCAGGTTCACCTTCGACCGCGACGGCGAGGTGGTGATGGTGGACGCCTCTCCCGACTCCACGGTGGGAGACGTCAAACGGGCCCAGCTCACCCCCCAGGGCGACCGTGCCGTCCCGACCGGCGCCACCGGTGTCCTCGCCGCGCTCACCCTGCCCTTCCTGGGCGTCGGGGTCCTGGCCTTCCTGCCGTACGTCCTCCTCTACGTCCTGAGGGTACGGCGAGGGCGCCGCGTCGCGGTGATCGCCGGGGCCGTGCTCACGGTCGTCTCGCTCTCGGGCGTCGTCGTCGGCATGGTCGCCGCCTACTCCTGACGGCCCGCCCCTGACGGCCCGTTCCTCGGTTTGCTCCACGGCCCGTTTCTCGGCCTGCTCCATGGTCCGCTCCGTGCCCTGGTTCGCGGCACGGTCCCGGCGGTGCGCGGCCGTGCCCGTCACAGCCGGTCGGCCAGGCGCTCCAGCAGCGGAAGCGCCTCGGCCGGCCTGCGCCGCTCCCCGGCGTCGAGGGTCTCGCCGAGCGCTCGCTCCAACTGCTCGGTGACGGCCTGGGTCCGGTCACCGAGGGCGCGCCGCCCGGCCTCGGTGAGGGAGGTGACGACCCGGCACCCGTCGTCGGGGTCCGCGGCGCGGACGACCAGGCCGCGCCGTACGCGCCTCCCGAGGGGCGGGGCACGCCCCCGGCCCGCGGGAGCGGCGCGGTCATCCGCGAGGCGCCACGGTCAGGTGCGGCTCAGCGCGACCTTCAGGGCGCCGCTGCGCGCGGGGTCGGCGAACACCTCGTAGGCGTGTTCGATGTCGTCGAGCGCGAAGCGATGAGTGATCATGTGTCCGGTGTCGAGCTGCCCGTTGCCCAGCATGGTGAGCAGGGTCGGGGTGGAGAAGGTGTCGACCAGCCCGGTGGTGATGGTGACGTCGCGGATCCACAGGTCCTCCAGGTGGAGCGTGGCGGGCCGCCCGTGGACGCCGATGTTGGCCACGTGCCCGCAGGGGCGGATCAGGGAGGCGCACAGCTCGAAGCTCTCCGGCACGCCGACGGCCTCGATCGCCACGTCGGCGCCCAGGCCGCCGGTCACCGACCGCACCACCTCCAGCGGGTCGTCAGCGGGGGCGACGGTGATGTCGGCGCCGAACCGTTCGGCGGCCCGCAGACGGGGTTCGGCCTTGTCGATCGCGATGACGCGCACCGGTGAGTACAGCCGGGCGGTGAGGATCGCGGCCAGCCCGATCGGCCCCATTCCGACGATGACCACCGTGTCACCGGGCCGGACGCGGCCGTTCAGCACCCCCACCTCGTAGGAGGTGGGCATGATGTCGGCGAGCATGACGACCGCCTCGTCGCCGATCGTCGGGGGAAGCATGTGGGTGGACAGGTCGGCGAACGGCAGCCGGGCGTACTGCGCCTGCACGCCGTCGACGAGGCGGCCGAGGATCCAGCCGCCGCCGCCCAGGCACTGGCCGTACCGTGACCGTCTGCAGTAGAGGCACCTGCCGCAGGCCGAGACGCAGGAGGCCAGCACGCGGTCGCCCGGCCGCAGCTCACTGATGGCGTCGCCCACCTCGACCACGGTGCCCACCGCCTCGTGGCCGAGGATCCGCCCGGGTTCCACCTCCGGGACGTCTCCGCCGAGGATGTGCAGGTCCGTTCCGCATATCGTCACGGTGTCGACCTGGATGATCGCGTCCCACGGGTCCATGATCGTCGGATCGGGCACCTCGGTCCAGGTCTTCCGGCCGGGGCCTTCGTACACCAGAGCCTTCATGTCCTCCTCCAAGCCTCGCTTCCGGGTGAGAACGCGGGACGACGCGGACGGCCGCCGCTCCGGTGGCACTCCGGGCGCGTCGCCCCCTTCCTCCAGCCTGCACGGGGGAGGTGAACGGCCGACAGGCGGGGGACCAAGGTCGGTGGCATCCGGGCCGAAGGGCACTCCCACGGCGGGGACGTTCGCTGGTGGACTGGCAGTGGGGCCGACGGGCCGACGCCGGGAAGGGGGCTCCGTGATGAAGGTGCTGGTGGCCTACGGGTCCAAGCGTGGTTCCACCCGTGAGATCGCCGAGTGGATCGGCCGGGTCCTCACCGAGGAGGGGCTCGACGCGGAGGTCAGGCCCGCCGCCGGAGTACGGGACGTCGACGCCTACGACGCGGTCGTCCTGGGCGGCGCGGTCTATTTCGGCCGCTGGCACCGGCACGCCCGCGCCCTGGCCCGGCGCTGCGCTCGGCAGCTGGCCGAACGTCCCGTCTGGCTGTTCAGCAGCGGGCCGTTACAGGCGATCGGCGGTCGGGACGTGCCCCCGCCGGCCGCCGCGGAGCGGGCCAGACGCAGGATCGGCGCCCGCGAGAACGTCACCTTCGGCGGCTGCCTGCGGGCCGACGCCAGGGGTTTTCCCGCCGCGACCATGGCCAAGACCGCGGCGGGTGACTTCCGCGAGCCGGAGCGGGTGCGCGCCTGGGCGCGCGACATCGCCTACGACCTGAAGGCCGCGGGCTTGGCGCGGTGACCGCCCGCCCGCGAAGCCGTGGTGAGGCTCCAGAGGTCACGGTGAGGCTCTAGAGGTCACACGGTGAGGCCAGAGGTCACGGTGGGGCTCCAGAGGTCACGGTGAGGCCAGAGGTCACGGTGAGGATCGGTGAGGATTCACGAGGCCGCGGTGAGGATTCACGGACGGGCCTCAGTGGCGGATGCGGCGGCCTGACACCTGTTCGGCCTGGACGACGATGAAGTGGTTGCGTTCTCCGGGGGCCCAGGCCGTCCCGACAGCCGGGCGATCTCCGCGGGGGCGGAGACCGCGCGGGCGCGGCCCACGGCGGTGACCGACCAGCCGGTGCGGGCGTGGGGGTTGAAGTCGTCGACCTCGAACGCCACCACGGTGTGGCGGGTGGCGGCGGCCAGTGGACCCAGTGGACCCAGTGGACCCAGTGGACACCGTCGGCGGCCCGCCGTTCAGCCCTCCTGCCCGCGGGTGGTGTCCTCCTGGTCGCAGGCAAGCTCGTCGATCACGTCGACGACCCCGTTGACCTGCTGGATCATCCGTACGGCGATCCAGGCCTCCTTGCGCAGGGTCATCCGCCCGCTCAGCGTGACCACGCCGTCCACGACGGAGACGCGGACACGCGCGGTGTCCATCCACAGGGACCGCGTCAGGACGTCCCGGCGGACCTCGCGCTCGATGTCGGCGTCGGAGCGGACGAACACCTTCAGCAGGTCATGCCGGCTGACGATGCCCGTCAGCCGCCCCCGCCCGTCCAGCACCGGCAGTCGCTTGACGCCGTGGCGCTCCATCAGACGGCCGGCGGCCACCACGGAGGCGTCCATCGGGACGGTGACGGCCGGAGCGGTCATCAGCTCCCTGGCCACCTCCCCCCTGATCCTGTCCGCGATCTTTCCCGGCCCCGGCGGGGAATCCCCGCCGCGGAACCGCTCCCCGCACTCCTCCGTGCGCAACAGGTCGGCCTCCGAGACGACGCCGACCACGTGGCCGTCGCCGTCCAGGACCGGTACGGCACTGACCGCGTGGGCGAGGAGCGTCCCGGCGATGTCCTTGAAGCAGGTCTCCTCGCCGACCGAGACCACTCGCCGGGTCATGACGTCCTTGACGGTGACGTGCATCTTCACCTCCGAACGGGCCGAGGACGGGACGGGCCGGTTCGCCCGCCGGGATCGGTCTCTCGCCGGATCGGCGTCACGGCCGGCGGGCCGGTCCGCCCCACACCTGCAGCGTCGGTCACCGCCGGGCCGCTCGATAGGGTCCAAATGCCCTCCCGGGCAGGGACTGTCGCCTCTAACAGGGCCGCCGGGCCCGGTGTGGGAGCGACGGGAGGGTCGGAAGTCCCTGCCGGTCGGGTCCTTCGGCCGATGCGGAACGGGCCCGGGAGACGGTCGGATGGAGAACAGGGAACCGAGGAGGACGACATGACAGCACATGTGGTGGTGGGCGTCGACGGCTCACCTTCCTCACTGGCGGCGGTGGAGTGGGCCGCGGGCGACGCGGTGCGGCGCGGGTGCGGGCTGCGGATCGTGCACGTGTGCGCGCCGTGGATCCACGACATCCCGCTGCAGACCCCGCCGGGGTTCCGTGACTCCATGAGCGCCTACTGCGGAGAGGTGCTGGAGACCGCGGCCGCCCTGGCCCGTGACCGCGCCCCGCAGCTGCGGGTGGAGGCGGTGCTGGAGACGGGGAAGGCGGCCGAGGTACTGCGGCGCGAGGCCGAGGACGCCGAGCAGCTGGTGCTGGGCGGGCGGGGGCTGGGCGGGTTCACCGGGCTGCTGCTGGGCTCGGTCTGCCTGGCGCTGGCCGGGCGGGTGGCCACCCCGGTGGTGGTGGTGCGGAACATGCCGCGGCACGTCTTCGACGAGATCGTGGTGGGGTTCGACGGTTCGCCCGGATCGGAGGCCGCGCTGGAGTACGCCTTCGAGGAGGCGGTGCTGCGCAAGGCACGGCTGCGGGCGGTGCACGCGCTGGCGGCGCCGGTGCTGGGGCCGTACGCGGCGGCCTACACCTCGCTGATCGACGACGCCTTCGAGATGGCCAAGCGGCTGACGGCCGAGGGGCTCGCGGGCTGGCGGGAGCGGTATCCGCAGGTGGAGGTGGAGCAGACCGTGGTCATCGGGCATCCGGTGGAGGTGATGCGCGAGGCCTCGGAGGCGGCCGATCTGGTCGTCGTCGGTTCGCGGGGGCTGGGCGGGCTGGGGGCGGTGGTGCTGGGGTCGATCGGTCACGGGGTGCTGCACCACGCCCGGTGCCCGGTGGCCGTGATACGCCCCGCGGGACAGGCGTGACCGACGTGCCGCCGATGACGGCCGGCCGGACTTCCCTGCGGTGGAGGGGAGCCGGACCGGTGCCTTCCCGGCACGGTGAAGATCTTGTGAGGGAGACGGTGACGGAGGTGACGTCATGAACGCGCACGCGACCGAGGAGATCACCTCGGCGGTCCACGCGGCGGTCCAGGCCGCGGTGTGGGCGCCGTCGGTGCACAACACCCAGCCGTGGTCGTTCGTCGTCGACGGCGAGGAGATCGCCCTGCGGGCCGACAGCGACAGGGGGCTGCGGACGGGTGACATCATGGGCAGGGAGCGGCTGGTCAGCTGCGGTGCCGCCCTGATGAACATACGGCTCGTGCTGCGCGGTCTCGGCCACGAGGCACGGGTGCGCGTGCTGCCCGACCCCGACCGTCCCGCCCTGCTGGCGACCGTACGGCTGGGCGAGTCCGCCGAAGCCGACGAGCACACCCGGACGCTGTGCGCCCGGATCGAGCACCGCCGCACCCACCGCGCCGGATTCACCGAGACGCCCGTCCCCGACCAGCTCGTCGACGAACTCGTCCAGCAGGCGGCCGCGGAGGGGGCGCGACTGACACCCGTCCGCTCCGAGGCCGCGGTGCGGGCGCTGGCCGCGCTCACCGAGGCGGCCCAGGAGGTGCAGTCCCAGGACCGGCTGTTCACCCTGGAGGTCCTCCGCTGGGCCCGGCCGCCGGGAAGCACCCGCGCGGAGGGGGTGCCGGCCGAGGCCTACCCCCGCGAACCGCGCAGAACCCGCCCGCACTTCGCCCAGCGCGACTACGCCCACGGCCATTCGTGGGGAGGCGAGAGCGACCGGTCCGCAGCCACCTCGACCGGGCTCGTGGCGGTGCTGACCACCCTGTCGGACTCCCGCGAGGACTGGATCACAGCAGGTCAGGCGCTGCAGCGTATCCTGCTGCACGCCGACGCCCACGGGGTTCGCGCGGCCTTCCACACCCAGCCGCTGGAGATGTTCCACCTGCGGGAGTTCATGCGTCAGGAACTGCTGTCGGGGGAGTATCCCCAGATGATCATGCGCCTGGGGTTCACCCCCGACGAGGGCAGGAGTGTCAGGCGGCCGATCGCCGAGGTGCTGGAAGAACGCGGGACGACCTGAAACGGGGTCCGGTACCCACCCCCTCAGCGGTGCCGTCGGCGGAGACCGGCGGTCCCGCCCGGCCGGGCGGGGAGAGACGGGCGGCGTGCCCCGTGCCGCCCGGAGATGTCACGGGGGCAGAAGGAGAACACATGATCGTGGTGGGAGTCGACGGCTCGCGGGTCTCGCTTGAGGCCGTGGGCTGGGCGGTACGGGAGGCCGGGCTGCGCGGCAGCGCGCTGCGCGTCGTGCACGCCATGCCGGCCGGGCCGCTGGAGATGTCCGACGACGCTCCGTACGCGGACGTGGGCCGGTGGATGCGCGACGGCGCCACGTCCACGCTGACCGACGCGCTGGAGCGGGTGCGCGAGGAGGACGGCGGCGTCGAGGTGGAGTCGCTGCTGCTGCCGGGCGACCCCCGGTCGGCCCTCATCGAGGCGGCGAAGGCCGCGGAGCTCCTGGTGGTCGGCAGCCACGGCCTGGGCGGTTTCCGGGGCATGCTGCTGGGGTCGGTCGCGCTGGGGGTGTCCGGGCACACCGCCTGCCCGGTCGCCGTCGTACGGCAGCCGCCCAAGCGCTCCCGCGGTGAGGTGGTCGCCGGGGTCGACGGCTCCTCCGTGGGTGCCGACGCCCTCGGGTTCGCCTTCGCCGAGGCGTCCCTGCGCGGTGTGGGCCTGCGCGCGGTACACGCCTGGAACAGGCCCGTCGTCGGTGGCGGGCCGTTCGCCCTCGCGGACGCCGAGGAGACCGCCCGGGGCGAGCGGCGCGTGCTGGCCGAGGCGCTGGCGGGCTGGGGCGAGCGCTATCCGGACGTCAAGGTCACCGAGCAGCTGGAGCACGGGCACCCGGTGGACGTCCTGCGGGAGGCCTCGGATCGGGCCGACCTGCTGGTCGTGGGATCACGCGGGCGCGGCGACCTGGCCGGGCTGGTGCTGGGCTCGGTGAGCCACGGCGTCCTGCAGCGCGCCGAATGCCCCATCGTCGTCGTTCCCCCCTCCGAGAGGGGTGTTCCCCTCCCCTAGAAGCCTCCTGGAAGGCCGTTCCCCCTCCGGGACGACGGCGTGAACCTCCCGGGGAGAGGCGGGATTCCTCCTCGCCGACCTCCCCGGCCTCGCCGACCTCCCCGGCGGTGCTGGCGGCGGGCGACGCGGCCGGCGGTGACCGCCGCGGCAGGCAGAAGGAGGGGCGTCAGCCGTACGGGGCTTCTAGGCGGGGCCCGTGGAGCCGCGGACGATGAAGCGGACCGGCAGTGTGACGACCTTCGGGGTGACCGATCCACTGCCGATCGCGTCCAGCAGGAGGTTCGCGGCCTCCACGCCGATGTCGCCGTTCGGGATGCGGACCGTGGTCAGCGGGGGGGCGAAGTGGTCGATGAAGGGCATGTCGTTGAATCCGACGAGGCTCAGGTCGTCGGGGCACACGATGCCCCGCTCGCGGAACACGCCGTAGCAGCCGAGCGCGATCATGTCGTTGCCGGCCATCACCGCGGTGAAGGCCCCGGCCTCGTTGCCGTCGAGCAGGCGGCGTAACCCCTTGGCGCCCTCGACCTCGGTCCAGGCGGCGCACTCGGTGATCAGCTCGGGCGCGACCCCGATGTCGTGCGCGGCCAGCGCGTGCTTGTAGGCGGAGAGCCGGCCCGCGCCCGTGGTGGTCGTCAGCGGCCCCGACAGGTACGCGATCCGCCGGTGGCCGAGCCCGACCAGGTGCGCGACGGTCTGCCGGATCCCGCTCACCTCGTCGCCGACGACGGCGAGGGTGGGATGGTCGTCGGTCAGCCGGTTGACGAGCACGAAGGGGATCTCGTCGGCGATGATCCGGGTCAGCAGCGGGTGGTGGCGCAGCGCCGTGCCGATGACCAGGCCGTCGACCTGGCGGTCGCGCAGCGCGCCGTACAGCCGCTCCTCGCGCTCGGCGTTGTTGTCGGTGTCGGCCAGGAGCAGGGTGTAGTCACGCTCGGAGAGCACCCGGTCGACGCCGCGCACCATCGGGGGGAACATCGAGTTGGTGAAGTCGGGGATGAGCATGCCGATCGTGTGGCTCCTGCTCGTGCGCAGGCTGCGGGCGATCGGGTTGGGACGGTAGCCGAGCGCCTTGGCCGCCCGCATGACCCGCTTGGCGGTCGCGGCGTTGACCTTGGAGGCCGTCTCCGGGTTGAGGGCGCGAGAGGCGGTGCCCGGATGCACCCCGGCTTTCTGTGCGACGTCTCGCAGTGTCGGTTTGGCGCCAGGCTCTGTCATGACCCCGCTCCCCGTGGGCTACCAGCCATTTTGCGGCAAAACAGTATTATACGATCACGGCAATCGCTCGCCGTTTCATTGAAAACGCATCCGTCGCGCGGCGCGAGGACCGCCGCCGCGCCCCCGGGCCGGGATCCTTCACCGGAGGCCCGGTGGGGTGCGTCGGTCCGGCCCGGCGGGGCGGCGGCGCCACGCGGATCGTCCCGATCGTCGTCATCGCCGTCACCGCCTCTCCCTTCGCACAGCAATCGATTGTATCCGCCAGCCGGAACTTCTTGACGACTGGATTTATGGCCCCATATGTTGGGCCTGCAAAGGATTGCATGTCAACATAAGGGAGCGGTCGAATGCATCGTCGCATCCAGCCTTCCGACGTCTTCGAGCCGGTCAAGGGTCTCTACTCGCAGGTCATCGCGGTCGCGGAGGGGCCGCGGTACGAGATCGCCGGAACCCTGCCCTACCATCCCGACGGCGGCCTCGACGAGCCGCTCGCCACGCAGGCCCAGGTGGTCATGGACAACCTGGGACGGTCGCTGGCGTCGGCCGGGCTGGAGCGTTCCGACGTCGTGCGCGTCCAGATCTACACGACCCGGATGGACGAGTTCCTGCGGACCGCGCTCGACGTCGTGTTCGGCTGGTTCGGCGACGCGCGCCCCACCTCCACGCTGGTCGAGGTCTCGCGGCTGGCCAACCCGAAGGTGCTCGTGGAGATCGACGCCAGCGCCGTCGGCGTCCCGCGCGGCTCGGCGGAGTAGGCGAACGTGAAGCTCATCAAGGGCGGCCGGCTGCTCACCGGCGAGATCCGCGACGTGCTGGTCGAGGACGGCGTGATCAGCCGGATCGGCGCCGACCTCCCCGCCGGTGACGCCGAGGTCGTCGACGCGGCCGGAAAGCTCGTGGTGCCCGGCCTGGTCGACACCCACCTGCACCTGTGGCAGACCCCGCTGCGCGGGATGACCGCCGACCTCTGGGCCCGCGAGTACTTCCACACCGTGCACCCGATGTCGGAGTACTACACGCCCGAGGACATGTACTGGGCGACGTACGCCGGAGGGCTCGAACTGCTCAGCCACGGTGTCACACAGGTCTTCGACTACTGCCACAGCGCGAACTCCCCCGAGCACGTGGACGCCTCGATCCGCGGCCTGCGCGACGCCGGCATCCGCGCGACGTACGGCTTCGGGCTCTTCGAGCGGGAGGGGGCGACCTACCGGGACCGCGCCCACCGGCTCGACGACCTCGCCCGCGTCGCCGAGGAGGTCCGCGACGACGCCCTGGTCGGCGTCGCGCTGGCGATCGACCACCGATACGACGAGAAGGCGGTCGCCCGGGCGCGCGAGCTGGGACTGGGCATCTCGGTCCACGGCAACCCGGTGGGCCTTCTCGCCGAGTTCGCCGACGCCGGGGCCCTGGCGCCCGACGTGCTCTGGGTGCACGGCAACTACGCCTCGGAGCGGGAGATCGCCGCCCTCGCCGCCTCCGGTGCGTTCCTGTCGTTGACCCCCGACATCGAGATGGGCATGGGCAAGCCCGTGGCCGTCTTCGACCGCGCGGTCCGGGCGGGCGTGCCGATCACCCTGGGCGTCGACGTCGTCAGCTACGCCTGCGCGGACCTGCTCACCCAGATGCGGCTCGCCTACGCGCTGCACCGGCTGCTCGACGGGGAGAAGGAGCGGGCCCGCGGTCACGTGCCGCCGCACCGCGACCTCGACGTCCCCCTGGTCTCGGCGCGCGACGTCGTGCGCTGGGTCACGGTCAACGGGGCCCGGGCGCTCGGCCGTACGGCGACCGGCATCGAGGAGGGCGCGCCCGCCGACGTGATCCTGGTCGAGACCGAGCCGTTCGGCCTGTCCATGGGCGACCCGGCCGGGCACCTCGTCCTGCAGACCACGTCGCGGGACATCGACACCGTGTTCGTCGGCGGTGAGGTCCGCTACACCGCGGGCGGCCTCGTCGGCGTCGACGGCCCGGAGCTCTCGGCCCGCCTGCGGGAGACGCGCGAGCGGCTGCTGAGGACGCGCGACCTGGGCACCACCGCGGGCTGACCACCGATCATTCACTTTGAAGGAGACATATCGTGCGTATCGACGTGCACGCCCACTACTTCCCGACCGAGTACCTCGACCTGCTGGAGAGGTACGGCAGCAAGGACACCGCCGTCGCGCGAGGCCTGTGCGCCGGTGACGACGAGGGCGACATCGACAAGCGCCTGAGGATGATGGACGACGCCGGCGTCGACATGCAGATCCTCTCGGCGACGCCGCAGCTGCCGACGTTCACCGACGAGGCGAACGCCGTCGAGGCCGCCCGGATGGCCAACGACATGTACGCCGACCTGATCAAGCGTCACCCCGACCGCTTCGACGGCTTCGCCGCCACGCCGCTCCCGCACGGCGAGGCGGCCGCCAGGGAGGTCGCGCGCGCGATGGACGACCTCGGCCTGATCGGCGCCACCATCGGTACGGCGGTGCTGGACAGGACCCTCGGCGACCCGTCGTTCGAGCCGCTGTGGGCCGCCCTCGACGAGCGCTCGGCCCCGCTGTTCATCCACGCCTCGGGCAAGGACGCCGACTCGCCGCTCATCTCGGAGCACGGCCTGACCTGGATCGTCGGCGCGCCGTTCGAGGACGCCATCGGCGTGCTGCACTTCGTGCGGGCCGGCATCACCGCCCGCTACCCCAACATCAAGGTGATCGTCGCCCACCTCGGCGGCCCGATCCCGTTCCTGATGCAGCGGATCGACGACAACTACAACCACTGGAAGCAGGCCTTCCCCGACCAGCCGAGCAAGGTCTTCGCCGGCATGTGGTACGACACCGCCAACTTTCACGCGCCCTCGCTGCGCTGCGCGGTCGACACCTTCGGCGAGGACCGGATCATGCTGGGCAGCGACTTCCCCTACTTCCAGAACGATCTCTACACGCGGGCGGCGACCTACGTCGAGAACTCCGGCCTCGGGGAGGGCGTGGCCTCGCGCATCCTCGACCGCAACGCCGTGGATCTCCTCGGCCTCGGCCGCTGACCGACTTCACGCCCGGCCGTTCCAACGAACGGCCGGGCATCTTTTCACCCCGATAGGCAATCGATTGCGAAGGCGGAGACAATGACCAACGTCGGATGGATCGGCTGCGGCCGGATGGGCGCGGCGATGGCGGGCAGGCTGGCCCGCGCCGGAGTGCCGGTGACGGCCTGGAACCGGACCCGGAGCAAGGCCGAGGCGCTCGAACCGCTCGGCGCCTCCGTCGCCGACACCATCGCGGACCTGCGCGACCGGGACGTCGTGTTCACGATGGTCTCGACCCCCGCGGACCTGAAGGAGGTACTGCTCGGCGCGGACGGCCTGCTCGCCGACCCGGAGCGCGTCCCCGGTGCGGTCGTGGACTGCTCCACCGTCTCGATCGAGGCGTCGGCCGAGGTCCGGGTGGCCTGCGACGAGCTCGGCGTCGCCTTCCTCGCCTCGCCCGTGAGCGGCAACGGCAAGGTCGCCGAGACCGGCGGCCTGAGCCTGGTCGTCTCGGGACCCGCCGGCACCTACGGGCGGATCGAGCCGCTGCTCGCCCTGATCGGCAAGTCCGTCACCTACGTCGGCGAGGGCGAGGGCGCCCGCCTGGTGAAGATCGCGCACAACCTGTTCCTCGGCGTGGTCACCCAGTCGCTCGCGGAGATCACCGTGCTCGCGGAGAAGGGCGGCGTCTCCCGCGCGGCGTTCCTGGAGTTCCTCAACGACAGCGTCATGGGCTCGGTGTTCACCCGCTACAAGTCGCCGGCGTTCGTGAACCTCGACTACCTGCCGCCGACGTTCACCCCGATCCTGCTGCGCAAGGACTTCGACCTCGGCCTCGCGGCGGCCCGCCGCCTCGACGTGCCCATGCCGCTGGCGGCCTCGACCGCCCAGCTCGTGCAGGCGTCGGTCGGCAGCGGCCGCGTCGACGAGGACTTCGCCATCCTCCTCGACCTGCAGGCGGCCGCGTCGGGCCTCGAACTCCGCCCCGAGAACGTCGTCGTGGACGACGGCCTCGGCGCGCCGGCGGAGTGACCCCGCCCATGACCGGCCTGCCTCTGCACGCCCCGGGCCACCGGGGCGTGGACTTCGAGACCCGCGTCGACTTCGACCGGCTGCGCTCCTACCGGCTGCGGCGGGCCAAGGAGGCGCTCGACGGCAGCGGGTGCGGGGCGTTCCTGCTGTTCGACGCCTACAACATCCGCTACACGACGCAGACGTGGATCGGCGGCGCGCTGCCGGACAAGATGACCCGGTACGCGTTGCTGACCCGCGGCGGCGACCCGATGCTGTGGGACTTCGGCTCCGCGGCACGCCACCACAGGATGTTCGCCCCCTGGCTCAAGCCGGACGACTGCCACGCGGGCATGCTCGGCCTGCGCGGCGCGATCGCGCCGACCGCCGGGCTCATGGCCGACGCCGTCCGCCAGATCAGAGGACTGCTCGAGGACGCCGGCCTCGCGGACGAGCCCGTCGGCGTCGACATCGTCGAGCCCCCCTTCCTGTTCGAGATGGAACGGCAGGGGCTCAGGGTCGTCGACGCCCAGCAGTCGATGCTCGACGCGCGGCAGATCAAGTCGCAGGACGAGATCATGCTGCTGACCCAGGCCGCCGCGATGGTCGACGGCGTCTACCAGGACATCGTCGAGGCGCTGAAGCCGGGCGTCCGGGAGAACGAGATCGTGGCGCTGGCGAACAAGCGGCTCTACGAGATGGGCTCGGAACAGGTCGAGGCGATCAACGCCGTGTCGGGGGAGCGCTGCAACCCGCACCCGCACAACTTCACCGACCGCATCATCCGCCCGGGCGACCAGGCGTTCTTCGACATCATCCACGCGTTCAACGGTTACCGGACCTGCTACTACCGCACCTTCAGCGTGGGGAGCGCGACGGCGGCCCAGCGCGGCGCGTACGCCAGGGCGCGCGAGTGGATGGACGCCTCGATCCAGATGATCAAGCCCGGTGTCGGCACCGACGAGGTCGCCCTCGTCTGGCCCGCCGCCCCCGAGTTCGGCTTCGCCGACGAGATGGCGGCGTTCGGCCTGCAGTTCGGCCACGGCCTCGGCCTCGGCCTGCACGAGCGGCCGATCATCTCGCGCCTCAACAGCCTCAGGGAGCCGATCGAGCTCAAACCCGGCATGGTCTTCGCGCTGGAGACCTACTGCCCGGCCGACGACGGGTTCTCCGCGGCGCGCATCGAGGAGGAGGTCGTGGTCACCGAGAACGGCGCCCGCCTCCTGACGCTGTTCCCGGCGCAGGACCTGTTCGTCGCCAACCCCTACTGATCACAGGGAGCACCGATGCCATCAACCGACCTCGCGACCGGCCTGTTCATCGACGGCGAGTTCGTCGACGCGGGTAAGGCCGGCCGCTTCGACGTCCACGACCCCGCTACGGGTGAGGTCATCGCCTCCGTCGCCGACGGGGAGGTGACCGACGCCCTCCTCGCCGTCGACGCGGCGGCCGCCGCGGCGGCCGCGTGGGCCGCCACCGCTCCCCGCGAGCGGAGCCGGATCCTGCTGCGCGCCTTCGACCTCACGACCGAGCGGGCCGAGGAGCTCGCCCGGCTGATCTCCCGCGAGAACGGCAAGGCGATGCCCGACGCCCGCGCCGAGGTCGCCTACGCCGCCGAGTTCTTCCGCTGGTACGGCGAGGAGGCCGTCCGGGCCCTGGGATCGCTTGCGACCGCGCCCGGCGGCACCAACAAGATCATGGTGACGCACCGGCCGGTCGGCGTCTGCGTCCTGGTGACGCCCTGGAACTTCCCGGCGGCGATGGCCACCCGGAAGATCGGCCCCGCCCTGGCCGCCGGATGCACGGTGGTGCTCAAACCGGCGAGCGAGACCCCGCTCACGGCGCTGGCCATGGCGGAGATCCTCACCGAGGCCGGTGTGCCCGCCGGGGTGGTCAACGTGGTGACCAGCCGCCGCTCGGGCGCGGTCGTCTCGGCGATGCTGCACGACCCGCGGGTGCGCAAGCTGTCCTTCACCGGCTCCACCGAGATCGGCCGGGTGCTGCTGCACGAGGCCGCCGACAACGTCGTGAACACCTCGATGGAGCTCGGCGGCAACGCGCCCTTCCTGGTCTTCGCCGACGCCGACCTCGACGCCGCCGTCGACGGCGCGATGATCGCCAAGATGCGCAACGGCGGTTCGGCGTGCACGGCGGCGAACCGCTTCCACGTCGAGGCGCCCGTCGCCGAGGAGTTCACCCGGCGCCTGGCCGCGCGCATGGCGGAGCTCAGGCTCGGGCCCGGCACCGACGAGGCCTCCCAGGTCGGCCCGCTGGTCAACGAGGACACCGTCGCCAAGGTCGGCGAACTGGTCGAGGGCGCGGTCGCGGCCGGGGCCAGGGTGGTCACCGGAGGCGGGCGCCCGGACCGGGCGGGCTGCTACTACGAGCCGACCGTGCTCGCCGACGTCTCCCCAGACGCGCGGATCCTCCGCGAGGAGATCTTCGGGCCGGTCGCGCCGATCGTCGTCTTCGAGACCGAGGCCGAGGCCGTCGAGGCGGCCAACGACACGGAGTACGGCCTGGTCGCCTACGTCTACACCGGGGACCTCGCACGCGGGCTCCGGGTCGGCGAGGCGCTCGAATTCGGCATGATCGGCCTGAACCGCGGCCTGGTCAGCGACCCGGCCGCGCCGTTCGGCGGCGTCAAGCAGAGCGGCATCGGCCGCGAGGGCGGGCACGAGGGGCTGATGGACTACCTCGAGTCGAAGTACGTCGCGGTGCGGTGGTGAGCGGGCTCCCCGGCCTCAGGAGGGTCGACCACATCGGCATCACGGTGCCGGACCTGGACCAGGCGTGCCGGTGGCTCGTCGACGTCCTCGGCTGCGAGTACATGTACACCCTCGGCCCGTACCGCGACGACGACGGGCCGTGGATGGAGGAGCACCTCAACGTCCACCCGCGCGCGGTGATGGAGGAGCTCCGCCTCCTGCGCTGCGGGAACGTCACGCTGGAGGTCTTCCAGTACGCCGCGCCCGCCCGGCGCCGCGTGCCGCCACGCAACAGCGACGCCGGCGGCCACCACGTCGCGCTCTACGTCGACGACCTCGACGCGGCGGTGGCGCACCTGAGGAGGCACGACGTCGCCGTCCTCGCCGGGCCGACGGCCAGCAGGGGACCGAGCGAGGGCCAGCGCTGGATCTACTTCCTGGCCCCCTGGGGGACGCAGTTCGAACTCGTGTCCTACCCCGGCGGCAAGGCGTTCGACCGGGGAGAGGGGAGACAGGCATGACCACGCGGGAGGACCTCACGCCCGAGGCGCCCTGGGTGCGGATCGGCACGACGGACGCCGACTGGGACGACGCGGACCCGGCGCTGCTGCGCACGATGCTCGACCAGATGACGCTGATCCGCTCCTTCGAGGAGTACGTCCTCGAACTGGCCGGCGCGGGACTCGTGCACGGCCCCGCCCACTCCAGCGTCGGCCAGGAGGCCGGCGCGGTCGGCTCGGTGCTCGCGCTCACCTCGGCCGACACGGTCAACGGCTCGCACCGCGGCCACCACCAGTTCCTCGCCAAGGCGATCCACCACGTCGCCCCCGGCCTCGACCTGCTCGCGCCGCTCACCGCGGACCTGCGGGAGGTACTGCTGCGCACGCTGGCGGAGATCTGCGGCCTGGCCCGCGGCTTCAGCGGCGGCCGGGGCGGGTCGATGCACCTGCAGTGGCTCGACGCGGGGGCGATCGGCACCAACGCGATCGTCGGCGGCGGCGTGCCCGTCGCCGCCGGCTACGCCTGGGCGCACCGCTTCGCCGGTACCCGGGACGTGTCCGTGACCTACTTCGGCGACGGCGCGGTCAACATCGGCTCGACGCTGGAGACGTTCAACCTCGCGGGAGCCTGGCGGCTGCCGGTCTGCTTCTTCATCGAGAACAACCAGTACGCCGTCTCCACGCACGTCAGCGAGGCGACCGCCGAGCCGCGCCTGTCGGCCCGCGGCCCGGCCTTCAACATCGCCAGCTGGAAGGTCGACGGGATGGACCCGCTCGCCGTCCACCTGACGATGCGGGCCGCGGTCGAGCACATGCGCGAGGGGCGGGGACCGGTGGTCGTCGAGGCCGACGTCTACCGCTACTTCCACCAGAACGGCGCCTTCCCCGGCAGCGCGTTCGGCTACCGGGGCAAGGACGAGGAGGCCGAGTGGCGCGCCCGCGACCCGATCGCGCAGGTCTCCCGCCACCTCCTGCGGCGCGGCATCCGCACCGAGCGGCAGATCGCCGAGGCGACTGCGGCCGCCAAGGCCGTGATGGCCGAGCTCGGCGACGTCCTGCTCGAACCGCTGCCCGGCGGCAAGCCGGGACAGCGGCGGATCAAACCGGCCGAGTGGCCCGATCCCGCGTTCACCGAGACCGGGATCCGGGGCGACCTGAGCGAGTTCGACGGCGCCTACGTCGCCGACACAGACTCCTTCACGGGCGAGATCGAGGAACAGAGGTTCATCGGCGCCGTGGCCGGGGTCATGCGGCGCCGGATGGAGACCGACCCGTCCGTCGTCGTCATGGGGGAGGACGTGCACCGCCTCAACGGCGGCACCAACGGGGCGACCCGCGGCCTCCGCGAGGCGTTCCCCGATCGCGTGCTCGGCACGCCGATCAGCGAGAACGCCTTCGCCGGGCTCGGCGGCGGCATCGCCCTCGACGGCCGCTACAGGCCGGTCGTCGAGTTCATGTACGCCGACTTCATGTGGGTGGCCGCCGACCAGCTCTTCAACCAGATCGGCAAGGCCCGGCACATGTTCGGCGGCCGTTCCGACGTCCCCCTGGTCCTGCGCAGCAAGGTCGCCATGGGCACCGGATACGGCTCGCAGCACTCCATGGACCCCGCGGGCGTCTTCGCCACCAACCCCGGCTGGCGGATCGTCGCCCCCTCCACGCCGTTCGACTACGTCGGCCTGATGAACGCCGCGCTGCGCTGCAAGGACCCGGTCGTCGTCCTCGAACACGTGGACCTCTACAACAGCACCGGCCCCGGACCGGTCGACGACCTCGACTACTGCCTGCCCGTCGGCAGGGCCGCCGTCCGCCGTACGGGCCGGGACCTGACGATCCTCACCTACCTGCAGATGACCAACTTCGTGCTGGAGGCCGTGGAGCAGGTGCCCGGCGTCGACGCCGAGGTGATCGACCTGCGCTGGCTCGACCGGGCCAGCATCGACTGGGACACCATCGGCGAGAGCGTCCGCAAGACGAACAACGTGCTGATCGCCGAGCAGGGCAGCGTCGGCGCGTCGTATGGCGGATGGCTGGGCGACGAGATCCAACGCCGTTTCTTCGACTGGCTCGACTCACCGGTCATGCGGGTGACCGGAGGCGAGGCCTCGCCGAGCATCAGCAAGGTGCTGGAGCGGGCCGCCATCGCCCAGACCGCCGAGGTGGTCGCCAGACTCGGCGAGTTCGAGGGAGGACGGTCCGATGGCTGAGCTGATGCGGATGCCCGAGGTGCTCGCCGGCTCCACCGAGGCGGTCGTGCAGGGCTGGAGCGTGCCGATCGGCCAGGAGTTCGCGGCCGGGGACGTCATCGCGACCGTGGAGACCGAGAAGGCCGTCGTCGACGTCGAGGCGGAGCGCGACGGCGTGCTGCTGAGGGTGCTGGTGCCCGACGGCGCCTCCGTCGACGTGGGCGCGCCGATCGCGGTGATCGGCGAGCGTGGCGAGACCGTCGCCGCCGCCGACGCGCTCGCCGCCGGATGGGGGATCGACGCCCCGGAACCGCCCGGGACTCCGGAACCGCCCGAGACCCGGGCCGCGGCGCCACAGCCGGATCCGGCGTCGCAGTCGCAGTCGCAGTCGCAGTCGCAGCCGCAGCCGCAGCCGGTGCCGGTATCGGCGCCGGCGCCGGTCCCGGAGCCCGGACCGGCCGGGCGTGTCCTGGCCAGCCCGCTGGCGCGCAGGCTGGCCAGGGAGAACGGGCTGGCCGTCGAGCGCATCGACGGCTCGGGACCGTACGGCCGCATCGTCCGGCGCGACGTCGAGGCCGCGATCGCCGCGGCCGGCGCCGCCGTTCCGGACGGTCCCGAGTCCGACGGTCCCGTCCGGGACGGTTCCGCCCCGGCCGGTCCGATCCGGGATCGTTCCGTTACGGACGGCTCCGCCTTCGTCGACGAGCCGCACTCGCGGATCCGGCGGGCGGTGGCCAGGCGGCTCACCGCGAGCAAGCAGGAGGCCCCGCACTTCTACCTGCGGGCCACCTGCCGGGTGGACCGGCTGCTCGAACTGCGGCGCGAGATCAACGAGCACGCCCCGGTGCGGGTGTCGGTCAACGACCTGGTGATCAAGGCCGCGGCTCGCGCGCACACGCTCGTCCCCGAGCTGAACGTGATCTGGACCGGCGACGCCGTACGGAGGTTCACCTCGGTGGACGTCTCCGTCGCGATCGCCACCGATCGTGGCCTGCTCACACCGGTCGTCCGCCGGGCGGACGAACTGTCCCTGACGGCCCTGGCGGCCGCGGTCCGGGACCTGCGTGACCGCGGAGAGCGGGGCCGGCTCAGGCAGGACGAGCTCGAGGGCGGCGCGCTGAGCGTCACGAACCTCGGCATGTTCGGCACCGAGGAGTTCACGGCCATCCTGAACCCGCCGCAGTCGGCGATCCTGGCCGTCGGCGCGGCCCGCCAGGAGGCGGTCGTCGAGGACGGCCGGCTCGTGGCGGCCACCGTCATGCGGGTGACGCTCTCGGTCGACCACCGCCCGGTGGACGGCGTCGTGGCGGCCCGCTGGCTCCAGGCGTTCGTCCGTTCCGTGGAACACCCGCTCACCCTGCTCATCTGACGTTCACCCGACCGGCAAGACTGGTACGGCACAACCCGAAGGAAGAGGAACATGACAGAGACGAACGAGCTGGTCGACCGGCTGGAGGCGCTTGAGGCGCGCGTGCGGACGCTCGACGCCGAGGCCGCGATCACCAAGACGCTGTACCGGCTGGCGATCACGCTGGACTACGGCGACCACGAGGCGTGGATCGACTGCTTCGCGCCCGACGCCGTCTTCGAGATGGTCGAGGTCAGCGAGACCGACCGCGTCGTGCGGGTCCGGCATGACGGCCGCGACGCCCTGGCGGCGTTCATCCCGGGCCACTCGCACGCGCCCCAGCACTTCCACAAGCACCTGGTGGGCGATCCGCTCATCGAGATCACCGGCGACGGCGGGGACACCGCCACCAGCACCTCCTACCTCACCCGCCTCGACAAGGGCGAGGCAGGGCCGTACCTGTGGTCCTTCGGCCGCTACCTCGACACGTTCGTCAGGGGCGACGACGGCAGGTGGCGGGTCGCCAGGCGCACCATCGAGGTCGAGTCGCGCGCGGTCCCGGTGAAGGCGAGCGACATCGGCGCCCGCTGACCCACGGCGACGCGAAGGCCGCCCTCCCGGACCGGGAGGGCGGCCTTCGCCGTTCAGGCGCGCTCAGGCGGTGGGGGTGAAGTGGCAGGCGGCCGTACGGCGCGGCACGTCGGTGGCCCGCAGCGCGGGACGCTCGCTCGCGCACCGCGCCCGAGCGGCCTCGTCCAGCTCGCGGTGGAGCGGGCAGCGGGTCCGGAACCGGCAGCCGCTCGGCGGGTTCGCCGCGGCGGGGATCTCGCCGGTGAGCGTGATGCGCTCACGGGCGTGCTCGGCGCGCGGGTCCGGGACCGGAACGGCGGACACCAGCGCCCGCGTGTACGGGTGCGCGGGCCGCGAGAGCACGTCGTCGACCGGCCCCACCTCGAGAAGGCCGCCGAGGTACATCACGGCGACCCGGTCGGCGATGTGCCGCACCACGCCGAGATCGTGCGTGACGAAGACGTAGGCGACCCCGAGCCGGCACTGCAGGTCGCGCAGCAGGGCCAGGACGTCGGCCTGCACGGAGACGTCGAGCGCGGAGACCGGCTCGTCGAGGATCAGGACCCTGGGCTCGACCGCCAGGGCCCGCGCGATCGCCACCCGCTGGCGCTGCCCGCCGGACAGCTCGCCGGGGAACCGGTCGGCCGCGGTGTCCGGCAGGCCGACGAGGCCGAGCAGCTCGCCCACGCGGCCCGGGCGGCGTCCGCCATGGATGGTGAGAGGCTCGGCGATCAGCGCGCCCACGGTCAGCTTGGGGTTGAGCGAGGCGGTCGAGTCCTGCAGCACCATCTGCAGCGTGCCGCGGTGCGGGCGGAGCCTGCGCTGCGACAGGCCGGTGATGTCCGCGCCGCCGACGGTGATCGTGCCGGAGGTGGGCTCCTCCAGCCTGGCCAGGGTGCGGTTCAGCGTGGTCTTGCCGCTGCCCGACTCGCCGACCACGGCGAGCGTCTCGCCCGGCCCGACCTCCAGGGAGATGTCGCAGACGGCGTGCACGAGCCCGCGCCCGCGGACGGGGAAGTGCTTGACGAGCCGGTCCACCTTCAGCACCGGCTCGGTCCCGGCCGGGACCTCCGCCCTCGCCCCCTCGGGCGCGGTGCTCGGGAACAGGTCCAGGGGCGTGCGGCCGCGCAGCTCACCGGCCCGCAGGCAGGCGACGGAGCGGCCGTCCCCGGCGTCGCCGAGGACCGGCGTCGTGACCCGGCACTCGTCCAGCACCGCCGGGCAGCGTTCGGCGAAGGCGCAGCCCGTCGCGGGGAAACGTCCCGAGGCGGCCGGCATGCGCACCAGCGGAGCGTCCCCCGGGGTGTCCACGCGGGGGATCGCGCCGAGCAGGCCCATGGTGTACGGCATGCGCGGCCGCGCGAAGACCGTCTCGGTGGGGCCGGACTCGACACAGCGTCCGGCGTACATCACCTGGACGCGGTCGGCGTGCCTGGCCACGATGCCCATGTCATGCGTGATCAGCAGCAGGCTCGCCTCCGACAGGCTCCGCGCCCTCTCCAGGGCCTCGAGCACCTGGGCCTGCACGGTGACGTCGAGCGCGCTGGTCGGCTCGTCGGCGATGATCAGCGAGGGGCGGTTGGCCAGCGCCATCGCGATGACCACCCGCTGCCGCATGCCGCCGGAGATCTGGTGCGGGTAGGCGTCGAACCGCGCCGCGGGGTCGTCGATCCCGACGGCGTCGATTAGGTCGAGCGCCTCGCCGCGCGCGGCGGCGGCCGACAGGTCCCCGCGGTGCGCGCGGAGCCCCTCAACGATCTGCTCTCCCACGGTGTAGACGGGGTTGAGCGAGCCGAACGGGTTCTGCGGGACGTACGCGATGCGCGTGCCGCGCACCTTCCGCCAGTCCCGCTCGCCGCGCCCGAGAAGCTCCTCGCCCTCGAAGACGGCGCTTCCGGTGACCGTGGCGTGCTCGGGCAGCAGGCCCAGGACGGCCAGGGCGGAGGTCGACTTGCCCGATCCGGACTCGCCCACGATGGCGAGGGTCTCCCCGGGACGGACGTCGAAGCTCAGGTCGCGCACGGCCTGCACGCCGTGCCCGGCCGGGCCGAAGGAGACGCCGAGGTTCCGCACCGTCAGCAGCGGTGTCGGCAGAGGGTCAGTCATAGCGCACTCTCGGGTCGAGGTATCGGTGGATGAGGTCGGCCGCCAGGTTCAGCACGGTGATCAGTACGGCGGACAGCAGGAGGAAGGCCAGGACGGTGTTGGTGTCCTGTTTCTGCACGCCCTGGACCAGCATGGTGCCCAGGCCGCGCCAGCCGAAGATCGACTCGATCACGACGAGTCCTCCGACGACCCACGGCAGCCGCAGCGCGATCATCGTGACGACCGGCGTCAGGGCGGTGCGCAGGCCGTGTCTCACCAGCACCCGCGTGTTCGTCAGCCCCTTGGCCCTGGCCATCTTGACGTAGTCGCTGTCGATGACCTCCAGCATCGCCGTGCGCTGGTACAGCGCCCACACGGGGAACATACCGAGCACCAGGACGGCGGTCGGCAGGACCAGGTGCCCGGCGTAGTCGCCGAGCCGTTCGCCCAGCCCGGCGCTCGCGATGCCCGGTGTCGAGTCGCCGACGGTCGCGAGGAGGTCGGTGCCGGTCCGCTGGTTGAACCAGATCGCCAGCTGTTTCATCACGACCGCGACCCAGAACTCCGGCGCGGTGAGCATCAGGATGGTGAAGGCGGTCAGCAGCCGGTCGGCGGGGCGGCCGCGCCGCACCGCGCCGTAGAAGCCGACGGCCACGGCCGCCAGGATCGCCAGGACGACGGCGATCGCGATCAGCCGGAGCGAGACGAGGCTCCGGTCCAGCAGCTCCTGGCCGACCGGTACTCCCCGGTCGTTGAGGCCGAAGTCGCCCCGGACGGCGTGGCTGATCCACTCCCAGTAGCGCACCGCGATCGGCCGGTCGAGGCCGAGCTCGGCCGCCTTGGCGTCGAGCGTCGACTGCGGGACGTTGGGCTGCCGGTAACGGTCCAGCGGGTCTCCGGCCAGGCTGACGGCGAAGAATATGACCATCGTCGAGACGACGATCAGGGGGATCGCCTGCAGCAGGCGCAGGAGGACGACTCTTCTCATCGATGGTCCGATCCGGAGCCGCGGTTGAAGGCCGCCTGGAGCCCCTCGCCGACGAAGTGGACGAGCAGCACGATGGCGATGATCGTGGCGCCGGGAAGGTAGAAGAGCCACCACGAGGTCGTGGCGAAGCCGAGCCCCTGGCCGACCAGGAGCCCCAGCGAGGTGTCGGGTGGCTGCACGCCGAGGCCGAGGAACGACAGCGTCGACTCCAGCCCGATCGCCGCGGCCACGTACGTCGTGGTGACCACGGCGATCGGGCCGACCAGGTGGGGGAGCAGGTGCCTGGTGAAGACGCGGGCCGTGCCGGCGCCGATCAGGCGTGCCGACTCGACGAAGTCGGCCTCCTTCAGGCTCAGCACGCTCGCGCGGATGACCCGCGCGGTGGGGGTCCAGAACAGCAGCGAGATCGCGAGCGAGACCACGAGCCATCCGTCCTCGGTCCCGCCGACCCGTACCGCCACCAGGCCGAGCACCGCCAGCAGCGGCATCATCAGGACCAGGTCGACGAACCGCATCAGCAGGTTGTCGACGATCCCGCCGAAGTATCCGGCCAGCATGCCGACCACGGTGCCCAGCAGCGTGGACAGCACCGCGACGATGAGGGCGACGGTCAGGGACCGCTGCGTGCCGCGCATCACCAGCGCCAGCATGTCGTGCCCGACCGGGTCCGTGCCGAACGGATGGGCCCGGGACGGTCCCTGTAGCACGTCCTGGGTGATCTCGGCGTGGCCGTACCTCCACAGCAGCGGGCCGGCCACGGCGGCCAGCACCATCAGCACCAGCAGGGTCAGGGAGACGGCCGAGAGCCGGTTGCGCACAAACCGTCCGGCCACGACCCATCCGCCGGCCGTCCGGGATCCGTCGGCCGGCGGGGGCGCCGGGATCGCGGATCCCGCCGGACTCTCCGCCGTGGTCTCCGCCGTGGTCTCCGTCACGGCCGGTCCTCCTCTCGGGTTCGGTTGCCTCACGCCGGCCTCAGCCGGCGACGTTCCACTGGGCGGCGTCGAGCAGCTGGTACTCCCTCGGGAGCTGGGCCCGGACCCCGGTGATGCCCGAGGAGCGGGTCACGACCTGCGGGGCCTCCCACATCGGGATGTTGGCCACGTCCGCCCAGAGCCGCTTTTCGATCGTGTTCATCAGCTCGGCCCGCGCCTTGGGGTCCAGCTCGGCGTAGGCGGCGTTGTAGTCCCTGTCCACCTCCTCGTCGCAGTACTTGACGAAGTTGTAGCCGCCCTTGCAGGTGTACAGCGCGCTGTACCACGAGACCGGGAACGGGTGAGCCGGGTAGTTGCCCAGGCCGAGGTCGTAGTCGCCCGAGCCGAGCACCTTGAACCAGTCGGCGCTGGCCGGAGTCTTGATCTTGATGGCGATGCCGATCTTCTTCAGCTCGTCCTGGAGGATCACGCCGACCTGCTTGGCGAGCTGGTCCTCGGCACGGGCGATGTAGGTCAGCTCCAGCTTCCTGCCGTCCCTGGCGTACACGCCGTCGGAGCCCTTGGCGTATCCGGCCTTCTCCAGGATCGACGTCGCCGCTGCCGCGTCGCCGCTGCCGAAGCCGGCGGGGCGGTTGTCGACGTAGTACGGCGAGCTCGGCGCGTAGACGTGGTGGGTGGTCAGCAGCTTCGTGACGTCGCCGCCGAAGACCGTCGAGGCGACCTTTCCGGGGTCGACCACGGTGGCGATCGCCTGGCGCACGGCGAGGTCGTCCGCGCCGGGGCGGGAGAACTGCGTGTTGATGTACTGCTGGTTCGTGGTGGGCACGATGTCGGTGGTGACGTTCGGCAACGCCCTGATCTGGTCGATCAGGGCGCGCGAGGCCGCCAGGTTGAAGGCGTAACCGGCCTCACCGCTGGCCAGCGCCTGCACGACGGCCTGGTCGTCGCCGAAGAAACGGACCGTCATCTCCTCGACCTTGGGCTTGGCGCCGTACCAGGCGGGGTTGGCGGTGAGCCGCAGATACTCGTCGGGCCTGTTCTCGGCGATTCGGTAGGGGCCGCCCGACGGGGGCGGGGCCGAGGCCAGCCCGGTGTTCCAGGCCTTGGTGTCGTCGCCGAGCGAGGCCATGTGATGCGCGGGCAGCAGCATGGAGAACAGCGACTGCCAGTCGGCGAACGGCGAGTCGAACACGACCTTGACGGTCTTGGGGTCGCCGTCGGCGGCGACGGAGGAGATCTGCTTGTAGCCGATCGCCGACGAGACCAGCAGGCCGGGGTCGCTGCCGTTGAGGTGCTTCCACAGGAAGACGAAGTCGTCGGCGGTGATCGGGGTGCCGTCCGACCAGGCCGCCTTCTGGCTGATCTTGTAGGTGACCGTCTGCGGCTTCTCGCTCGTCACGGTCGCGCTCTCCAGCAGGTCCGTGTTCAGGGCCGCGGTCTGGTCCGGCTGCGCGTCGAAGGCCGACGGGTAGATCGCGTGGGCCAGCCCCAGGCCGATGGTGTTGCCCTGGTCGGGCACGTAGGGGTTGAAGCCGTTCCAGGACTGGACGGTGGCGACGGTGAGCTTCGCTCCGCCGCCTGCTCGGGCCCCGGGCGCCGGGGTGTCCGAGCCGCAGGCGGTCAGCGTACACATGGCCGCGGCCGCCAGGACCGCCAGCACACCGCGTGCACTCGTCATCTCGATGTTCCCTTCAAAAGTCGGACGGTGCGGTCTGGGCCCCCATCGCAACCGATTGCAGCATCTTGGGTCCGGCAAATGCCGAGAGTCAATACTTTCTGCGGATATCTGATGGGTAAGGCTGTTAACAAACGGTTGCGCATCATCTGGGAGGGATGCCAGAGTCATTGCTGGATGTGGCCCGGCTCCGGCGGGCGGCGGAGGGGCCTGCCGGGCCGGTGACGATCACCTGAGGAGGAACAGAGCATGTTCGTTGGCAGCGTCGAGACCGTCGGGCCGATCACCGTCGAGCGTGATCGCGAGGTCGTCATGCGCGACGGCGTCGTACTGCGCGCCGACGTCTACCGGCCCGGGAACGCGGCGGACCTTCCGGTGCTGGTGCAGCGCACGCCGTACGACAAGTCCGTCTACACCGAGCTCGGCGTGTACTACGCGAACGCCGGCTACATCTTCGTCATGCAGGACGTGCGTGGCCAGTTCGCCTCCGGGGGCGTGTGGGAGCCCTTCGTGAACGAGGCCGACGACGGGTTCGACACCGTCGCCTGGGCGGCGGCGCTCCCGGGCTCGGACGGGCGGGTCGGCCTCGTCGGCACGTCGTACCAGGGGTACTCCGCGTGGCGGGCCGCCCTCCTGCGGCCCCCCGCGCTGGCGGCCATGGCCTGCGCGGTGACCCCCGTGGACCCGTACGACTGGTTCTTCCCCGGCGGCGCGTTCTCACTGGCCTTCGCCGTCACGTGGCTCACCCGGAACGTCGCCAGCAGCGCCGTGGCGAAGCTCCCCGACGGCGCGGAGCTGTCGGAGGCGATGACGAGGGCCTACGACGCCCTCGGCGAGCGGTGGTACCGCCACCTGCCGCTCAACGAGTTCCCGCCGCTCCTGCCCGACCGGGCCGACGTGGCGCCGTACTTCTTCGAGTGGATCAACGAACACCCGATTCGCGACGACTACTGGCGGGACCTGTCGCTGCGCGGGCGGCTGCCGGAGGTCCAGGTGCCGGTGCTCACCATGGCCGGCTGGTACGACGTGTTCGTGCCGGCCGGTGTGGAGACCTTCCGGGCGCTGCGCGGTGCGGGGGCGGGCGACGTCGCCGAGGGCAGCAGGCTCGTCATCGGCCCCTGGGCGCACAACGGCTGGTCGCGCGAGCTGGGCGAGGTGGACTTCGGCGCGGACGCGGCGCGCTCGTTCCCGGGCGCCGTGGTCGCGTGGATGGATCACCGGCTCAAGGGCGTGACGCCCGAGTCCGAGGAGACGCCGGTCCGCTACTTCAGCATGGGCGACCGGACCTGGCGCGCGGCGGAGACCTGGCCGCCGGAGGGCTTCGAGCCCACGCGGTTCCTCCTGCGCGCCGGAGGTGCCCTGGCGGAGAGCGGGCCGGGGGAGGACGGGCCGGGGGAGGAGCCGGACCACTTCGTCTACGACCCGTCGAACCCGGTGCCGAGCGTCGGCGGCCAGAGTTGCTGCTACACCCCGCAGTCCTCGTTCGGCCCCTACGACCAGCGGGCCGTCGAGTCCCGCCCCGACGTCCTCGTCTACGCCACGCCGCCCCTGACGGAACCTCTGGAGGTGGCCGGCGGCGTGCGGGTCGAACTGTTCGCCTCGTCCTCGGCGCCCGACACCGACTTCACGGCCAAACTCGTCGACATCGGCCCGGACTCCCGCGCGATCAACCTCTGCGAGGGCATCGTGCGTGCCCGTCACCGCGACGGCACCGGCACGGAGAGGTTCCTGGAGCCGGGCAGGGCCGAGCGCTTCGAGATCGAGCTCCAGCCGACGGCGAACGTCTTCGGCGTAGGTCACCGCGTCGGGGTGGAGATCTCCAGTAGCAACTTCCCCACCTACGACCGCAATCCGAACACCGGTGCCCCCTTCGGCCGGTCCGCCGCGCTCCGGACCGCCCGTCAGACGATCCTCCACGACGCGGGCCACCCGTCCGCGCTGATCCTGCACGTGCGCCGCTGAGCGGCGCAGGGGAGGGCGGGGAGGGGACGGGTCTGCCGTCCAGGTGGGGGCCCACCTGGACGGCGGGCGGATGTCCCGGTGGCCCGGCCGCTCAACGCGTGGCGGTGGGAGCCGCCGGGGTGTCCGCGGGGTGGGCCGTCTCCCTCCGCGAGGGCAGGGTGGCGGCGATCATCAGCGTCCCGGCGATCAGGACGAGGTTCTTGACGACGAACTCGCCCTCCATCGTGAGCAGGAGGGGGTTTCCGTTCTTGAACGCGACGCTGGGGTGGAGTGCCAGGACCAGGAACGTCCCGATCAGGTGAAGCAGCAGCGCGGGCAGGAACGGACGCATCCACCGGCCGCTGATCAGCGCCAGGGCGGCGGCGATCTCGAACACGCCGAGGGCGGGGACCACGAACGACGCCGGGAGCGGCACGAAGGCGAGGGTGTCGGCGACCAGATCGCTGACGGGACTGACGTCCGCCACCTTCAGCGCTCCGAACCAGAGGAACACCAAGCCCAGTGTCACTCGCATAATGACCGGAAAACGCTTGCGGAGAATGGCGGAGGCCTGGGACTTGACGGCAGTCAGGGAACCGGGTAGGCGAGATTGGTGGAAGTGTGTTCTGTTCGTCCGATACATGACTATCTCCGTTGGCTGGGGGGTTTGCCGGTTCTAATATAGCTTGCACCTTTCTTGTGGTGATTACGGGAATTGGTGCCATGGTCATACCATTTGTCCTTGGCTTTGGGGTGCAGCCGCAATGGCTCCGCCGCGGGCTGCGATTCATGGAAAGGATGATGAGGTTCGTACGGCTCCGGCGGAGAATGTTCTCCGGCCGGACGGCGCGGAAATTCCGCCGGAGGACGGCTGACTGCCCGCTCCGATATCCGGCCGGCCGGCGCGGTGAATTCGATTCCCGTTCCCGGCGCGGGGAAAGCGGTTTCCGGCGGCGCCGGGTGTCGCCGGGTGTCGCCGGGTGTCAAGGCGAGTCCCGGGCCGGAAACCACGCCCGGCCTCTCCCCTCGCAGCGCTAGGCGGGGGAGGCCGTCCGGCGGGTGCGTGCGGCGGGGTGGGGGATGACGGCCACGGGCGCACGGGTGTGGTGGAGCAGGGAGTGCGTGGTCGATCCGAAGATCGCCCCCGGGCCGGGGGCGCCCACGACGATCAGTTCGGCGGTGGCCGAGAGGTCGGCGAGCGCCTTGGCCGGATGCTCGTGCACGACGTGCTCGCCGAAGGAGACGTCGGGGAACCTCTCCCGCCGGCCGGCGAGCGACTCGGCCAGCAGGCGCGCCTCCTCCCGGCCGACGCCTTCGACGTCGTAGACCAGGGGTTGCATGTCGCCGGGGCCTCTGAGCGCCGGGCGGGTCCAGGCGTGCACGGCCCGGAGCGGAAGTCGCCGCAGGGCCGCCTCCTCGAAGGCGAAGCGCAGGACGGGCTCCTGGTCGGGGTGCCCGGACACGCCGACGACGATCTCGGTGCCGGATCCGGCCCCCGACCGGCCCGCGACCACCACGGGGCAGGGAGGCCGGGCGGCGAGGTCACGGCTGACCGAGCCCAGCAGCAGCCCCGCGAACCCGCCGCGCCCCCGGCTGCCGACCACGACCAGCTGCGCGGTCTCGGCGACGGCGGCGATCGCCTCGGCGGGGGCGCCGTCGACGATCTCGGCGGTGACCCGCACCGCGGAGGCGACGGCGTGCGCCCGCTCGGTGGCCTGGCGGAGCAGTTGCCGGCAGGCGGCCTCCGCCGCCGGTCCCCAGTGCGCGGGCTGGGGGACGAGCGGCACGTCATAGGCCCAGCGAAGGGCGGCGTGCACCAGGTGGAGCGGCGCGTTCCGCAGCGCGGCCTCCTTCGCCGCCCAGGCCACCGCCTCCAATGAGGACGCCGAGCCGTCGACGCCGACGACGACGGGTTCTGTCATGGTCATCACCTGGGATCCGTCCGTGTCACGCCGGCGCTCCGATCGCCGCAGCGCGAGACCGGTATCGCCTCCCATGCCCGTGAGCACGGGCGATCTCCTTTCATCCTTCCCAGAACCGCGCCCGCCCAGTAGGGGCGAAGGTCCCGCGCGGTGAGATCCGGCGCCCCGCCCCTCCTCACCCGCCGGGGCGGCGTCTCCACCGGTGGGCGGGCGACGCCGCGCCCGTGCGTCGCGGAGTGTTCCCGGCCGGGCTCCGTCCGGCATGCTCCCGCCGCAATCTAGGTTGTATTCCTAACTAGCTTGCTCTACGGTCTAGGTAGCTGAGCACCCATGGAGGTTTCCCGTGTCGTTCACTCCCCTGACGCTCGTCCTGTCGGGCGCCCTGGTCGTCTACCTGGCCGTCGTCAGCCCCCTGCTCGGCAGGCGCGCGTACGACAGGCTGGCCCGCACCCGTGACCGGGACCCCACGGCCTACCGCCGGATGTTCACGCTCTGGAGCGCCGAGCTGTGGGCGCTGGCCGCCGTGGCGCTGCTCATCGTCGCCGTGGAGCCACGCCTCGACGCCGCGGCCGTCGGCCTGGTGATCAACGAGTCACCGGACACCGTGCTCGGCATGATCGTCGGCTTCCTGGTCGCCGCCGCGGCCGGTGTGCTCGTCCTCCGGCGCCTGGCCGCCAAGGGCAGGGCCGTCCCAGGCCAGGAGGCCTACAGTCACCTGCTGCCGCGCACCGCGGCCGAGCGCTGGTACGCCGCGGGCCTGTCGGTGACCGCCGGTGTCACCGAGGAGATCGTCTACCGGGGCCTGCTCATCGCGGCCGGCACGGGCGCGCTCGGCCTGAGCAAGGAGGTCGCGGCCCTCGGCGCGCTGGCGGTGTTCGTCGCCGGCCACCTCTACCAGGGTGGGCGCGGCATGCTCATGGTCACCCTGGCCGGCCTCGGGCTGACCGTGCTCTACCTGAGAACCGGCAGCCTGCTCCTGCCGATCCTGCTGCACGCGCTGATCGACCTCCGCGGCCTGCTTCTCTCCCCGCAGCCGCGACGCGAGCCGGTCGGGAACGCGGCCTAGATAGGATCGCTACCATGACGAGCGACCGACGCGCGAGCTGGCTCAAGGGCGTGCTCGACCTGCTGGTCCTCGCCAGCCTGACGGCCGGCGAGAACTACGGTTACGAGATCGCCAAGGACCTCGCCGAGTCGGGCCTCGGTCAGATCAAGGGCGGCACGCTCTACCCGGTGCTCAACCGGCTGGAGGAGGCGGGGCTGGTCACCGCCGAGTTCCGGGTGGCCGAGCGCGGGCCCGGCCGCCGCTACTACCGGCTCACCGACCGGGGCAGGCAGACGCTCGCCGAGCAGGGCGGACTCTGGCTGAGCTTCGACGAGTCGGTGCGCACCGTGCTGGCCGGAGGAGGCGCCGCGGCGCCCCGGCCGGGGAACACGCCCGAGGGGAGTCATCGATGAGCGGCCGTGCCGACGAGAGGGCCGACGGCTACTTCGGCGAGCTCGCCGCGGCCCTGGCCGAGGCGGGCATGCCCGCCGACCGGGTCGGGGCCACGCTCGACGACCTCGCGGGATATCTCGTCGAAAGCGGCGGCGACCCCGAGGAGGAGTTCGGCCCGGTGGCCGAACTGGCCCGGGAACTGGCGGTTCCCCCGGCCCCGCCCGCCGCGGGCGCCCGCACCTGGTCCTGGACCGCCGACCTGTTCCACGACGTCAAGATGCTCAACGAGTACGGCGCCCAGGGCTGGGAGGTCGACAGGGTCGACAGGAAGGGCCTGTTCGTCAGCGCACGCGACCCCGAGCATCCCCAGCAGTGGGAGTACAGGAGGGAGCCGATCACGCCCGGCCGCCGCCAGAGTGTGCTCGACCTGCTCGCCCCCGACGGCTGGGAGCCGTGCGGCACCTGGGTGTGCTTCGAGTACTTCAAGCGGCCCAGAGCCGCCAGCATGGGGCCCGCCGCGGAGCTGACCGCCCCGCCGCGGCCGCCGGGGCGCGCCGTCTTCCTCAGCCCGAAGTTCTACGCCCTGATCGCCGTCGTGCTGGTGCTGACGGTGGTGGCCCTGCTGCTGACGCTGCGGGCCGGTACGGCGGAGCCCGGCGGCTGGGATGGTGGCCTCGACACCCTCCTGGGGCTGCTCACCGGAGCGGCCGTGGGCGCGCTGGGTGCGACGGTCACGCTGTGGCTGATCGCGCGGGGCCGCGGCGGGAGGCGCTGAGCGCCGGGCCTCCCGGCGCGGGACCCGCCGATTTCGAGAGGTCTCCCTCACCTGGCGCGACTGCCAGTTCTTCCCGCCCGCGGGTGCGAATCTTGTATCCCCGAGGTGGGAGCGCTACGTGTTTACTCTGTTACATGCTGTGACGGCGGTTCTTTGAGAGCCCTCTGGGAAGCTCGAGACGAGGAGAGACCAGCATGATTTCGACGACACACGGCACGCGGATCGCAACGGCCGCGGCCGCCATCGGATTCGCCCTTCTGGCCTGCGCCGTTCCCGCCTCGGCGGCTCCGCGCGCGGCCTCGCAGGGGGCGCCCGCGAGCAGCGCGGCCGGTGACATCTGCCTGTGGAGCGGCCGGGACTTCACCGGCGCCTCGTGGTGCTGGAACCCGGGCAACGGCTACGTGGACGTGCCGCCGGCCCTGCACGACAACGTGGGATCCTTCAAGGCCCAGGCCAACGGCTGCTTCATCAACTGGATCCACGTCCCCGACCGCAAGGAGACGCGCGTCGTCCGCAGCGGTGACTACCGCAGGGTGTACGACAACGACTTCGGCGGCAAGATCGACGCCGTGGCGCCCTCCTGCTGACTTCGCGCGCCTTCGGCGTCCGGCCCCTCCCCGGCGTGAGCGCCGGAGGCGGGGGAGGGGCCCGCGGTTTCCGGAAGGACCGCGGGCCCTTCGCCGTGACCCGCATCCCGTCAAGGAGCCCGCATCCCGTCAGGGGCCCGTGCTCTGTCAGGGAATCCGCCCCGTCAAGGCGCCGCGGCCTCCGCGGTGTGAAGCCGGAAGGTGATCTCCGGCGGCAGCAGCAGGGAGTTGTACACCGCACTGTGCTCGACGGCCGAGACGAGAGAGTCCCGGAGTCCCGCCGGGACACCGGGGGCCTCGACGACCAGCTCGATCCGGCTGACACGAGCCGGACGCAGTCCCAGGTCGTAGTGGACGGTGACCGTGACACCGGCGGGCAGCTGGCAGCGGTGCAGGTAACGCTCGGCGCGATGGGCGGCGCAGGCGGCGAGACTTCCGACGAACAGCTCGACCGAGTCGGGGCCGGTGTCGCCCCCGCCGAAGTCCCTGAGCTGGTCGACGCGGATGATGTGGTGGCGCGCGTGGATGTCGAAGCGGTCGCCGCCGTGCCAGACGACCTTCACGGTGCCGTTGTGGTTGTGCTCCATGGGTGGCCCCCCGGGTGTGTTCGGAGCTCGGGCGCCCGGATGCGAGACGGCTCGCGGGGACGTCCCCCCGTCTTTCGGCGCGGCGGCCGCGGCCCCTCCTCGCCGTCCTCCCTTCTCCCCACCCTGCATCCGCCCGTGCCGGTACGCCAGGGTCCTAAGCCCCTGACCCTCTTGACCAGGGGGTTCCGGCCGTTTCCGGGCGGCGGCCGCGGTGCCCCCGCCTGCCGGAGAGTGCCCGGCCGGCCGTACCGCGCCGGGGCGGTTCGGCCCTCCTCCTCGGGACCTTCGGCCCTATGAACCGGCGGACGCTCCCGTGAGGATGCTCGTGACGATGCCTTCCACCGGAGATCCCTGATGGAGACGAACGAACCCGGCCCCGGGCCGAGCGGGCCTTTCGCGAGCGAGGCCGAAGTGCCGCCCGCCGTTTGGGAGCCGTTTCACGTGGTCGCGCGGACGGGACTCGACGGCATGGCCGCGCTGGCGGTATGGGGCGAACTGGACATCACCGCGGAGAGATCGCTGCGCGAGGCGGTGGGCACGGTCATCTCCCGTGACGCGCCGGATGTGCTGCTCGACCTGTCCGCCGTCACCTTCTGCGACACCTCGGGGCTGAAGGTGCTCCACCTCTGCGGCGAGGACGCGCGGACGCTGGGCGGTACGGTGGTGCTGACCGGCCTGTCGGAGCGGATGCTCTGGCTCCTGAAGGTCAGCGGCCTCGAACGCGTCTTCACCCCCGTCGTCCGCGTGCCCGGCCGATCCGGCCTCCCGTACCGGGCACCGTCCGGCCGTGGAGGGCCGTTTCCCTCCTCGCCTCCGGCGGCACCGCGCTCCCCGTCACGCTGGACGGTGCTGCGCCCGCCGCCCTGGGGGGCCGGGCAGAGCCCGAACTGACCGGACACCGCCACAGGCGTCCGGAGGGTGACGCGCGGGCGTGAAAGGCCGGGACGTCGCCGCGGAGCACCCGCCGATGGGCCGGACGCCGCCGCGGTGCCGCCGCCGGGGCCAACGTCCCTGCCGGTTCGGGACGATCGCCTCTGGGAGAACCACCTGCTCCGCGCTCCGATGGAGGGGGAGAAACAGGAGGAAAAGCCATGGTCGACTCGATTGTCGCCGCGACCGACGGCTCACCCGCCGCCGCGGCGGCCGTGAGGTGGGCGGCGGACGACGCGGGGCGCAGGGAACTGCCTCTGCGGATCGTTCACGTCGTGGAGCACTGGCCGTACGGCATCTCGGCGTTTCCTCCGCCCGGCTGGCAGGACGCGACGGCCCAGGCCGGTGAACAGGTGCTCGCCGAGGCGGTGAAGACCGCCACGGGACGCCGGCCGGGCATCGACGTGACGACCGGGCTGGCCGGGGGAACACCGGCCGAGATCCTGCGCGATCTGGCGGGGACGGCCACCGAGCTGGTGATCGGCGGCCGGGGGCTCGGCGGCTTCGCCGGAGCCGTGCTGGGGTCGGTGACCCTGCGGGTGGCGGGTCACGTGCCCGGCGCCGTCGTGGTCGTCAGACCCGGCGGGGGCGAGACGCGCGACGAGGTCGTCGTGGGCGTCGACGACTCCCCGGAGTGCGGGCCCGCCGTGGGCTTCGCCTTCGAGCAGGCCCGGCTGCGCGGGGGCGGGCTGCGGGCTCTGCGCGCCTGGCAGGTGCCGCTCCACGCGTTCATGCCGGAGACGGTCCATGACATCGCCGGGATACGGCAGGAGCAGCAGCGGCTGGTCGCCGACGCGCTCGCGCCCTGGCGGGAGAGGTTCCCCGAAGTCGAGGTCGTGCAGGAGGTGACGTGCTCCCACCCGGTACCGGCCCTGGTGGACGTCTCGGCGCAGGCCGGTCTGCTGGTCGTGGGGTCCCACGGCAGGGGTGCCCTCGGCGCGATGGTGATGGGCTCCGTCAGCCGTGGCGTGCTCCACCGCGCGCACTGCCCGGTGGCCGTGGTCCGGGCGTGATCACCCGTGGGACGGTCCGGGCCGCCGGCCGCCGGCCGCCGCGATCCGTGACCGGGGAGACCGGTTCACCGGCCGTGACCGGGGGAGGAGTCAGGCAGGGGGGAAGCCTGCCCCACCCGAGACCACGCCGGGGACGGCCCCACCCGTTCGTCCGGTGTCTCGGTCGCCTGGAGCGGGCCGGAGCACGGAGGCACCGTCGATGAGACCGTGGGCGCAGATCAAAGAGACGCATATCGCCGTCGTGGTCCTCATGGGGGACCACGCGTTCAAGCTCAAGAAGCCGGTGGACGTGGGTTTCCTGGACTTCACCACCCGTCAGGCCAGGCAGGCCGCCTGCCACCGGGAGGTGGAGCTCAACAGGCGGCTGGCCCCGGACGTCTACGAGGGGGTCGCCGACGTGCTGGGGCCGGACGGAGAGGTCTGCGACCACCTCGTGGTGATGCGGAGAATGCCCGAGGATCGCCGCCTCGCCGCCCTGGTCCGCGCGGGAAAACCGGTCGAGGAGCACCTGCTCCGGATCGCCCGGATGGTCGCCGGCATGCACGGACGGTCACGCCACGATCCGCGGATCGATCGGGAAGGAGGACGGGAGGCCCTGCGGTCCCGCTGGACCGCGAACATCGACCAGGTCCGGGCGCTCGCCGGTGCGGCGCTCGATCCCGGGACCGTCCAGGAGATCGAACGGCTCACCACACGCTTCCTCGACGGCCGTGAACCCCTGTTCGCCACCCGCGTCGCGGAGGGCCGCGTCGTGGACGGCCACGGCGATCTGCTCGCCGAGGACGTCTTCTGCCTGGACGACGGCCCCCGCATCCTGGACTGCCTGGAGTTCGACGAACGGCTGCGCTTCGTCGACGGTCTCGACGACGTCGCCTTCCTGGCCATGGATCTGGAACGGCTGGGCGCGCCCCGGCTGGCCGAGGTGCTGCTGCACCGCTACGTCGAGTTCACCGACGATCCCGCTCCGCCCGCGCTGTGGCACCACTACGTCGCCTACCGGGCCTTCGTCCGCGCCAAGGTCGCCTGCTTCCGGCACGAACAGAACAACTCGGATGCGGCATGGGAGGCCCGCCGCCTCGCCGAGCTCACGCTGCGTCACCTCCAGGCGGCCGCGGTCACCCTGGTCCTCGTCGGCGGATCACCCGGGACCGGCAAGTCGACGCTGGCCGCCGCGCTGGCCGACCGCCTGGGCTACACCCTGCTGAACAGCGACCGCGTCCGCAAGGAACTGGCCGGCATCGCGCCCGAACAGCCCGCGCCCGCCCCCTTCGGCGAGGGCCTCTACAGCCCCGAGCACACCGAGCGCACCTACGCGGAACTGCTGTCGCGAGCCGGGACGCTGCTTCAGCACGGCGAGTCCGTCATTCTCGACGCCTCCTGGATCGACGAGGAGCGCCGGGCGGCGGCCGGACACCTCGCCCGGCGAACCTCCAGCGACCGCGTCTCCCTGCTGTGCACCGCTCTGCCGCAGGTCACGGTCGAACGCCTGGCGGCCCGTACCGGCGGGGTCTCCGACGCCGACCGGGCGATCGCCGAGATCATGACGGAGCGGATGGCCCCCTGGCCCGACGCGATCGAGATCGACACCAGCGCGTCCCCGGAGCAGGCGCTGGAGCGGGCGCTGGCGGTGATCCACGCCCGCTGGGCCGAGGCGCCCCGCCGGTTCCGGCGCCCCCAGATGGAACCCGGCTGATCGGGGCGCGGACCGGCGGCGTACGGTTCCACGGGTGCCGCCGCCGGTAAGCGCCTCCCCGGTGCCTCCCCGGCGCCGAGACAGACGGCGGCTCACCACACCCGTCCCGGGACCGCGACGCCCGCCCGCCGAAAGGGCGGGCGCCGTCATGCGTCGGTGCCGGACGTCCACAGAATGCCAACCCCTTCAAGGAGAAGATGTGAACAGCACACGGAAGCGGTGGCGGGACCTGTCGGAGCGGCAGCGCGCCGCGATCCTGGTCCTCGCCTCGGTCGAGCTCTCCCTCACCGCCACGGCCGTCGTCGACCTGTGGCGCAGGCCCGCGGACGAGGTGAAGGGGGCCAAACCGCTGTGGTGGCCGGCCCTGTTCGTCCAGCCCGTCGGTCCGCTGGCCTACCTGCTGTTCGGCCGCCGGCGCCGCTCGTGACGCGGTGACGTTCGTGACGCGGTGACGTTTGTGACGGCGGCCCCGGCCGGCGCCCGCTGACCGGCCCACGATCGCCGATCACCGGGGCGCCGGCGGGGGCCGCCACGCGGGTCTCGCACGCGGCGGGCGTAGCCTGACGGGAGAGGAGCACATCCCCGTTCCGGGACGCCCGCGCCTCGGGGACACCCGCCGGTCATGGAGGGAGAAGCCGATGCCGATCGAGGTCGAGAGGCTCTCGGGCGGGACCGCCACGCTGGACGACGAGAAGCTCGCGGAACTCCGGACGACCTTCCACGGTTCCCTCCTCACGCGGGAGGACGACGGCTACGACGAGGTGCGGGCGGTCCAGAACGCGCTGATCGACCGCCGGCCCGCCCTCGTCATGAGGTGCTCGGGCGCGGCGGACGTCATCGACGCCGTCGATCTGGCCCGCGAGCACGGCCTGCTGGCGGCGGTGCGCGGCGGCGGCCACAGCGTCGCCGGTCACAGCGTCCGCGACCGCGGCCTGCTGATCGACCTGTCCGGGATGCGGGGCGTCTGGGTCGATCCCGGCTCCCGGACGGTCCGTGTCCAGGGCGGCGCGACGTGGGGGGACGTCGACCGGGAAACCCAGGTCTTCGGCCTCGTGGTCGCCGGGGGCATCGTGTCCACGACCGGTGTCGCGGGGCTCACGCTGGGCGGCGGCATCGGATGGCTGCACCGTAAATACGGCCTGTCCTGCGACAATCTGCGGGCGGCCGAGATCGTCACCGCCGACGGGCGGCTGCTGCGGGCGAGCGAGTCGGAGAACGCGGACCTGTTCTGGGGGCTGCGCGGCGGCGGCGGCAACTTCGGCGTGGTGACGGCCTTCGAGTTCACCGCGCACCCCCTCGGGCCGGTCGTCATGTGCGCGGTGCCGATGTACGCCGACGACTTCGGCGAGGTCTTCCGTGCCTGGCGCGACTGGGCGGACACGGTGCCCGACGAGGTCACCACCAGGGCCATGTTCTGGACGGCGCCGGAGGACCCCCACATGCCGCCGCAGGTCCACGGCCGGCAGCTGCTCATCACCGGCGCCGTGTACGCGGGACCTCCCGAGGAGGGGGAGGAGGTCCTGCGGCCGGTCCGGCATCTGGGCACCCCGCTCGCCGATCCGAGCGGCCCGATGCCGTACCGCATGTTCCAGTCGGCCTTCGACTTCTTCTTCGCGAAGGGCGCGCTGGCCAGCTACTGGAAGTCCCTTTTCCTGAAGGAGCTGACCGGCCGGGCGGTGGATCTGATCGTGGGCGGCGGGCTCGCGCGGACCACGCCGCAGAGCATGGTCCACGTGCCGTTGCTCGGCGGGGCGGTGAGCCGCGTGGGCCCGCACGACACGGCGTTCGGCGATCGCGACGCGCGCTGCATGCTCAGCGTGGACGGCAACTGGGTCGACCACCACGGCGCGGCGGACCATGTCGCCTGGGTGCGCCGGACGATCGGCCGGGCCGAGGAGCTCTCGACGGGAGGAACGTACCTGAACTTCGACGGTGAGGAGCCCGCGAAGACGCCCGAGCTCGTCTCCGCGGCCTTCGGGGAGAACCTCCGGCGGCTCACCGAGCTCAAGGGACGCTACGATCCGCGGAACCTGTTCCGGCTCAACGCCAACATCCCGCCCGCGTAGCCTCCGGCCCTCTACGGGCGTCTTCGGGTACGGCCGTGGACGGAGGGGACGTCCCTTCCGCCCGCGACCGCGGCGTTGGATCGGGCTCAGCGGACCTGGAGGTCGACGCAGTTGTAGAACGCGTTCCCGGTGTCGGCGACGTTCCAGACGGCGAGGATCTTGTGGCGCCCGCTGGGCAGCCCGCTGAGGGAGTGCGAGATGTTCGACGGCGGCTGGGTGTTGCCCTGGTTGAAGGTCTTGAACAGGGTGCCGTCGACGTAGTACTGCCAGGTGCTGGTGCGGTGCGCCGCGCTCAGCCGCCACTGGAAGGTGACCGTGCTGGAGACCGTCGTCGTCGGCCAGCCCTTGCTCTCGTTGTCGAGCACCTTCCAGCGGCTGCCGCCGCTGCACAGGCGGGATCCCTTGGGGGCCTCGACGCTCTGCGGTTCGTACTCCAGTCCGCCGCAGCCGGTGACCTTCTTGTTGGCGCACATGTCCTGCCGGCTGGGCGGGGAGGTGATCCAGCCGTGGGCGCTGGCCGGGCTCGCGGGGGAGAGGGTCACCGCCAGGGGGGCGGACACGAGGAGGGCGAGAGCTGTGAGCAGCCGTTTCCTGACGCTCATCTGAGCTCCTTTCACCCGACGCGCCAGGGGGGTTGTGGCGCGCGGAGTCGGTGCCGGGTCGTACGGCGACGCCGGGGTGGCGCGCCGTCGGCAGCATAACTCGACCCCTGCCTAACTGTTAAGAAGATTGTCAGTTAAGTTTCTTTATGGTTCTCTTCCGGTCGCCACGTTCCCTGTCCTGGCGCCGGGGTCCCGGCACCGGCGGCGCATCTCAGGCCGGTCCGCCGATCCTGCGCCATCTGCGGCCGGCGGTACCCGGTTCCGGGGGCATGATGACCCCGCGGCTGCGATAGACGACGAACGGCCGCCACAGGTACCACAGCGGGAAGCTCCAGGCGTGGACCAGGCGGCTGAACGGCCAGACCGCCCAGATGGCCCAGGCGGCCGTCGCGTGGAGCTGGTAGATCACCGGGGTGGTCGTCATGGCCCTGACGTCGGGCGATCCGATGAACAGGCCGCGGAACCACGGGGCGACGGTGAGCCGGTAGTCGTAGCCGGAGCCCAGGAGGTTCCAGCCGACGGTTGGGGCGATCCCGGTGAGCACGATGATCAGCAGCAGGATCAGCGCGACGTAGTCGATCTTCGCCGTGGTGGCCCTGACCCGTGCGACGAACATCCGGCGGCTCGCGAGGATCGCGATGCCGACGATCACGACGACCGCGGCCAGCGCGCCGCCCACCGCCGAGAACCACCGGTAGACGCCCTCCGGGACGCCGAGGGCGCGGGTGACCGAGACGGGGACGAGGATGCCCATGACGTGACCGAGGATCGCGGCGAACGCCCCGTAGTGGAACAGCGGCGCGCCCCACTTGAGCAGGCGGTGCTCCAGGAGCTCGGTCGAGTAGCAGTCCCAGCCGAACCTGTCGTAGCGCCACCGCCAGACGTGACCGACGACGAAGACGGTCATGGCGACGTACGGCAGGATGACCCACCAGAACACATCCAGGGTGCTCGGCTCGGTCATGACCGCCTCCCCGGTTCCGGAGGCCGTCCCGACAGATACTCGGGCGGTGCGAACGGTTCCAGGCCGACCTCCTCGGTGGGCGGCCCGTTCTCCCACAGCGCCCGCACCGTCCGGAGCTCCTCGCGCCGCAGTCTCGGAAGCAGCGCGCAGACCGCCTCGACGACGTGCGCGTACGGCGTGCCCGCCGCCTCGAGCGCCCGGCGGAGCAGGTCGAGGTCGGTACGGCGGCGGCGTAGCAGCCCCACCCCCTCCCGGCTGAGCGCGGCGAACTCGAGCACCAGCGGCAGGAAGTCGGGCAGTTCGTTCTCCGGCGGCCGGAATCCCGCGCGGCGGTAGGCGGCCTTGTAGGCGAGCATCGCCATCCCGCGTTTGCGCGTGTCGCCGTACCGGTGGTAGCTCAGGTAGAGCGCGCAGCGGTGGTGCAGGTCGAAGGTCTCCACGTAGTGCCGGGCGACCTCGCCCGGCGGGGTCGCCCGCAGCCAGGCGAGGAAGGCGGCGAACTCCGCGCGCGCCGCCCTGGGCGTGGCGCGCGCGGCCTCGTCGAGCCGGTCCACCCCCTCAGAGAGGGCCGGGACCGGATACTGCAGCAGCACCGACGCGAGTTTGAAGGCCGTCTCCGTCCCGTTCATGCCGTGTCCTGCCCGGGGAACAGGCGTGAGGGGTCGCCGGTGCCGTCCCAGCCGAGCAGGTTGGCGTGCGTCCGCCCGTCGTTCCCGCGGAACATGGGAGGTCCCTCGGACGAGGACGGGCTTCCGGCCGGGGGCGGATACCCCTGGCCGCCCATGCCGGGCCCGCCGTCGCCGTCGAGGCTGCAGAACAGCTGCTGGTGCTGGGCGGTCAGCGCCCCGGCCTCCTCCGCGTGGACCCGCGGGATGACGTAGCGCTCCTCGTACTTGGCGATCGCCAGCAGCCGGTACAGGTCGTCGACGTCGTCCGCGGTCATGCCGACCGAGCGCGGCAGGTCCTCGCCGGGGTCCCGGCCCAGCTGTACGGCCCGCATGGTCGCCCTGACCGCGGCGAGCCTGCGCAGCACCAGGCGCACGGTCTCCACCCTGCCCGCGGTGAAGAGGTTGGCCAGATACTCGACGGGCACGCGCAGCGAGTCGATGGTGGCGAAGACCCGGTCGGGGTCGGCGGGGTCGTATCCCTCGGCGTGCACCACGTCGGCGACCGGCGACAGGGGCGGGATGTACCAGACCATGGGCAGCGTCCGGAACTCGGGATGCAGCGGCAGCGCCACCCGGTGACGTACGGCCAGCGCGTGCACCGGGGAGCGGCGGGCCGCCTCGATCCAGTCGTCCGCGATGCCCTGGCGCGCGGCCTCCGCCCGGATCGCCGGGTCCTCCGGGTCGAGGAACACCGACAGCTGCGCCTCGTACAGGTCCTGCGGGTCCGGGGCCGACGCGGCGCCGAGCACCGCGTCCGCGTCGTAGAGGAGCAGCCCGAGGTAGCGCAGCCGCCCGACGCACGTCTCCGAGCAGATCGTCGGCTCACCCGACTCGATCCTGGGGAAGCAGAACGTGCACTTCTCGGCCTTGCCGGTCTTGTAGTTGAAGTACACCTTCTTGTACGGGCAGCCCGACACGCAGAACCGCCAGCCCCGGCACCGGTTCTGGTCGACCAGGACGATGCCGTCCTCGTTCCGCTTGTACATCGCCCCCGACGGGCACGAGGCCACGCACGAGGGGTTCAGGCAGTGCTCGCAGATGCGGGGCAGGTAGAACATGAAGACCTGCTCGAACTCCATCCGCACCCGCTCTTCGAGCCCGGCGAGGTTCGGGTCGTCCAGGGCGTGCTCCGGCGCGCCCGCCAGGTCGTCGTCGAAGTTGCTGCCCCACCGGATGCGCATGTCCCTGCCGGTGAGGGTGGAGATCGAGTGCGCGCTGGGGTTGGGCGTGCCCAGCGGCGCGTCGATGACGGTGCCGTAGTCGTAGGTCCACGGTTCCCCGTAGTCGTCGATCGACGGCAGATCGGGGTTGTAGAACATCTCCAGCAGGCGCCGCAGCCGGCCGCCCGCCTTGAGGCGGAGCCGTCCCTTCCCGTCCAGCGTCCAGCCGCCCCGCCACTTCTCCTGGTCCTCGTAGCGTTTGGGGTAGCCCACGCCGGGCTTGGTCTCGACGTTGTTGAAGTAGACGTACTCGAGGCCGGGCCGGTTGGTCCAGGTCTGCTTGCAGGTGACCGAGCAGGTGTGACAGCCGATGCACTTGTCGAGGTTCATCACCATCGCGACCTGCGCCATGATGCGCATCAGAACCGCACCTCCTGCGATCGTCTGCGGATGACCACGAACTCGTCGCGCTGGAACCCCGCGGGGCCGTAGTAGTTGAACGCGAACGACAGCTGGCCGTACCCGCCGATCATGTGGGTGGGTTTGACGAGCACCCGGGTCAGGGAGTTGTCCGCGCCTCCGGGCCAGCCGGAGATCTCCGTGTAGGGGGTCAGCAGGTTGCGGTCCTTGGCGTGGTACATGAAGACCGTCCCCTCGGGCATCCGGTGGCTGACCACGGCACGGCAGGCGACCACGCCGTTGCGGTTGTACGCCTCGATCCAGTCGTTGTCCGCCACGCCGATCTTCGCGGCGTCCCGGTCGCTCATCCAGATGACCGGGCCGCCGCGGAACAGCCGCAGCATGTGCAGGTTGTCCTGGTACTCGGAGTGGATCGACCACTTGGAGTGCGGGGTGAGATAGCGCACCGTCACCTCCGGGCGGTTCTCCTCCCCGAGCCCCTGGGCTCCGAACAGCCGGGCGTAGTTGAGCGGCGGCCGGTAGTTCGGCAGGATCTCGCCGTACTCGGCGAGCCAGTCGTGGTCGAGGAAGAAGTGCATGCGCCCGCTCAGCGTGTGCCACGGCTTCCCGCGTTCGACGTTCAGCGTGAACGGCGAGTAGCGGCGCCGGTCGCTCTCCATGCCCGACCACTCCGGGGAGACGAACACGGCCCTGGGCTGCACCTGGGTGTCGGCGAACGTGATGCGGCGCTCGGCGCTCTCCTCCGCCAGATCGTCGAAGCCCACCCCCGTGCGCTCCCGCAGCGCCTCCCACGCCTGCGCGGCCACCTGCCCGTTGGTGCTGCAGGAGAGCGTCATGATCGCCTCGGCCATGTGCACGTCGCGCGTCAGCGAGGGACGGCCGTCGCCCGGCCCGCCGCGCACCCGGCCGTTGTCCCGCCCGAGCTGTTCCACGGCGGCCGACGGCACCCACGAGATCCCCTTCACCGCGGTGCCGAGGGTGTCGACGAGCGGGCCGAGCGCCGCCATCCTGGCGGCCACGGCACCGTAGTCCCGCTCGATCGTGACCAGCTTCGGCATCGTCACGCCCGGCACCGGCTCGCACTGCCCGGCCTTCCAGTCGAGGACCCGGCCGCCCGGCTGGGCCAGCTCGTCCGGGGTGTCGTGGGTGAGCGGCGCGGCGACCACGTCCGTACGGGTGCCCAGGTGGACGGCGCCGAGCCGGGACACCTCCTCGGCGATCGCGGTGAACGCCTCGAAGTCCGAACGCGCCTCCCACGGCGGGGCGATGGCCGGGTTGAAGGAGTGGATGAACGGGTGCATGTCCGTGGTCGACAGGTCGTACTTCTCGTACCAGGTCGCGGCGGGCAGCACCACGTCCGAGTAGGTGCAGGTGCCGGTCATCCGGAAGTCGATCGTGACGAGCAGGTCGAGCTTGCCGCGGGGCGCCTCGGCGTGCCAGGTCACCTCGGCCGGGCGCACGCGGGGCGGCGACTCCCCGGCCCGGATCGCGTCGTCGGCGCCGAGCAGGTGCCGCATGAAGTACTCCATGCCCTTGCCCGACGAGCCGAACAGGTTGGCCCGCCAGAGGGTGAGGACACGCGGGAAGTTGCGCGGATCGTCGGGATCCTCCGCCGCGAAGCGCAGCCGTCCCGCCTTCAGCTCGTCCACGATGTGGTCGGAGACCGGGCGGCCGGCCCGCGCGGCCTCGTCGGCGAGGTCGAGCGGGTTGCGGTCGAAGGTCGGCTGCGCGGACGTCCAGCCCAGCCGCTGGGCCTGGACGACGCAGTCGGCGAAGGACCGGCCCGTGAACAGCCCGCGCCCGAGCGGGCTGGCGAGCTCCTCCGCGCCGAACAGCTCGTACCGCCACTGGTCGGTGTGCATGTACCAGTACGGCGTGGCGGCCGTCTGCCTGGTGGGGCGCTGCCAGTCGAGCGCGAACGCGAGCTGGGTCCAGCCGGTGAGCGGGCGGATCTTCTCCTGCCCGACGTAGTGCGCCCAGCCCCCGCCGTTCACCCCCTGGCAGCCGCACAGCATGATCAGGGTGAGGAAGGACCGGTAGGTCTGGTCGGAGTGGCACCACTGGTTGGTGCCGCCGCCCATGCAGATCATCGACCGGCCCCGGGAGACCTCCGCGTTGCGGGCGAACTCCCGGGCGACCCGGACGGCCGCGGCGGCCGGTACGGAGGTGATCGTCTCCTGCCAGGCCGGGGTGAACGGCACGGGGTCGTCGTACCCGGAGGGCCACCGGCCGGGCAGCCCGTCGCGCCGTACGGCGTAGTGCGCCATCACCAGGTCGAAGACCGTCGTCACCAGACGGCCGGCGATCCGCGTCACCGGTACCCCGCGGCGCACGGTCGTGCCGCCCTCGGTCGCGCCGACGTCGAAGCGGGGCAGGTCCACCGGGACCGCCTCGGTGTGCCTGCCGTACAGCGTCAGCAGCGGATCGATCCCGCCCAGGTCGAGGTTCCAGCGGCCCTTGCCCGACTCGCCGAAGCGGAAGCCGAGCGAGCCGCCGGGCACCTTCGGCGCACCGTCCGCCGCGTCGAGCAGCACCTGCTTGTGCGCCGCCCCCTCACCGGTGTCGCCGAGGTCGGCGGCGGTCAGGAAGCGGTCCGGCACGTACGTCTCGCCGCGCTCGGCCAGCGTCACCAGGAGCGGCAGGTCGGTGTAGGACTTGACGTAGCCGGTGAAGTAGGGGACCTGGCGGTCGCGGAAGAACTCCGACAGGACGACGTGCCCCATCGCCATGGCCAGCGCTCCGTCGGTGCCGGGACGGGCCGCCAGCCAGTCGTCGGCGAACTTGGTGTGGTCGGAGTAGTCAGGGGAGACCACCACGACCTTCTGGCCCCGGTAGCGCGCCTCGGTCATGAAGTGCGCGTCCGGGGTACGGGTGATCGGCAGGTTCGTCCCCCAGACCATCAGGTAGGAGGAGTTCCACCAGTCGCCGGACTCGGGCACGTCGGTCTGGTCGCCGAGGACCTGCGGCGAGGCGATCGGCAGGTCGGCGTACCAGTCGTAGAACGACAGGATCGTGCCGCCGATCATCGACAGGAAGCGCGTCCCCGCCGTGTAGGACACCAGCGACATGCCCGGGATGGGGGAGAACCCCGCGACCCGGTCGGGACCGTACTTCTTGATCGTGTGCACGTGGGCGGCCGCGATCAGCTCGCTCACCTCCGGCCAGGAGGAGCGGACGAATCCCCCCTTTCCCCGCGCGCTCTTGTAACGGCCCGCGCGTTCCGGATCATCGGTGATCTCCGCCCAGGCGGTGACGGGGTCGCCGAGCCGTTCGCGCGCCTCCCGCCAGATCTCCAGCAGGGGACCCCGGACGTACGGATAGCGCACCCGTGCGGGGGAGTAGGTGTACCAGGAGAACGACGCTCCCCGCGGGCAGCCCCGCGGCTCGTACTCGGGTGAGTCCGCCCCGACCGAGGGATAGTCGGTCTGCTGGGTCTCCCAGGTGATGATGCCGTCCTTGACGTAGACCTTCCACGAGCACGAGCCGGTGCAGTTCACGCCGTGCGTGGAGCGGACCACCTTGTCGTGGCGCCAGCGTTCACGGTAGAACTCCTCGGCCTGGCGGCCGTTGTCGTGCTGGACCTCGCGGTAGTCCCGCGACGGTGTGCCCGCGGTGAAGAACTGCGCGGCACGCAGCAGTGCCTCCACCGGCTCGCCGCCGGGCCGCGAGGGGGTCAACGGTTCTGCCATAGGATCACCCCGCTTCAACACGATATCCGGCAAAGCGAATATTGATTGCCGCATTTGATGAAATGTGGTGATTTGATTGCTTGATATCTGGAGGGGGAGCGCCCGCGGTGACGCCGGAATCGACCCGGCGAATCAGATGAAAACGGTGAGGGCGTTCTTTGTTTTCTCGTTCGGAGAAAATGGCGGCGAAGTTGCACGGATCCGGGTGTGGGCGGTCCCGGCGCGGGCAGGCGGGATCACGGGCAGGGAGAACCGAGCTGGGCGAACAGCTCCGCCTGGTCGAAGTAGAGGCGCAGGCTCACGATGAGCCGGTTCTCGATCGTGCAGACATAGCAGCAGCGCAGCGACACGGGACGGCCCGTCGCCGGGATCACCTGGCCGTCGGGCAGGAGGTACGGTCCCTTGTGGGTGCCCACCATCACCACCTCGTCGACCGTCACGTCGTCGCCGACGTCGAACGACTCCACGACCACCGCGCGGATGTCCGGAAACGCCTCCCAGAACTCCTCCAGGTACGAGGCGAGCTCCTCGTGTCCCTGGGACAGGCCTTCGGGGCTGACGGTTACCCCGGCCGGGCTGACGGTGCGCAGCAAGGCGTCCATGTCGTGAAGGTTGAACGCGGCGGTGTAGCCGTCGCGAACCTCCCGGGCGTCGGTCATGGTGTCGCCCTCCTCCCCGCGAGCGGACGCGTGCGACGCGGCTGCCTTCCCTCCGGCCGGTCACCTCCGAGGAGGGCCGCTGTGCCGATCGCCACGGCTGAGGCGAACATCTCGCGGAAACCCGCTAATCCCGAGCATATGACCAGGCCGGTTCCGCCGGAACCGGCCGGTCGCCGTCCCGGTGGGTGAGATCTCCGGAGCGGCGTCCTCCGGCCATGACCGCTCCCGGAGCCGGTCCGCCGCCGCGCCCGGAATCCGGTCGACGTCGTTTCCGTGCGGAAACGGAGTTTCCCTCGAAACGGGACTCGGGCCGCGGTCCGAGTTCGCGCGGGCGCGCCGCGGCTGTACACGAGCGTCGGGATCGAGCCGGGCGACCGCGAGGCGTCGGCCGCGCAGACGATGAAGAACTTCGGCCTCTTCGGCGCGCCGCACGTGGCGATCATCACCGTCGACGAGGCACTCGGCGTCCACGGCGCGATCCATCTCCCGCCGGCGGCCGGTGACGGGGCCGCCCGGGGCGGCCGTCTCGGCGCCCGCGCCGCCTCACGCACGGCGGCGTCGAGGAGTCCGGGGCGGGCGTCCTGAGGGAGGCGACGCCTGGAGTTCCGATCCCGGCCTCCGACATGCACCAGGACGGTTAAGATGAGTCAAGACGGTCGTAAGATCCTTAATCCTTGCCGTATATCGTCAAATAATTGCTGATTCAGAGCAATAAATATCTCCTTGTCGGACAAAGCGTTTGGTGAGAGGTTTGGAGAACGGTCCGCCGTCGACTTCAGGGGGTATCTCTCGGCCATGGGCGATTATGGCAAAGATTTTATGGATCCCGTAGACCTGCCCGAACTCCCCTTTGAGCGGGGCAACCCTCTCGATCTTCCGCAGATGTACCACACGCTGCGGGGCAGCGAGCCGGTGACCCGGGTGCGAACCCAGGCGGGCGACGTCGCCTGGCTGGTGACCGGCTACGACGAGGCCAGGGAGGCCTTCGCCGACCGGCGTCTCGGCCGCGCGACCCCCGTCCCCGAACGGGCCGCCAGGATCTCCAGCTCGGTGCTGCTCGGCGGCCCGCGCAAGGAGAGCATCGAGGTGGAGAAGGCCAAGCACGAGCGGATGCGCCGGATCTTCGCCCCCGCCTTCTCCGCCCGCAGGATGGTGGCCCTCACACCGCGTGTCCAGGAGCTCGTCGACGGGCTCCTCGACGACATGGCCGAGCTGGGACCCCCGGCCGACCTGCGGGAGCAGCTCTCCCTGCCGCTGCCCATACTGGTGATCTGCGAACTGCTCGGCGTGCCGTACGGCGATCGCGAATACTTCAGGAAACTGGCCGAGACGGTGGCGGACCTGCGCGATCCGCAGCGGGCCCAAGCCGCGATGGACGCGCTGGGCGAGTACACCGGGAAGATCGTCGCCGACAAGCGGGCGCACCCGGCCGAAGACGTGTTCTCCGATCTGGCGATGGCCGGCGACGTGTCCGATGAGGAGGCCGCCCTGCTGTCGGCGGGGCTGTTGTTCGCGGGCCACGAGACGACCGTCAACCAGATCGACTACGGCGTGCTCCTGCTGCTGTCCAATCCCGGGCAGCGCGACGCCCTGGTCGCCGACCCGTCGCTGGCGGAGGGGGCGGTCGAGGAGATCCTGCGGATGTCAGCGCCGAGCAACCACGGCATGCCCCGCTACGCCCACGAGGACGTGACCATCGGCGGTGTGGAGATCGAACGCGGAGATGCGGTGATCATCGCCATGACGGCGGCCAACCGCGACGAGCGGGCCTTCGCCGACCCCGACCGCTTCGACATCGCCCGCGACCTCGGCCACCAGCACCTCGGATTCGGCTACGCGGTCCACTACTGCATCGGGGCGAGCCTGGCCAGGGTGGAGCTGCGGACGGTGTTCGGCAGCCTGTTCCGGCGCTTCCCCACGCTGGCCCTCGCCGTACCCGTCGAGGAACTGGTCGAGCACAAGACCGCACTCGGCGGAGGGGTCGAGCGCGTCGCGATCACCTGGTGACCCGGGACGGCGCCTCTTCCCCCGGCCCCGGCCCCGGCCTCGTGCCGGAAGCCGGGGGAGGGGCGCCGTGGCCCGCGGATCGTGGGGGAGGCGCTCACCATCGCACGGCGGAGAAGTCGATGGGACGAGGCCGGAGCGTCCGCACGCGTGCCGTGAGTTCGCCCAGCCGCCGGGCCATCTCCGGGGCCGGAAGCCGTTTGCGGCCACCGTGCCCCGGCAGGAGCCACTCGAAGCGGAGCCGGCCGGCCGTGCGGGTCAGGGAGGCGGCCAGTTCCGCTATGGAGTACCACGTGACGCTCTCGGCCACTTCGAGGTCCTCCGTGGTACGTGACCAGTAGAAGCTGTCGCCGCTGAAGCAGTATCGCTCGTCGGCGACGTAGAGCACGCTCCCCCGGGTGTGCCCGGGGAGGGGGTACGCCACGACGTTCTCGGCGATCTCGACCGGATCGACGCCCCGGATCACCTGGTCGGCGTCCGGCGCGGCGTCGAGGTCGCCTTCGTGGATCCACAGGCGGGCGCCGAATCGGTCGGCGTAGCGGCGGCCGTGCGCGGCGTGGTCGCGGTGCGTGAGCAGCACGTCGGTGACGGGGCCCAGCGTTTCGTACCGCGAGGCCAGTCCCCGGTCCCAGCGTGGGGTGTCGATCATCATCACGGTCCCGGACGGGCGGCGCAGTAGGTAGGAGTTGGCCCCCGCCGTGCGCCGGGAGTTGTGCCCGCACAGCAGGACGGCGTCGTCGAGGCCGATCGGGAAGGGATCCGTCTCCGGGCCCGGAGGCCGGGAGGAGTGACGGATCGACCGGGTGGGGCAGGCGAAGGCGGCCGCCCGCACCTGCTCGGTCTCCGCCGCGCCGTACGGCTGGCGGAGCATCACCGAACGGCCGCCCGCCTCGCCGATCAACCCCGGCGCGAGCTGCCGGGCGACGTCGCAGTTCGTGCAGCGGTCGTCCACGTACCAGCCCCCCTCCTCCCCGCCGGTACGCTCCGCCGCCGCGCTGATCCTCTGCCCCCGTACGGAGGCGGCAGACTCGTTCATCGATGTCCCTTTCCCGGGTGGATCACTGGAATCTGGCCGCTTCTCCTTTCCAGGAATATCGCGCGGTACGCGGAAAAAGAAAGAGGGGCCGCTTCTTGTGATTTTCCGGCGATTCGGATCTCACCGGCGGCTTCCGCGACGGCGGTGACGATGGCGGGTGACGGCGGCGACGGCGACGCTGACGGCGCTGATCGGCGATTTCGGGCGGCGGCGACCGGCGCCGATCCGGTCCGGTCGTGCTCGGCCCGAATTCCCGCTCCGGCGAGCGGATCGCCCGTCACCGGCGTTTCCCGGGGAATCTTCGCCCGCCGCCGATCTCCGTACCCGGCCCTCCCGAAGGCCGAAATCCCTATGCGAGGGGCATCTGTTCCGGATATTCGGCGCGGGGCCGCGCCGTGACCGGTTTCACGCGTGGAGCGCCTCGTGCGGCAGGGCGGCGGCCACGCGGCCGTTCGGCGCGTGAACGGTCCGTGCGGCCAGCAGAGCGTCGACGACCGCTTCCTCCACCGACTCCAGGACGGCGGCGAAGACGGTGTCGAGCTCGGCCGGGGGCAGCGTCCTGGGGGCGTCGGAGGGCTCGGCGGAGAAGGCCAGCCCGTAGTCGCCGCTGCCGTGGCTGTAGGAGGCGCCGACCCTGCCCAGGGCGAAGACGCCCCTGGCCGCGATCCGGGACAGCTGCAGGGCGCCGCAGGCGATGTCGAGGGCGACCACCACGACGCAGGAGCCGCGCTCGCCCGAAGGTCCCGCCCTTCTCAGCCCCAGGCTCTCCGGGGTGATCGTGCGGCCCAGGAGCCGCAGGTCCCCGCCCATGTTCGCCTGGACCAGCACGCCCACCGTCGTCTCGCGGCCGCACAGGGACACCCGGCGTGAAGCCGTACCGATGCCCGCCTTGAAGCCGAGCGCGCAGGCCCCCGTGCCGCCGCCGACGTTGCCCATCGCCACCGGCCCGCCGGATGCCCGGTCAAGGGCGGCGTAGACGTGCCCGGTGGTGACCGGGCGCGGGTCTCCCGTCGACAGCCAGCCGTTGTTGACCTCGCCGACCACCGGGTTCACCGAGACGACCGGCTCGCGGCGGCGGTCGATGAGCCAGCTCAGCAGGCTGTCGGCGACCCCGAACGTGGACAGCGTGGAGGTCAGCAGGACGGGCGTCTCCAGCTCGCCGAGCTCCATGATCTGTGTGGCCCCCACGAACTTCCCGTAGCCGTTGCCGACGTGCAGCCCGGCGGGGACGGTACGGGCCCGGTCGTCGGTCAGCGCGGCCGGCACGACGGCGGTGACGCCCGAGTAGACGCCCCTGCCCTCGTCGACGACGGTGGTCTGCCCCACCAGGACTCCCGCCACGTCGGTGATGGCGTTGAGCGGTCCCGGATCCAGGTGGCCGACCGGGTGCCCGAGGTCTCGCAGGCGTCGTCGCTGCATGTGGGTCGGCCCTCCCGTGGTGCGGTCCCTTGGATTGTGCCGCCTCGCGCGTGCCCGTGCCTGGTCGCGGAGACCGAAAGACGGCGCGCGAATTGGGCGGTCACCCGAATCCGGGCTGCGCGGCGGCGTCGCCGCCGGATCGCCGGGCGCCGACATGACCTGTCCGGTCATACCCGGTGATCTACGACGTCGGGTCTCACGAATATACATGTCGTGATCGAAGAGGGATCACGACATGACCGGTTCCACCATGATCCACGACGCTCCCGCTCCGTAAGGGAGATTCGCGACAAGGAACGGTGCACGGACGTCCACCGTCGTTTTCCGCCGGCCGGAGTTCTCCTCGACGCCGAACCCTTGGCCTGGGAAAAGAGCGGCGCATTGTGGTCGCCGCCGGCGATCACACGGGATTCCGGAAATCGGCGACCCGTTTTCGAGTGAAGGTCCCGTGATGGCCGGAGTTGCATGACGGTCACCGTCGGTATTCGGTGCCCGGCCATTCGGCGCGGCCGGAAACAAGGAGAGATCAACTACGCTGGAGCCACCGCGTGATAACCGGTCTCCGTGTTCGGGAGGAAATCCTGTGGCGAATGCGACGCACCGATATGGAGGATATCTTGTCCCCGCTCGTATACGTCGATCACGCTTCCACCGTCACGCGATCGCCGGGGTGGGCCCGTACATGGAACCGCGTGATCATGGTGGCGGCCGCGGGCGTGACGGCCCTCGCCGGATGGCAGAACCGCTGGATCAGCGACGACGGCCTGATCGCCGTGCGGACCGTCCGGCAGCTGCTCGCGGGTAACGGACCCGTCTTCAACGTCGGTGAGCGCGTAGAGGCCAACACCGGCACCGCCTGGACCTATCTGGTCGCGCTGGTCTCCTGGGTGAGCCGGGGGGACGTGGCCTATGTCTCGGTGCTGCTCGGCCTGGTCTGCACGGTCGGCGCCGTGGTGTTCGCCGTGCACGGCGCCACGCTCCTGCACGGCGGCTCGCGCCGGCTCCTGCCGGCCGGAGTACTGGTCGTCCTGGCGCTGCCGCCGTTCTGGGAGTTCGCGACCTCCGGCCTGGAGACCGGGCTGGTGTTCCTGTGGACGGGGGCGTCGTGGTGGTCGCTGGTCCGGGCGGCCTGGGGCGGCCCGGTGCTCCCGCTGGTGTTCGTCCTGGGGCTGGCGCCTCTCGTCCGCCCGGAGCTGACCCTGGTCTACCCGGTCTTCTTCGGCGCGTTGCTCGTACTGCGGTGGCCGGGACGGTGGGCCGCCGCTCGCTGGTTCGCGATCTCCATGGCCCTGCCGGTCGCCTACCAGATCTTCCGGATGGGCTACTACGGGCTCCTCGTGCCCAACACCGCGCTGGCCAAGGAGGCCGGCCAGAGCCGGTGGGCGCGTGGTCTCCTCTACGCCGGGGACACCGTGCTGACCTACCAGCTCGTCGGCCCCATGCTGGCGGTCATCCCGCTGTCGCTGTGGGCCTGCCGCACGCGCCGCGATCTCGTCGCCGCGGCGGCCCCGCTCGCGGCCGGGGTCCTGATGCTGCTGTACGTCCTGCGGGTCGGCGGCGACTTCATGCACGGCCGGATGATGCTGCCGGTTCTGCTGCTCCTCCTGCTTCCCGCCATGGTCCTGCCGCCGCACATCATGACCGCGCTCGCGTGCACGGCCGTGACGCTGTGGGCCGTGGTCTGCGCCACGACGTTCGGCGTGCCGTACGGACAGACCACCGGGCCGGACGGGATCGCGGACGAGCGCGGCTTCTACGTGGCCTGGACTCACGATCCGCATCCGGTGACCGCCGAGGCCTATGCCCGCGCCAGGCCGGCCCCGGTGAACGCGGAGAACGCCACCGGCCTGTACCTGCCGGACATGGGGCTGGGGCCGGTGCCGCTCCGCGCCGACCGGCCCGCCCGCCTGGCCGTGGGGGGCAACGTTCTGGGCACGCTGGGGGCGTCGCTCCCGCTGGACGTCCTCGTCGTCGACCAGCTCGGCCTGGCCAACCCCCTCGGCAGTCACATGGCGCTGGCGTGCGGGCAGCGGGTCGGACACGAGAAGCCGCTTCCCGCCGAGTACATCCTCGCCGACCACATGGCTCCGGGAACCCCGTTGCCGGACGGGCGCCTCCAGGCGGAGGTGGGGCGGATCAGGGGTGAGCTGGCCACCGGCCGCTTCCGGGACCTGCTGGAGGCCACGAGGGCCCCGCTGACCCCACGCCGGTTCTGGGACAACCTGGTGGGCGCCCTCGCCCGCACGGCCTTCCGGTTCCCCGCCGCGAACGCCTCCTGCACGCCGTGAGCGTTCACCCGGTGTACGGAGGGCTCGGCGCCGGACACATCGGATGCATCGGACACACCGGGTGGCTGGGCACGCGGCCCGCGGACGCGGCCGGTTTCTCTCCGGTGCCCTCGCCGCGCGAGGACGAGGTTCCGGGGGCCCGGCCTTGTCCTTCCCGTTTCCGGGGATAGTGGTAGACGGGGGTCGGAACCCACGACCCCGGAACGGGGAGGTCACCGGGACAGGCGGCGCCGAGGGGGCGGTGTGCTCGCACGCGTGGGGGAGCGGATCCTGCGGCGGCTGGAGGTCGTCGTGGGCGGTCCCGCCCGCTTCCAGGTCATAGCCGTGCTCGGCTGCGTGCTCGCCCTCGACTCCGCGGACAAGGGAACCATCGGGGCGGTGGGCGAGGAGATCGAGCAGAGCCTGGGCATCACCAACACCGAGCTGGGCGCGCTGATCACCGTGTCCTCGGGCATGGGAGCCCTGGGTGTCCTGCCCATGGGGGTGCTGGCCGACCGGGTGAACCGCGTGCGGATCCTGGCCGTGAGCATCGCGGTGTGGAGCGTGGGCATGCTGATCAGCGGCGCGGCCGATTCGTACATGTGGCTCCTGGTCTCCAGGATGGCGCTCGGCGCCGTGACGGCCGCCGCCGGGCCGGTGGTCGCCTCGCTCACCGGCGACTTCTTCCCGCCCGCCGAACGGGGCCGGATCTACGGCTTCATCCTGAGCGGTGAGTTGCTCGGCGCCGGGTTCGGGCTGGTGGTGGGCGGCGATCTCGCGAGCCTGCTGTCGTGGCGCTTCGCGTTCTGGTTCCTGGCCCTGCTCGGGATGGCCCTCGTGGTCGTGATCGTGCGAAAGCTTCCCGAGCCCGCGCGCGGCGGCCAGAGCCGGCTGCTTCCCGGGGCGGACACCCCGCTTCCCGGGCCGGGCCGCAGGGGCGGCGGTCCGCCGGGCCGTGGGGACGGCGGCGGTCCGCCGAGCCGGGACGACGTGGTGCGGGCCGCGGTGCGGGGCCGGGGGGTCACCCCCGACCGGGCGCTGCTGCCGCGCAGGAACCCGGCACGGATGTCGATGTGGGAGGCGGCGCGTTACATCCTGCGGATCCCGACGAACGTCGTCCTGATCGTCGCCTCCTCCATCGGATACTTCTTCTTCGCCGGTCTGCGGACCTTCGCCGTCATCTTCGTCAGCCGGCAGTACGGCATCGGCCAGGCGGCGATCAGCGGCCTGATCCCGCTCCTCGGGGCCGGTGCCCTGCTGGGGGTGCTCACCGGCGGGCGGAGCGCGGACTGGCTCACCCGCCACGGGCACGTCAGCGCGCGCGTGACGGTGCCCGCGGTCGCGTACCTGGCCGCCGCGGTGTTCTTCGTCCCGCCCCTGCTCACCACGTCGGTGCTGTTCGCGCTGCCGTTCTTCGTCATCTCGGCCGCCGCGCTGTCGGCCGCCAACCCCCCGCTGGACGCCGCCCGCCTCGACGTCGTCCACTTCCGGCTGTGGGGGCGCGCGGAGAGCGTCCGGACGTTCCTGCGGATGGGGGGAGAGGCCGTCGCCCCCGTGACCTTCGGCTTCCTGGCGGACATCCTCGGTTCGGGCGAGCCGGGGGGCGCGCGGGGCCTGCAGTACACCTTCCTGATCACGCTGGTGCCGCTGGCGGCGAACGCCGTCATCCTCCTGCACGGCCGGCGCACCTATCCGCGCGACGTCGCCACGGCCGCCGCCTTCGAACGGCTGACCGAGCGAGGCCGCGGAAGGCCCGGCCGCTGATCAGGCCGGCGCCCACCGCGTCCCGGCCCTCACGGGGATGCCGTCCGTTCGCGCCGGATTGACCGAGATGGCCGGATTGGCCCAGGTGAGGGCGGGCATCGTCACCTCGGGGTTCCGTTTCCGGCGGGCCAAACGAGACGCCGTCCGGCATCCACACGGGGGAGACACAGTGGTTTCCGTGATACTGGCGTTGTTCGCCGCGGGCTGCAACGCCGTCGCCTCGGTGCTGCAGCGGCGCGCGGCGCGTTCCGTGCCGTATCTGAAGGGGTTCCGCCTCGTCCTGGCGCTGGTCCGTAAACCGGTGTGGCTGGGCGGGATCGCCGCGCTGATCGGCGGGTTCGTCTTCCAGGCCGCCGCGCTGAACGCGGGCGCGCTGGCGCTGGTGCAACCCGTTCTCATCATCGAGCTGCCGTTCACCATGGTCCTCATGTCATGGATGTTCGGCGTGGCGCTCGACCGGCGGTCGTGGCTCGGGGTGGGGGCGATGACGGGCGGGCTCGCCGTGCTGCTGGCCTCCGCCTCCCCCAGCCCGGGGGACCGGACGCCGACTCCGCTGGAGTGGGCGCTGGCCACCCTCGTGACGATCGCCGTCGTCACCGGGCTCGTACTGGCGTCACGGCTGGTCACCGGCGCCGCGCGGGCGGCGGCGCTGGGGGTGGCCGCCGGTGTGGGCTTCGCCTTCACCGCCACCTTCATCAAGGAGAGCACCGTCGTCTTCCAGGAGGATTCCGCCCGGCTGGCCACCTCCTGGCAGCTCTACGCGATGGTGGCGGCGGGCCTCGTCAGCCTGTTCCTGCTGCAGAGCGCGTTGCAGAGCGGGACGCTGGTGGCCGCGCAGCCGGCGTTGACCACCAGCGACCCCGTGGCGAGCATCATGTACGGCACCACGATGTTCGGAGAGGACATCCGGACGGGTGTGTGGGTCCTGCCGGAGACGCTGGGCATCGTCTCGATCATCTGCGGGAGTCTCCTGCTCGCCCAGTCGCCTCTCGTCCGGGACCGTCCGCGGGCCTCGCCGGCGCGGAGATGAGAACGGTCTCGGCCGGAGCCGCCGCGAACAGGGCCGCCGCCCGGGCGATCCGGCGGCCGCGCAGCCGTTCGTCCCCCAGCCGGTCCAGCGCGTCGAGCAGCGCCGCGCCGTCCCGCGCGTACTCGCCCATCCCGGCCCGCGCCATCGCCAGCGCGCCGTCGCGCCCGTGCCCCGGAATGGGCCGGTACAGGATGACCGGCAGGCCGGCGGCGAACGCCTCCTGGCACGTCAGCCCGGCGCTGATGTCGACCAGCGCGTAGGCCGCCGCCATCAGGTCGGGCACGTCGTCCCTCCAGCCGAGGACCGGCATGGTTCCGGAACCGGCCAGACGGCGGTGAAGGCCGGCGTCGCGCCCGCACAGGACGACCGGCGTGTACCGGCCGGACCGCGCCAGGAGACGCGCGGTCTCCTCCGGACGGCCCACTCCCCACGACCCTCCGGACACCAGCACCAGCCGGGCACCGGGGTCGGCGCCGATCCGGACGGCCGTGCCCGCCCGATCGGCGGCGGGAGCCAGGAAGGCGGGTCGCACGACGGGTGCGCAGGCCAGGGCGGGCCGCCCGGTGGCGGCGGTGATGTGTGCCAGGACGGCGGGGTTCGGGCACAGGTGCCGGTCGTTGCCGGGGTGCAACCAGAGCCGGTGCACGGCGAAGTCGATGATCAGCACCGTGCACGGAGTCCGCAACCGGCCGCGCCGCCTCAGCAGCCCCGTCATCTGGGCGGCCAGATGGAAGGTCGAGACGATCTCGTCCGGCGGGTGGCCGCCGATCAGGCGTCTCAGGCGGGCCGCCATCAGGATCGTCAGCGGCGATGCCGACGGCGCCCGTTTGGCGGTGAAGAAGACCTGGTAGATGACCTCGTAGAGCCACGGCGCCCGTTTGATCGTCCAGTGGTAGCCCCGGCGCAGCGCGTGGCCCAGCCGGAACGGGACCAGATGGAGGACATCGATGATCTCCACCTCCGCGCCGTCCGCGGTCAGCCGCCTGGCGAGCTCCGCGGCGACCCCGTCGTGTCCGGAGCCCATGCTCGCGCTCAGGATCAGCAGGCGCCGCGCGGCGGTCACGAGTCCCCCTGCCCGGGGATGAGATGACGAGGCGGGCCGTGCTGCCGATGGCGCTGACCGGGCTGGCGTTGCTGCACGCGGCCCCGGCCGCGACCTGGCTGCCCGCCGTACGGCGCCTGCTGCCCGCCCTCGGCGGTGAGGGAAGCGGTGACCACGTGGCGCTGACCTTCGACGACGGCCCGGACCCGCGCTCGACCCCGCGCTTTCTCGACGAGCTCCGGCGGCTCGGGTGCCGGGCGACCTTCTTCGTCCTCGGGGAGGCGCTCCAACGCCATCCGGAGCTGGGGCGCCGCATGGCCGAGGAGGGGCACGAGGTGGGCGTCCACGGCTGGTGGCACGTCAACGCCCTGCTGACACGGCCGGGCCGCGCCGCCGGGGAGATCGCCAGGACGGCCGATCTCGTCGAGGCGGTCACCGGTGTGCGCCCCGTCTGGTACCGCCCGCCGTACGGGGCGCTCGCCTGCGAGTCCCTGGTCGCGGCCCGCCTGCGGGCGCTGCGCCCGGTGCTGTGGACGGTGTGGGGCAGGGACTGGACGGCGTCGGCCGATCCGGCCTCGGTGCTGGCGACCGTGACGCCGGGGCTGCGGGGCGGCGCGACGCTCCTGCTCCACGACTCCGACCGCGCGGCGGCCCGCGACTGCTGGCGGTCGGCGCTCGGTGCGCTGCCCGGGATCGTGGACCGCTGCCGCCTCCTGGGACTGCGGGCGGGGCCGCTGCGCGACCACGGCGTCGCCGGGGCGGTCGCGGACCCGCCGGGCCGGGGGACACTGCGGACTGGTCACGATGCTCCTCCTCGATGCGGCCGGTCGCAGGCCGTCGTTTCCGCCCGCCCACGCCGCTAAAACAGCGGGTGTTTCAATTCTTGACCTGGTGGCGGGCCCGGAAAGGGCATGGCCGTACCGCCGGGGATGGGAGAGTCTCGGCGGTCCGTAAATTATCCCTCGATTTACCACAATGGATTTCGCCGGATGGGAAATCGGCGTTTGCATCGCCTTTCTACGGAAACCATGAATTGGTGTCCTTACAGGAAGAGTGCATGAGGGAAATTCTCTCGAAGGCGAACCGTGAGAATTTCCCGGTGGGGTTGCGGCTTTTGCCGCGCGGATATCGAGAACATCTTCTGGCGGTTTACGCGTTCGTGCGGTTCGTGGACGACATCGGGGACGAGGCCGAGCGGGGAGACCGGCTGCGGCTGCTCGACCTCGTCGAGTCGGACCTGATCCGCCTTTACGGCGGATCGGCGCCGCACCTGGCGCCCACCAGGGCACTCGGCCGGACGGTCGAGGCGTGCTCGATTCCGGCCGAACCGTTCCACCGGATCGTGGAGGCCAACCGGCGCGACCAGTCGGTGACCCGCTACGCCACGTTCGACGATCTGCTCGGCTACTGCGAGCTGTCGGCCAACCCCATAGGGCACATCGTGCTGCACCTCTTCGGCGCGGCCGACCGCCGGCGGCTCCTGCTGGCCGACCATGTGTGCTCCGCGCTGCAGGTCATCGAGCACTGCCAGGACGTCGGCGAGGACTACGCGCGCGGCCGCGTGTACCTGCCGGAACAGGACCTGCGCCGGTTCGGCTGCACCGAGGACGATCTCGCCGCCCGCACGGCTTCGCCGGGACTGCGCCGGGTGGTGGCCCTGCAGACAGGGCGGGCCGCGCGGCTGCTGGAGCGCGGGCGCACGCTCACCGCCTCCCTGACCGGGCACGCCCGCGTCGCCGTCGCGGGCTACGTCGCGGGAGGCCAGGCCACCCTGTCCGCGCTCGAACGGGCCGGCCACGACGTTCTCGGGCACGCCGTCCGCCCGCGCCGCGGCCGGTGGCTGGCCGCCTGGCTGCGTCTCCTGGCGGCGAGAGGAGGAAGCCGGTGATCGTCTCCCAGGCGTACCGGCGCTGCGAACGGATCGTCCGCTTCCGGGCACGGAACTTCTCCTACGGGATCCGGCTGCTGCCCGCCCCCAAACGCCGGGCGCTCAGCGCCGTTTACGCCTTCGCCCGCCGCATAGACGACATCGGTGACACGGACGGGCCCGCCGAGTGGCGGCTGGCCCGGCTGGCCGAGGCACGCGCCTCGCTCCACCGTCCGGTCCCGGACGCCGACGACCCCGTCATGGTGGCCCTGGCGGACGCGGCCCGCCGCTACGCCATCCCCCTCGCGGCGTTCGACGAGCTGATCGACGGCTGCACCGCGGACGTGCGCGGCGCGACGTACGCGAGCTTCGACGACCTGCTGCCCTACTGCCGGTGCGTCGCCGGGTCGATCGGCCGCCTCTCGCTCGGCGTCTTCGGATCCTCGGACCCCGAGGCGGCCGTGCCGCTGGCCGACGCCCTGGGCGTGGCACTGCAGCTGACGAACATCCTGCGCGACGTGCGCGAGGACCGCCTGGCCGGACGTGTCTACCTGCCGGCGGAGGATCTGGAGCGCTTCGGGTGCACCCTGAACCTCGACTCCTCCGGCAGGTTCACCGACCCGCCGCGGAGTCTCGCCGGACTCGTCCGGTTCGAGGCGGACAGGGCGCACGACTGGTACCGCAGAAGCATGGATCTGATGCCCCTGCTCGACCGGCGCAGCGCGGCGTGCGCGGCGGCGATGGCCGGCATATACCGCTCCCTGCTGGAACGCATCGCCGCCCACCCCCTCCAGGCGCTGGCCACGACCTCGTCGCTCCCCCTGTGGCGGAAGGCGACCGTGGCGGCGTACGCACTGGCGGGAGCCGGCAGGTGAGCGGCTCGCCGGCGGCGCGGGTCGCGATCGTGGGCGGGGGGCTGGCGGGCATCGCAGCCGCCGTCGCCCTGGCGGAGACGGGATGCGCGGTGACGCTGTACGAGGCGCGCCCCCGGCTGGGAGGCGCGGCCCACTCGTTCACCCGCGGCGGGCTGACGGCGGACAACGGCCAGCACGTGTTCCTGCGGTGCTGCACGGCCTACCGGGGCCTGCTCGACAGGATCGGCGTGGCGGACCGGGTACGCCTGCAGGACCGTTTCGACGTCCGGGTCCTCACCCCGCGGGGCCGGACCGGGCGCCTGCGCCGGGCGGCACTGCCCGGGCCCTTCCAGCTGATGCCCGCCCTGGCGACCTACTCCCTGCTGGGAGCGGCCGACCGGCTGCGCGTGATGCGCGCCTCGCTCGCGCTGGCCAGGCTGGACCCGGGCGACGCGGCCCTCGACCGGATCGACCTGGCGAGCTGGCTGGCCGCGCACGGCCAGCGCGGGCCCGCCCGGCGCGCGCTGTGGGGACTGTTCACGGTGGCGGCCCTGAACGCGGACATCGAGGAGGCGGCCCTCGGGGCGGCGGCGATGGTGTTCAAGACCGCCCTGCTCGGCAGGGCGGACGCCGCCGACATCGGCGTTCCCACCGTGCCCCTGGGGGAGTTGCACGACACCGCCGCCCGGGCCGCCATCCGGCGGGGCGGCGGTGAGATCCGCCTGTCGGCGAAGGTCACGGCCATCGCGCCGGGGCCCACGGTCGTCGTGGACGGCGTCGGCGTCCCGGCGTCCGCCGTGATCGTCGCGACGCCCCACCAGCAGGCCGCGAAACTCCTTCCCCCGCAGGCCGCGCCCGACCGGGACCGGTGGAGCGGCCTTTCGGCGAGCCCGATCGTCAACGTGCACGCCGTCTACGACCGCCCGGTGACCGACATGCCGTTCGCCGCCGTCGTGGACTCGCCCGTGCAGTGGGTCTTCGACAAGACCCGCGCCGCCGGACTGGACGAGGGACAGTACCTCGCGGTCTCGCTGTCGGCGGCCGGACGGTGGATCGACGTGCCGGCCGCGGGGATCCGCGCCGAGTTCGTTCCCGCGCTCGAACAGCTGTTCCCCCGGGCCCGGCGGGCGACGCTCAGAGACTTCTTCGTCACCAGGGAACGGCGCGCCACCTTCCGGCAGGCGCCGGGCAGCGGCGCGCTCAGGCCCGCGGCCGTCACCCGATGGCCCGGGGTGTATCTCGCCGGCGCGTGGACCGACACGGGCTGGCCCGACACGATGGAGGGCGCCGTGCGCAGTGGGCTCCACGCGGCCCGCCTGGTCAGGCGGGAACTACGACAGGGAACCGGCCGGGATCCGCGACAGGGGGCGGCGTCATGACCACGCCCGTTCCGCCGCGGCTGACGGCCGCCCGGGAGCTGATCGATCCGGTCCTGCGCGAGGCGGTCGCCAGGCTGGATCCGGCCACGGCACGCGCGGCCGCCTACCACCTCGGCTGGTCCGACGCCTCGGGCCGGGCCGTCTCGACGGGAGGCAAGGCCCTGCGGCCCGCGCTGGCCGTACTGTCGGCGGAGGCGGCGGGAGGAGACGCCGAGCGGTACGCGCTGGCCGCGGCGGCGGTGGAGCTCGTGCACGCCTTCTCGCTTCTCCACGATGACATCATGGACGGCGACCGGACGCGCAGGCATCGTCCCGCCGCCTGGACGGTGTTCGGCTCCTCCACCGCCATCCTCACGGGGGACGCCCTGCTGGCGCTGGCCGGGGAACTGCTCGTCGAGCGCGAGGGGTGCGTCGGCGCGGCACACTCGCTGAGCACCGCCACCCGCGGCCTCATCGCGGGTCAGGCGCTGGACATGGAGTTCGAGCGGCGCCACGACGTCACCCTGGACGAGTGCCGGCGGATGGCGACGAGGAAGACCGGCGACCTGATCGCCTGCGCCTGCTCGATCGGGGCGAGGACGGCGGACGCGCCGCCCTCGACGATCTCCGCGCTGGCGGCCTTCGGAGCCGAGCTGGGCCTCGCCTTCCAGCTGACCGACGACCTGCTCGGAATCTGGGGCAACCCCGAGACGACGGGGAAACCGGCCGGATCCGACCTGCGGGCCCGTAAGAAGACGCTCCCGATCGTCGCCGCCCTGACCGGCGGTACCGCGGCGGCCGGCCGCCTGGCCGCCCTGCTGGCGCGGCCCGAGCCGCTGTCGGAGGCCGACCTGCTGCTCGCCGCGGAGCTGGTCGACGAGGCGGGCGGCCGAGCCTGGGCCGAGAAGGAGGCCGTACGCCGCCTCGACGCCGCCGAACACCACCTCGCCGCCTGCGACATGCCGGACCACGTCCGCGCGGAGTTCCTGGACATCGCGCGATTCATCACGACCAGGGACCGCTGACATGCTCATCGCAGACACCCTTCCGTCAACGTCCGGCGCCGCGCTGGCCCTCGACAGGGCACGCGACCACCTGATCGGCCTGCGCTCCCCGCAGGGATGGTGGAAGGGCGAGCTGCAGACCAACGTGACCATGGACGCCGAGGACCTGCTGCTGCGGGAGTTCCTCGGCATCCGGACCCCGGAGGACACCGCCGAGGCGGCGCGCTGGATCCGCTCCCAGCAACGGGCCGACGGGACGTGGGCCAACTTCCACGGCGGTCCTCCCGATCTGTCCACCACCGTCGAGGCCTACACGGCGCTGCGGCTCGCCGGCGACCCGCCCGGGGCCGCCCACATGCGCGTCACCGCCGACTTCGTCCGGCAGGCCGGCGGCATCGAGGCGGCCCGGGTCTTCACCCGGATCTGGCTCGCCCTGTTCGGGCAGTGGCCGTGGGACCGGCTGCCGGTCCTCCCACCCGAGATGATCTTCCTGCCGCCCTGGTTCCCGCTCAACGTCTACGACTGGGCGTGCTGGGCCCGGCAGACGATCGTCCCGCTCACGATCGTGAGCGCCTGCCGGCCCGTGCGTCCTCTGCCGTTCGACCTGGCCGAGCTGCGCACCGGCCGCCCGGTACGGCGGGCCGCGCGGCAGGGCTGGGAAGTGGCCTTCGGCCGCCTCGACGCGCTGCTGCACCGCTACGGGCGGCACCCGGTGAAGGGGCTGCGAAGGGCGGCGCTCAGGCGCGCGACCGAGTGGATCGTCACGCGCCAGGAGCTCGACGGCTCCTGGGGAGGCATCCAGCCCCCCTGGGTGTACTCGCTCATCGCGCTCGACCTGAGCGGCTACCACCTCGACCACCCCGTCATGGCCAGGGGGATCCGGGGGCTCGACCGGTTCACGATCCGGGACGACACGGGGCGCAGGCTGGAGGCCTGTCAGTCGCCGGTGTGGGACACCGCGCTCGCGATCAACGCGCTCCTGGACGCCGGCGTCTCCCCCGAGCACCCCGCCGTCACCGAGGGCGCCGACTGGCTGATCGGCCAGGAGGTCAGGGGGCCGGGGGACTGGGCGGTCCGGCGCCCCTCGCTGCCGCCCGGCGGCTGGGCGTTCGAGTTCGACAACGACATCTACCCCGACGTCGACGACACCGCCGAGGTGATCCTCGCGCTGGGCCGGGCGGGCCGTCCCGGCACCCGGCCGGCGATCGACCGCGCCGTACGCTGGATGACCGGCATGGCGTCGCGTGACGGCGGATTCGCGGCCTTCGACGCCGACAACACCCGCACGCTCTGCACCAAGCTGCCCTTCTGCGACTTCGGCGCCGTCATCGACCCGCCGTCGGCCGACGTGACCGCCCACGTCGTGGAGGCACTGGCGCACGAACGGCCCCCCGGCCACCGGCACACCCTGCGGCGGGCGGTCACCTGGCTGCTGAAGGCGCAGGAGGCGGACGGGTCGTGGTTCGGCCGGTGGGGCGCCAACCACGTCTACGGCACCGGCGCCGTCGTCCCCGCCCTCGTCGCGGCCGGTGTGCACCCGCGGGCCGGTTGCGTGCGCCGGGCGGTCGCCTGGCTGGAGGGCTGTCAGAGGGACGACGGCGGCTGGGGCGAGGACCTGCGCTCCTACCACGATCCGGCCTGGATCGGCCGCGGGGAGTCGACGCCGTCCCAGACGGCCTGGGCGCTGCTGGCCCTGCTCGCGGCGGGGGAGTCCTCGGCCGCGGTGGAGGGGGGCGTGCGCTGGCTGGTCGAGCACCAGCGCCCGGACGGCTCGTGGGACGAGCCCTACTACACCGGGACCGGCTTCCCGGGCGCCTTCTACATCAACTACCACCTCTACCGCCTGGTGTTCCCGATCAGCGCCCTCGGGCGCTACCTGCGCGCGCGAACCGGCGACGCGGCGGGCACGGGAAGGGGGACCCCGTGACCGGCCTGCTGATCTGCACCGCCCTGGGCATCGAGGCGTGGGCGGTCAAACGCGGTCTCGATCCCTCGGCGGACGCGCGGGTGCTCAGGACCGGGGTGGGCCCGCGCCGCGCCGCACGCGCGGCGGCGGCCCTGCCGCGGCACCGCGCCCTGGCCGTGGTCGGCTTCGCGGGCGCGCTCGACGCGAGCCTCCGGCCGGGGGAGGTGCTGGTGGCGAGCGAGATCCGGTTCGGGGCACGGGTGTTCTCCTGCCCGTCGGCACGGCCGCTCGCCGGCGAGCTGGCGCGCGCCGGTCTGCCGGTGCGCACGGGCACGCTGCTGACCTCGGACCACGTGGTGACGGGGGCGGAACGTTCGCGCCTCGCCGCGGGGGGAGCGCACGCCGTCGATATGGAGACCGGTCCGCTCACCGTCGCCGCGGTGGCGGCGGGCCGGCCGCTGGCGGCGGTACGGGTCATCGTCGACACGCCGCACGCCCCGCTCGCCGGGCCGGCCACCCTGCGCGGCGCCGACCTGGCCCGTCGCGCGCTGCACCGCCTCGGATCGGTCCTGACGCGCTGGGCCGCGGGCACCGGCCCCCGAGACGCGCCGGTGGGAGCCCAGGAACGGCGCGTCATCAGAGAGACAGTCCGGTTCACGCCTCTCAGAGAAGTACGGTCATGACGATTCCAATCCGCCAGAGCCTGCGCGTCGGCGGCTACATCATCCGCCAGAAACTCCGGCGGCGGGTGAGGTTTCCCCTGCTCGTCGAGCTGGAGCCGCTGTTCGCCTGCAACCTCAAGTGCGCCGGCTGCGGGAAGATCCAGCACCCCGCCGACGTGCTGCGGCAGCGCATGCCCGTGGAGCAGGCCGTGGCCGCCGTCGAGGAGAGCGGCGCGCCGATGGTGTCGATCGCGGGCGGGGAACCGCTCATGCACCCGCAGATCGGGGAGATCGTCGGCGAGCTCGTCGCCCGCAGGAAGTACGTCTACCTGTGCACCAACGCGCTGCTCATCTCCAAGAAGATCGACCAGTTCCGGCCGTCCAGGTACTTCGCGTGGACGGTGCACATCGACGGCCTGCGGGAGCGCCACGACGCGTCCGTGTGCAAGGAAGGAGTGTTCGACGAGGCGGTCGCGGCCGTCCGGGAGTGCCGGCGGCGCGGTTTCCGGATCACCACCAACACCACCTTCTTCAGCACCGACAGCCCGCAGACGGTCGTCGACGTGCTCAACTACCTCAACGACGACCTGGCCGTGGACCAGATGATGCTCTCTCCCGCGTACGCCTACGAGAAGGCGCCGGACCAGGAGCACTTTCTCGGGGTACGGCAGACGCGGGAGCTGTTCCGCCGGGCGTTCGCCGGTGGGAACCGCCGCAGGTGGCGCCTCAACCACTCGCCCCTCTTCCTCGACTTCCTGGAGGGGAAGGCCGACTTCCCCTGCACCGCCTGGGCGATCCCGTCCTACTCGGTGTTCGGATGGCAACGGCCGTGCTACCTGATGGCCGACGGCTACGCCCGGACCTACCGGGAACTGGTCGAGGAGACCGACTGGGACTCCTACGGTCGCGGGCGTGATCCGCGCTGCGCCAACTGCATGGCCCACTGCGGATACGAGCCCACCGCCATCTTCGCCACCCTCGGCTCGCTCAGGGAGTCACTCCGGGCGATACGGAACTCCTGACCCTCCCAGGGAGCTCCTGTCCCTTCCACGGGAGTCCCGTTCCTCCCACGGAGCTCCCCGCCTTTCCCGCGGGAGTCCCGTCCCTCCCGCGGGACTCCGCGGCGCTCATCCGCGCCGTCGTACGAGCCTGCGGAACGGGCCGGGGGCGGCTCCCCGCAGCCGCGCCGGAAGGCGGAGCCAGCCCGGCACGTACGACTCGGCCCGCCCGCGGCGGACCGCCGTCACGATCGTGCGCGCCACCCGCTCGGGCGGGATCGGCGCCGGCCACCGGCGGTCGTATCCGGCGCCGCGCCGGTCGAAGAAGGGCGTGTCCACCACGCCGGGGAGCACCGTCGACACGCCGATCCCCGGGAAGCCGCGGAGCTCCTCGTGGAGAGCCTCGGCGAAGCCCAGCAGCCCCGCCTTGGCCGCCGAGTACACCGCCTCGTTCCCCACCCCGACCGCGCCGGCGATCGACGCCACGAAGACGACGTGTCCCTCGCCCGCCTCCATCATGCCGGGCAGGAACAGCCGGGTCAGCCGGATCGGGGCGGTCAGGTTGACCGCCACCAGTTCCTCCAGGCTGTGCCAGGGCATCACCGCGAGGGGACCGGCCCATCCGGCTCCGGCGTTGCTGACCAGGACGTCGACGGGTCCGGCGCGCGAGGCGAGCGTCCGGACGCCGGTCGTGACGTCGCAGACGACGGCCTGCCCGCCCGTCTCGGCGGCGACCGACTCCAGCCGCGCCCTGTCGCGTCCCGTCAGCACCAGGCGGGCGCCGGAGTCCGCCATCGCCCGCGCGGTCGCCGCGCCGATCCCCGAGGAGGCGCCCGTGATCAGGACCCGGGCGCCGGCGAGCCTCATGCCGTCCCCCACCCCCTCCACCGTGGCCGATGCGATCCCGGACCTCTCCGCGCCGCCCCCATTGTCGCGCCGCCGCCGGTGGCGCCGCCGTCCGCCGCGCCGGTCGGCCCCGGTCCGGGTGGCGGTGGCCGACCGGCGGCACGGCGGCCGCCCCCGTGGTGCTCGCGCGGTGCCCGCGTCAGCTCCGGACGGTGTACCTGCGGCGGGAGGAGAGCTCCCGATGCATGTGCTCGGCGCTGCGGAGTGCGAGGGCGGCCATCGTCAACGACGGATTGGAGGTGCCCAGCGAGGGCATGCTGCCGCAGCCGACCGCGTAGAGGTTGGGATGGTCCCAGCACTGCTGCCACTGATTGACGACGGAGTTCGCCGGCGAGGACCCCATGATGTGCGTGCCGGCCCCGTGACCGGCACCCCGGTAGGAGAGGCGCTCGCCCTGGAACTCGAAATAGCCGGGCATGCCGGCGACGGGCCGGTGGTCGGTGTGGTCCTCGGCCCGGAGCAGGGCGAAGATCTGGTCGGACACGCGCCTGGCCGCCACCATGCCGCGCTTGACGTGATCGGAGAGCCGGTAGTGGACGACCGGCCGTGGATTGCCGAGGCTGTCGCGCCTGCCGGGGTCGATGGTCAGCCGGTTGCCCGGGTCGGCTTCCTGCTCGATTTCGAACTGCAGCGTGAACTGGCGGCCGACACGATCGCCGAGGAGCCGGCGCAGTCCGGCGCCGAAGACGCCTCTGCCGTTCGGCGTGGCGGGGTCGCCCACTCGAAGGGCCTCGGCCGTGTCCAGGTCCGGCGGGCCGAGCGCCCATACCCAGCCCCAGTTTCCGATCTCGATTCGGAACGGCGCGCGGACTCCACGGGCGGCGCCGAACCGGAAGCCCTCGATGCCCGATGTCGAGTTCGGGCCCCGGTACGGACCTATCGGTTCGGGCATCAGCCCCCAGGTCAGCAGGGCCGGATGGTCCATCAGGTTGCGTCCCACCTGGTCGCTGCGGTTGGCCAGGCCCGAGATGAGCAGCAGCTTGGCGTTCTCGATCGCGTGCGCCGCGAGGACGACGAGGTCCGCCTCCACCTCGTGACCGGTGTGCCGGGCCGTCGTGTCGTCGAGATACGACTGATAGCCGACGCGTGTGATCCGTCCGTCGCCGGTGGCGTACACCCTGTTGACGACGGCACGGGTCTTCAGTGTGACGTTCGCCGGCCAGTGTCCCTGGGTACGGCGCGGAGTGTACTTAGCCCTTTCCGGGCAGATGGGCGTGCAACTGGCGTAGCCAACACATCGATGGCCCTCCGGCGTGTAACCGGCGCCTCCGTCGTAGCGCGCGTCGGGCACACCGTTACGCGCCTGCGGTGTGCCCACCACGTCGAGGTGCCGGGTCTCGCCGGCCCGGTACGGATCCCGTACCGGGTGCCCCTCCAGCGCCTCGGCGACGACCAGGTCGAGGTAGCTGGGGGGAAGACCGCGCATGGGATACGTGTAGCCGCCGGCGAAGGGCAGGCCGACCTGATCCCGCTGCTCGTCCACGTCGCCGGCGACCCCGATCTCCCGCTCGGCCGAGCGGTAGTACGGCTCGAGCGCGGCGTAGTCGACGGGCCAGTTGCGCCCCACCCCGAAGTCCCCGGCGCGGAAGTCCTCCGGGTGCATCCGCAGAGCGGCACCGGTCCAGGCCATCCCGCTGCCGCCGTTGACCCGGACGTACGCGCTCGCGTACGGCAACGGGCCACGCTGTATCAGGTAGCCGTTGGCCTGGAAGCCGCCGGGGCCGCCGACGAGGTCGGGTGTGTCGGGCGACGGTGCCGCGACCGTGGTGGGATACGGGGACGTGGTCGTGCGGGTGAGCGCCGTCTGGAAGGCGTGCACGGCCCTGCGGTGTTCCTCCCACGAGTCCGCCGCGCCGGCGCCGGCCTCGAGCACGAGAACCCGCCAGCCGTGATCGCCGAGTGCCTTCGCCACCAGCGACCCGGCGAATCCCGCACCGACGACCACCACGTCGTACCGCCGGACCGTCCGGCCGGACGCGTCCCGGCCCATCAGGTCGCGGCCCTTCTCCCGGTGTCGGCTCTCCCGGTGCCGGCCGGACGTTCTCCGGCGAGCGCGCGAGCGCCTTCCGGCGGGTCACTCCAGCTCGCGAACCCCGGGGCCGCCGTCCCCGGCGCGTTCCCGTGAAAGCATTTCCACACCAGACCCTCCGCGTATCCGCGGGCGGAGACGGTGAAGGCCGCGTTCCGGCGCCCCGGACGGCCGATCGCGGCATGTGCGGCCTCCGGCAGGCGCGGCCACGTTCCGACGTACCAGAGATAGGTGACGGCCCGCGCGAAGTCGAGGACGTCCTGGTCGTCCGCCGCCAACGGATCACCGCCGAACTTGAGCAGGGTTTCGACCAGCCGCTCGTATTGCGATTCGTCGATCTCGTCCGTCACCGTGGCGTGATAACCGGGCGCCATTTCGGTTGCCCGTAACTCGCTTTCGTCAAACCCCGTCAACCTGGCCGACAGTTCAACGAAGGTATCCAGGGAGATGGTATGTCCCACCGTTCGTTTCACCATGTCGGCAGATTCTAGTGCGGCGGCGCCCGGCCGCTCAACGCAAATGGAATTCTGGCCTCATATCGCTCTCCTCCGATATTTTCAGGGGAAGTACGCTTCGAAGCCGGACGGTGATCCGGCGGTCCGCGGCCTCTCGCCCGTCCGGTGCGTTCTCCGGGGCCGGCGCCGGGTTCCGGCCCGCCGGTCCGCAGCGTGACCGGCGTGATCGGCCGGTTTCCCGGTGGCCGACTCGGCCGGGCGGGGAGGAGGGGGCGGTGTCGCGGGGCCCGGCGTGCCGTACGGCGAAATGACCCGTGCGGCCGTTCCGCGGGCGGCCGATTTCTTGATCGGCCCCGATCGTCGCGGAACATTCCGTTCCATCGCATAATTATCCCATAGCCATGGAAATCGCCCCATAATAATCAACGTCAACGTGGGATTTTCGCCATCCGTGACCGTGGAACACACTTCGCGACAGAGCCGGATATCGTTGACAACCGGTCTGACCTGTTGAAGGATCGGGCGCTGTGACGACGCTGCCAACTCTGTCCGCCGCTGTCACCGAGCCGGACCCGTTCCGGGCCTGGTGACCGGAGAGCGCGCCGCGCGGGCCGCGCGGCGGATCGACGTGACCCGCCTCCCCGAGGACGTCGTGGCACTCATCGACGCCCTCGAGCCCGGTGAGGACCTGGTCGTCACGCGGGACGGCCGGTCGATCGCGACGATCTCCAGCACCCTCCGGGTGCTCCACGGCGCCGTCGTCGATCCCGGCACGCCGGAAGAGGCCGACGAACGACCACCGGTCGACTACGACGGCGTGACGGTCGTCGCCACCGCGATGAAGCTGTCGGCGGCGGCTCGGATGTCGCTGTCCACCCAGCTCGGCGCGGGTTACGTCGTGCTCGACATGAACGCGGCTCCCGCGACGGCCGACGTGCTGCTGGCGCCGCCGATCAGCCCGCAGCTGATCGCGAGCCTCCGATCGATGTTCCCGAAGGCCCGTCTCATCATCACCGAGATCGAGGACGACGAGCTCGGCGTCAGCTACCACGGCCCGGTCCGGCGCCTGCTCGACGCCGGCGCCGAGGCGTATCTGCCCCCGGCGACCGTCCCCCGCCTGGCGAGGCGGCTCGACTACACCCTCACCCACTGGCGCCAGATCACCGGCGACGTCACCGCGCCACCGGAGATCGGACCGGCCGTGACGGCAGCGGATCCCGAGGACGAGCCGGGGAGCGACGGGCCGGAGGAGTAGGACGCGACGCGAACCTCCGCGTGGCGGTGAGGGGCGTTCCGGTGCCGGGACGCCCCTCCACCGGCAGGGTCTCCGGTGATCACCCGGCCGTCCGTGCCGCCGGTCCGCCGTCAGTCCGTGCCGAGCCGCACGCAGGTGCGGGCGAGTTCGAGCGAACGCTCCAGGTCGCCGTGATCCCACGTCCTCGTGGTGTCCGCCCCCCTGCGAGCCTCCAGCACCCGTTCGAGATGCGGACCGAACTCCGGGAACCTGCCGGCGGCCAGTTCCCCGCCCTCCGACTTCGAGACGATGCGCCCGGTCAGGACGGTCGCCAGCAGGCGGGCCGGCCCCAGGGACATCCACTCGATCTCGAACGCGGGCACAGGCTGGTCCGTTCTGTTCTGCAGATATATCTGCTCGGATAGGTTGACCCTGTTACGCCAATACTCGTCCAGATTGGTGCGGGAGAACCCGACGGCCCCCTCGCGCAGGATTTCCCCCCGGATGGGGATCCCGCTGTTCTCCGGATCGACCGCCGTCATCACACCGTCTTCGGTGAGCGGGACGCTCACCCCGGACTGCACGATGTTGAGCCAGGTCACCCAGTTCAGCGGCCCGTCCGTCGATTCGGCGTGCAGGGTTCCGGCGATCGACGCCACGACGGACGGGATGCCCTCGGGGCCCTTGGCCAAACCCTCGCTCGTCACGTACATCGCGTCGATCGTGTGACCGTATTCGTCCCGGGAGTTCCCGTGCAGCGGTGAGACGGCGTCGCGCGCCTGTGCGTCCAGTTCCCTTTCGACGGTGCAGACGAGGTCGATGTCGCTGCTCGCCTGCCAGTCCCCGAGCGACGCGGATCCGATCACCACGACGTCGCGGAGAGCGCCGTCCAGGACGCCGGCCAGCCGATTCGCGAAGCGCCGCGCGAGACTCCACGGCTCCCGCCCGGGGTCGATCCCACGTGAAGAAGTCAATGTCCGCCTTCCTTCCTGCTGTCGGTCGTGCCGCACGTGGCGGCGCTTGCCGGAGCCGACGGCACCCCGCTGCCGCGGGCACGATCCTGCCAGCCGCAGGGCTCGTACCGCCTCCCGGGCGAGGCTGACTTTGCGTATGCCGCACCTTCTCCGGGAGTTCTCACCCGGCCCGGGATCCGGGCGGCGCCGATCACCGTAGGGGCGGGCGGGGTCCACTTCCGGACGGAGCACCGTCGACTGCCCTGATTAGGTGGTTTTCGGAACTTGATTGTGCCTCGGACGTCTCCCGATGTTCCCGCCCCTCCCGAACAACTCTGCGCCGGAGGCCAATCGTTCGGTCGTGTCCTGTCAATGACAGCGGTATTCGCCGACGGCAAGCTGGGACGGAGTGGTCATGGAAGGGGAATGTCCGCACACGTCATGAAGTGGGCCGTGGTGATGGCCGGTCAAAGGGGAGTCATGAGCCAACCGACGGTTTCGACACCGCGATTCAACGATGAGGCCGCGACGCGGGCCGTACGTCTCTCGATCCGCCCGACCGCCGGGGAGCGCGCGGCCGTCGTGGATCGGATGAGGCGATATCGGTTCGTGTTCGTCACCCTGGGCGAGGCCAGGGGAGCCGCCGAGACGCTGGAGTTCCTGGCGGAGACCTTCGAACTGGGGGAGCCGTTCGTCCCGGAGGCCTACCGCAGCCGCCGGTTCGACAGCCCGCTTTCCGACATTCGCAAGGACGCGTCGAGCGCGCACCCCGGGTTCGCGACCGACGCCGGCCAGCCGATGCACGTCGACGGGTTGCTCGAGTCTCTGGGAACCGTCCGGACCTCCCTGCTTCACTGCGTCCGGCAGGCCGTGACCGGCGGGCGCACGATCCTCTTCGACGCCTGCGGGGTCTTCGACCGGCTGCGGGCCGAAGACCCTCCGGCCGCGGACGCGCTCCTCGCCGGAGACGTGCTCGAGCGATTCGCCACGATCCCCGGCGTCCACGAGTCCTCCGTCGGCCCGGCGTTCGAGGTCGATGAGAGCGGCCGTACGCTGTGCCGCTTCTCGGACGGCCCGACGGAGCGCTGGCACCCCGGACCGGGGCACGAGGACGATCTCGAACGAGGCCTGTCGGTACTGCGCCGCGAGGCCGCCTCGGACGGCCCCTACCGGATCTCCGTGCCGCTACGGCCCGGTGAGACCCTCATCTTCGCCAACGACCGCCTCTCACACGGCCGTGAGGCGTTCGTGGACGACCCCCGGAACCCCCGGCACCTCGTGCGCGCTCTTCACACGACGCCGTTCCCGGCGGCGTGAGCGACGGGAACGGCGCGTTGGCCGGGAGTGTGACGCTCGTCGTACCGTGCGCCGGAAGGGGCGCACGCTTCGGTGCCCCGTACCCCAAGGAGCTTCACCGGACGGGCCCCCGGGGAAGCGTCGTCGATCGCGCGCTCGCCCCCTTCCTCGACTGGGCACGGCGCAGTGAGGTCCGGCCGCGTCTCGTCGTCCCGATCGCGGCCGATCGGGCGGCCACGGTGGCTCACCTCCACCGGTACACCGACGTCGCCGACTTCGCCTTCACCTTCCAGGCCCCGAGACACGGCGCCGGGCTGGCGGGCGCGATCCGGGCGGGGCTCGACCTCGCCGCGGGCCTGACCCTGCTCGTGCTCCCCGACCAGTACTTCGGCTGGGACGGAAAGGCGAATCCGGTCGACGCCCTGGCCCGGCGGGGAACGGACGGGGTCGCCGTCCTGGCGGCTCGGCTGCCCCGGGAGCGGCTGGGTGACGAAGGCGCCCTCGCGGTGGAGGGCGTCGGTTCGCGGCGGCCCACGGTCGCGCGAGCGAAGGAGAAGCCGGCGGACCCGACCGGCTACAACGCCGCCTGGGTCGCCGTCGCGGTGCCCCCGGCACGGTACGGCGCCCTCGTCGACCTGGCCGAGGGCCGGGACCCGAGCCCGTTGCTCGGAGCCCCGGTGGAGTGGGTCGAGGACTACGTCAACGCCACGAGTCCGGGCGATGTCGGCTGACCCCGGGCGGCTTCGGGTCGTCGTCGACGCCGGGACCTACGCGGTGGCGCCGGAGCGGTGCACCGGCGTGGGCCTGCGCGCCCTCGAACTGGCGGAGGTGTTCGCGGAACGCTTCGACGTCCTGCTTCTCTCCGGGGACGTCGCGGACGCCCACGACCGGGGGCTGCGCGTTCCCGAGCCACCCGCCCCCGGCACCTGGACCGACGTCGTGGCGGACGCCGACGTCGTCGTCTTCTTCGACTCGCCCGTGCGCGACCGGCTGGAGGCGGCCCTCGACGGGCGGCCCCGTGTCGTCTCCGAGACGACCCCGCCCATAGAGCATCTCCAGTACCGGAGTGTGGCCGGTGCCGCGGACCCGGTCGCCGCCTACGCCCCCGAGCGCGGCGTGTTCCAGCTCCAGGTGGACCGCTCCGACCACTTCGTCTGCCGTTCACGGGTCGAGCGCGCCACTCTGGCCGCCGCGCTCGTGTCGCGGGGACGGGTCGAGCCCGGTGACATACCCCGCTCGCCCGAGCTCGCGCACCTCCTGTCGCTCGTCCCCGTCGGGTACGCCCCGTCGAGCGCGGCCTCCGCGGCGGCCGGGCGAGCGCGGCGGCTCGCCGACTTCGTGTGGACGGGCGGGCTCTGGCCGTTCTACGACCCGGAGTCGCTCGTCCGGGCGGTGCGGCGGTGTCACGACATCGGCCACCCCGTGACCGCCGCGTTCCTCCACGCCGTGCCGCACGAGGACACCCGTGAGGTCCTCGGCCGAATCCGCGGCCTCGTCGCCGAGCTGGACCTGGGGGAGGCGGTCCTCCTCGTCGACCGGCCGCTCCCGCCCGGGGAACGTGACGCGGCGCTGCGGGGGGCCGCGGCCGCGGTGTGCGTCGGACGTCCCGGCGTCGAGAACGACACGTGCGTGCGGCTGCGGATCCGCGACACCCGCCTTCACGGCATACCGCTGCTCGTCGACCCGTACGGTGCGACGGCTGACGAGGTGGCGCGTGACGGCTGCGGCGTCGTCCTCCCGTCGACCGACCCGCGGGTCATCGCCGACGCGCTCGTGGAGGCGGTCGCCCGTCCACTCCCGCGGCGGGCCCCCGACGGCCGCTTCGATTACGCCCAAACCACGAAGGAGTTCCAGCAGTGGATGCTGCGGTCAGCGTGAGCATGACGTCCGGTGCGGTCGCCGAACGCGACGACGCGCATGTCTGGCACCCGTGGTCCCCGGTCGGCCCGAGCTCCGGCCTCATGATCGCGAGGGCCGAGGGATACCGGCTGTGGGACGTCGACGGGCGAGAGTACGTCGACGGCGCGTCGGGTGCGATGAACTGCTCATGCGGGCACGGGCGCGCGGAGCTGGTCGCCGCCGTCGGCGACCAGCTCCGCACGCTGGCCCACGTCGACCTCAGCTTCGGGGCGCACGAACCGTCCGGCCGGCTCGCCGAGCGGCTCGCCGGTCTGCTCGGGCACGGCCTCACCCGGACGTTCTTCGCCAACAGCGGCTCGGAGGGCATCGAGGCCGCCTGCCGGATCGCGCTGAACCACTGGTCCAACCGGGGCGAGCCACGGCACCGGATCGTCAGCTTCGAGCGTGGCTACCACGGATCCACGGCGCTGTGCCAGTCGCTGTCCGGCCTTCCGGCGGCACTGCCCGACCTGCCCAGCGCGGTGCCCGTCGCACGGGTCGCTCTGACGGACGAACCCCGGGCGCTGACCGATCCCGCGGCCTGCGACCGGCTGCTCGGGGCCTGGGAACGGGCCCTCGACGAACCCGGCGCGGGCGAGGTCGCGGCCGTCGTCGTCGAGCCGCTGCTCAACGCCGGTGGGGGCGTCGTGTTCCACCCGTCGTTCCTGGCCGGGCTGCGACGGCTCTGCGACGAACGTGGCGTCCTCCTCGTCGTCGACGAGGTCTTCACCGGCTTCGGACGCACCGGCGAGATGTTCGGCTTCCGGCACAGCGGGATCACTCCGGACGTCGTCGTCATGAGCAAGGGGATCACCAGCGGTTATGTGCCGCTCTCGGCGGTGACGACCACCGACGAGGTCTACCGCGGGTTCGCGTCCGACCCCGTCTACGGAGGACTGCGGTACGGACACACGACCTCGGGCCACGCCGCGGCGTGCGCCGTGGCGCTCGCGACGCTCGACGTCATCGAGCGTGACGAACTCGTCGCCAACGCCCGGGACCGCGGCGCCGAGCTGCTGCGCGGGCTTGGCGGGCTCGCCGGCCACGCCGGCGTCGTCGACGTCCGGGGCCTCGGGCTCACGGTCGTCGTCGAGTGCTCGTCGGCGGGCACGGCGGCCCGGCTGCGCGAGGAGATCGGCCGTCACGGCGTGCTTCTGCGCCAGCAGATGTCCTCCCTCCTCGCCGTCCCGCCGCTCGTCATCGACGCGGCCGGGGTGCGCGAGCTCACCTCCCGCGTCCTCGGCGCGTTCGCCGTGGCGGGAGGGCACGCCGGATGAACGCGATCGGCGCCGCGTGGGCGGAGGGCACGAGCGAGCGGGTCATACGGCTCCTGACCGACAAGCGCCGCGGCCTGCCGATGCGCGGGGCCGACATCGAGGGCCTGGTCAGGGACTTCACGGCGGGCGGCGTCCCCGACTACCAGATGGCCTCGTGGCTCGCGACCGTGGCCTGCACCGGGCTCTCGGCCGAAGAGCTCACGGCGCTCACGGCCGCGTACGCCGACAGCGGGGAGCGGCTCAGCCTGAGCGGTTCCGGGCGGCCCGTCGCCGACAAGCACAGCACCGGCGGGGTCGGCGACAAGACCACCCTCGTCGTCGCCCCGGTGGTCGCCGCGTGCGGCGTCGGCGTCGGCAAGGTCACCGGGCGCGGCCTGGGCTACATGGGCGGTACGGTCGACAAGCTCGAAAGCGTCCCCGGTCTCGACCTCGAGCTGTCCGGGAGCGCGTTCGCGGCCCAGGTCGCCGACCTCGGGCTCGCCGTGACCGGGCAGAGCTCCAGCCTCGTCCCCGGGGACCGGATAACGTACGCCCTGCGGGACGTCACGGGAACGGTCGACAGCATCCCCCTCATCGCGGCGAGCATCATGAGCAAGAAGATCGCGGTCCGGTGCGACAGCGTCGTCCTCGACGTCAAGTACGGAGACGGGGCCGTGCTGCCGGACCGGGCCGTCGCCACGGAGCTGGCCCGGACGATGCTGGAGCTGGGCAGGTCGTTCGGTCTTCCGACGGCCGCGGTCCTCAGCTCGATGGAGCAGCCGCTGGGGTACGCGGTGGGCAACGGGCTCGAGGTCCGCGAGGCGATCACGGCGCTCTCCGGCACCCATGTCGAGGGGCTGACGGAGCTCGCGACCACGATCAGCGCGCTGATGATCTCGACCGCGGACCCGGGGGTCGGCGAGGACCAGGCCCGCGACCGGGTCCGCGAGGTGCTCTCCGACGGGTCCGCCCTCCGGATGTTCCGTGCCTTCGTGGCGCGTCAGGGGGGCGACGCCGGAGTCGTGGACGACCCGTCCAGGCTGGAGACCGCGCCGTACCGGCTCGTGGTGACCGCGGCGGAGGCCGGATACGTCGCCCGGGTGGCCGCGCGCCGGATCGGGGAGGTCGCGCTGCGCGCCGGCGCCGGTCGCCTCACCTACGGCGCGCCGATCGACCACGGTGCCGGCGTCGTCCTCTCGCGGCGCGTCGGCGACGCCGTCGCCGAGGGCGAGCCGCTCGCCACACTCCATGGATCCAATTTCGACCGGCTCATGTCTTTGGTGGATGTTGTTAGGGGATGCATTGATATATCCAGGCAGCTTCCTAATCGTCCAGACGTGATTGGTGATGTTCTGCGGCAGAAGGATGTCGTGTGAACATCCGCCGGCGGTGCCGGATCGTCCATAACGGAGCGGCCGGCGCCGCGCCGGTCCGGAATACGGGAACGGATCCGGGATTAGGGTCGGGGGAATATTTGGATTCCAAGCGCCTTTTCGGAATTTCCGTGTGTGACGAGATGTGAGATCGGCGGGAAGGGGGCGGAGGCCGTACCGGCGATCGCGGTGACCCGCGGCGGTGGCCCCCACCAGGCCAGGACCGTCATCGGGGATCCGGCCGGGCGAAATGCCCGGAAATGGCGTCGACGGGCGCGGTGACGATCCGCCGTCGATCAACGTACCGCCGAGCTCCGGATCCAAAAACGAAGGGACCGTTTGCCGGAATTTATATTATCGTGGTACGCGGTACTGAAGCGCCGGGGTGCGCGAATATCCCGCATTGGATGGTGACTATCACACCGATCCATGCCATATCGAGTGGCGGGCGAGATGTTCGGGCACTTTCGGGGGTCAGATCACGTGGTCTTCGGTGTTGAATTTGTGAGATTTCTTCGCGCTGTGGGCGTTCGCCGGCGACGCGCGGGTTCACTCCCCGGACGGCCACGGCGGGCTGATCCGCGACTGCGCACGGTGGAGGGACTGACGAACCGCAGCATCTGCTGGAATTGGGGATCTCCGATGTCGACGCAAAGCAGCGGGAAGGCGCCGCTGGACGGCCGGATCTGCCGGGGGAACAGGTGGGCGGACGGCGGGACGGTGTGCACGCCGACGCGGCTCACGGGTGAACCCGCGCATCAGGACCCGGCACCCCGCGGCGCCTGCCCGGTCCTGCACACCACTGAGCTGGGCAGCGTCACGGTGTGCCGGATAGAGTTCCGCGCGGCCGGCGCCGGTCCGCACGTGCTGGAGGCCGATCCCGGGCGGCACGCCCTCGTGCTGAGCTCGCTCGGCGTGATCGGGGTCGCGGGCGCCGGGCGCGAGCTCGTCATCCGGGACGAGGCGGTGGCGCTGTGCGACACCCGGATCCCGCTGGCCATCGGTCCGCGCTTCAGGAACCAGGTGGCCGAGGCGGTCGTGATGGTCTTTCCCGGCTCGGCGGTACCGACGGTCCTGCCGGACGCCGACGAGCCGCAGCACGAGGTCTGCGACGTCGCCGGCTCGGGAACGGTGCTCCGGCGTTTCCTCGTCGAAGCCGCCACCCAGGCGTCGCGGCTGTGCGCACCGGAGGTGGCCAGGTTCGGCGACGCCGCCCTTCACCTGGCCGCGGCGGTGCTGGAGCGGCACTTCGTCGACGCCGGCGAGCTGAGCCCGCTGACCCAGCAGCACGAGCTGATGACGCGCGTTCGCGGATTCATCGACCGCAACCTCGGCGATCCCGACCTCACGCCGGGCCGGATCGCCTCGGCGCATCACATATCGATTCGCTACCTGCAGCGGTTGTTCAAGGTGGAGGGCAGTACGCCGTCGGTCTGGATCCGCCAGCGGCGGCTGGAGACCTGCCAGCGCGAGCTGTGCGACCCGGAGCTGCGCTCGGTTCCGATCCGTGAGATCGGCATGCGCAACGGGTTCGCCCAGGCCTCCGACTTCAACCGGGTGTTCCGCGCCAGATACGGCGTACCGCCGGGCAGGTTCCGCGACGAGTGGTTCCGCCGGGACGCGGCCGGCTAACCAGGTGGTCGCACCAGGGCAATGACAGGCCCTGTGAGGGCCGGAAAAATCAAGTCGGCGGGAGAATCCGGCCCCCCGTGCCGTGGGCGGATTCGGCTGATCCATCACGCAGAAGGAACCGATGACGAAAGGCATGGGACGCGCGCCGCCACGTCCGGCCACCGGAAGGGATGCCTCGTGACACCACTGACGTCCAGGATCGAGCTCGACATCGACCCCGGCAGACTTCGCGAATCGGTGGCGAGTCTGCTGGAGAGGCATCCGCTGGTCTACGAGGGCACGCGGCAGCTCGCGCTCCAGCACCGGCCTGGGGCGACGGATCCGTGGCACGAGGGGTGCCTGAGACAGTCGTTGATCTCCGCGGACTCCGACTTCACCGAGGTGCATCCCGAACTCCGGGACGGCTACCTGGGGGAGGTGTTCGACCGGCTCCCGTTCAGGCCCGTCCGAACGAGGATCATGGCGCTGGACCCGAGGTACTGCTATTCGGTGCACCGGGACCAGACGCCGCGCTACCACCTCGCCGTCACCACGAGCGAGCACGCGCGGTTCGTGTTCGTCGAGCACGACAAGGTGCTGAACATCCCGGCCGACGGAAACCTGTACTACGTCGACACCCGGCACCTGCACAGCGCGTTCAATGGCGGGGACGAGATGCGCGTCCACCTGGTTTTCGGGACGGATCCCGAGCAAGAGTAGGGGCGGGGGAGTCGGGGCGTGAGCAACTTGGTGGCGCATTGGGACCGCCGCGCCGAAAGTCATGACGAAACACCGGGGAACTCTCTGACGGCCGAGCAGACGGAGGCGTGGAAGTCGCTGCTGGCGGAGGTCTATCCCATCCGCTCGGGGAGACTCCTCGACATCGGCTGCGGCACGGGCACCTACTCGTTGCTGCTGGCGGAGCTGGGATTCGACGTCCACGGCGTGGACACGTCCAGGCGGATGATCGCGCACGCGCGGAGAAAGGCGCTCGGCCGGGGAGGCCCCGGCGGCGGGCTCACCGCCACGTTCTCGACGCTCGCCGCGCAGGACGTCGACGGCCGGTACGACGCGGTGTTCTCCCGGAACGTGCTGTGGACCGTCGAGAACCCCGGCCGGCTGGCCGACGTCGTGCGGGAGCACACGACGGAGTCCGCGCTGTGGGTCGCCGTCGAGACGATATGGGACGGCCGCCCGCACGGCGCCTACCGGGAGGTGGGAAAGAGCCTGCCCGGCTTCGGCGGCTGGCATCCGAACGTGCTCCGCGACGTGTTCGCGCGGCACGGATTCGCCCGCACCACGTGGTCGAGCATCTCCAACAGGGCGGAACTGGTGACCGCGGACAAGGACGTCCACGTGCTGTTCCGGGTGAGCCGATGATCACCGTCATCACGGGCCCCTGGGCGCTGCCGAGGATGCGGATCGCGCGATCGGCCGCCCGCCGGATCGGCGGCGCCGAGGTCGTCGACGGAGAACAGCTGGGATTCGCGCTGATGGAGTTCCGCGACGACCTGCCGGACAACTTCCAGGAGGACGCGGTCTGGGAGGGGCTGTTCACGTCGTTGTGCGTGCACACCGCCCGGCGTGGCGGCGGCACCGGCGTCCTGGCGCCGATGAACATCCATTCGAGCGAGCGCCTGTCCAGGATCCGGGCCGGCATCGCGGGCCACGGAGAAGCGGTCCACGTCGTGGGCCTGCGGTCGACCCGGGATCACTGCGAGCGTCTGGCGGACTCCTACACGTTCTTCGAGCGCGAGTCGCCCGACTACCACCGGGTGCGGAACTGGCAGCTCGAACGGCTGGGCGAGTACCTGGAGTTCATCGATGACCCGAAGGCACCGGTGGACCACTGGATCGACCTGGAGGCGGACGCGCCGGAGGAGTGGGTGGCCTCGTCGATCGCGGCGGCGTCCGGGAAGCCGGCCGCGGCCGTCCGGCGGTACCGGAGTGGTGAGCGGCGCCCATGACGACCTGTTCCGGGGAGGTCATGACGGAGATCCGCGACACGGAATGCGTGGTCGCCTACCGGCGTGTCCGGCACGGGGTCTCCACGTCACGCCAGATCGGCTACGGCCGCAACATGTATCCGGCCTCACCGGACCTCGTGGCGCAGATCCGGGCGATGATCTCGGTGCTGTTCGAGCAGCGGCGCATGACAGACTACTCGACCGAGTTCGACGGAACCGACCGGCGCCTGATCAGCGGGCTGGTCGCGGAGTGGCTGGGGCGCCCGGACGTCGGGCCGGGCGACGTGTTCGTCATGTCCGGGGCGACGGAGGCGATCAGCGTCGTCACCGGGTACCTCGCCGGACGCGGATACGGATACGTCCTGCCGCTGCCCTGCTACTACGCCTTCGAGCAGTCCGCCCGGAGGTGGAAAATGCCGGTCGACGCCCACTACAACGGTGACGGCCTGCTGTACGGAACCCGGCAGGGCTCGCGGCCGGCTCTGGTCGACATCGTGCCGAACGGGGTGACCGGCCGGCGTTTCCGGCTGCCCGCCGGTGTCGGCGACGACTTCCGGATCGTCGATTCGGTGTTCCAGGTGTCCGCGACGGCCACTCCCGGGTCCGGTGTGGACGATCGGTACCTGCGCGAGGCGGTCCGGGACATCGACCTCGGCAGGGGCTGCGTGATGCTGACCGCCAGCAAGGACCTGTCGATCCCCGGGCTGCGCGCGGGCCTGCTGGTCACAAGGGATCCCGGCCTCCGGCGGTACCTGGAGGCGGACCGGTTCGAGCGGTGCTTCTCGCTGAACCCGTTGTCCACCGGCATCGTCGCGCTGTACGTCGCGCTGATGTGCGCGCGGGCGTCGAGGACGAAGGGCGCCGTGGCGCCGGGGCGCCCGCTGGTCCCGCCCCGGGTCCCGCCGGGCCTGCCGGTCGCCGAGGACCCGCTGGCGCGGGTGCTGTGGGAATCGCCGATCGTCGACGACCTCGACCGGCACATGCTCGGCATGGCGCGGCACTACGACTCGGTCCTGGAGATCTACGGGAACCGGCTCGCGCCGTCGGGGATCGATCTCGCCCCGTGGCGGCCGGAAACCGGCTATTCGCTGTTCCTGCCGTTGCCGGTCCGGGTCGACGGACCGGAGGGCGCCGTCACGTGGTGCAACCGGGTCGGCCGGGAGCTGGGACTCAAGCTGAATCCGGCGGTGATCTTCGGGGGAGGCGACAGGCCGTGGGCGGCCCTGTACGACTGCGCGCGTCCGTGGGTGCGGTTCAACTGTTCGGTCGCGGAGACGGACGCCGTCGGCACCATGGACATCCTTGATTCGGCGCTGAGGTGATGCTGAGGTGATGAGGTGGACGGTGGGAGCTAGCGGAAAGACATCCCCGGGCGTTGACCCGCTGACCCTGGGCAGGGCGATAGCCGACGCCGACCGGCGGGCCGCGCACGCCCTCAACCTCGTGCCCAGCGAGAACCGGATCTCCCCGCTGGCCGCGCTGCCGCTGGGTTCCGACTTCTACAACCGGTACTTCTTCAACACCGCAGGCGATCCGCTGTTCTGGGAGTTCCGCGGCGGGGAGGAGATCGCGCACATCGAGGCGCTCGGGATCGACGCGCTCCGGCGGATGGCCGCGGCGCGGTACTGCAACGTGCGCCCGATATCGGGGATGAGCGCGATGATCATCACCATCGCCGCCCTGTCGCGGCCCGGTTCGGCCGTGGTGAGCGTCGACCAGAACTCCGGCGGCCACTACGCCACCTCGGCGCTGCTCGGGCGCCTCGGCCGCGAGTCCCGCCTGCTCGGCGGCAAGACCGGCGAGGTCGGCGGGCCGGAACTGGCGGACCTGCTCGCACCCGGCGACGTGGACCTCGTGTACGTGGACGTGCAGAACTGCGTGAGGACACCGGACTTCCGGGCGATGGCGGCCGTGGTGAGGGACGTGAGCCCCGGCACGCGGCTGTACGTCGACGCCAGCCACTACCTCGGCCTCGTGCTCGGCGGCCACGTGGTGAACCCCCTGGCGTGCGGGGCCGACGCCTTCGGTGGATCGACCCACAAGTCGTTTCCCGGGCCGCACAAGGGAGTGATCTTCACCAACTCCGACGACGTCGACGAGAGGCTGCGGGCCGCGCAGTTCGACCTGCTCAGCAGCCACCACTTCGCGGAGACGCTGGCGCTGGCCCTGGCCGCGCTGGAGGTCGAACAGCACATCGGCGAATACGCCCGGGCGACGAACGACAACGCGCGGCGGCTCGCCCGCGCGCTGGCCGACGCGGGGTTCCGGGTCTACGGCGACAGCGGCGCCGGATACACCGACACGCACCAGGTGTGGGTGGAACTGGACGGCACGGCGGATGCCTACGCGCTGTCGAACAGGCTGGCCGAGGTGGGCATCCGGGTCAATCTGCACTCGACGCTGCCGGGAATGCCCGGCGTGCACCTGCGCCTCGGCTCGAACGAGGTCACCTTCGAGGGCGCCGGTCCGCGAGCGATCGAGAAACTCGCCGACGCCCTGGTCACGGCGAGGGAACGGGCGCTCGGACCGCGGACGGTGAGCGAGATCCGCCGGCGGTTCGGTGCGCCCTTCTACACCGATCCCGGGAAGCTGAGAGGGGAGGCCGGGCTGTGAGCGTCCACGCGCACCGACCGGGGATCGCCGGGTCCGGCGGGATCACCGCTCCCGAGTCCGAGCGGGACGTGCGGGAGTACCTGTCGGAGATGCTCCGATGGCATTTCGACGAGGAGACGGGCTCGCGGTTCTGGGTCGGCCACCGGGACGCGCTGCCCTTCGACCCGGTCACCGACATCCGCACCTGCGACGACCTGCGCCGGTTCCCGTCGCGCGTGAACGAGCTGCGGGACGTCAGGGTCGAGGACCTGATCCCCCGGGGGCTGGCGGACGAACCCCCGCCCTACGTGGTGGAGTCCGGCGGCACGACCGGCCAGCCGAAGCGGGCGATCCTGTCGCGGATCCAGATCGAGCGGCTGGTCGACATGTACTGCGGCTACGTGCCGGAGGCCGCCGGGCACACCATGTTGTCGCTGTTCCCGACCGGTCCCCACCTCGCCGGCAACTGGCAGCGGCGGTGGGCGCGGCGGCTGCGCGTGCTGTACCTCCAGGTGGACATCGATCCGCGGTGGGTGAAGTCCGGGATCGGGACGGAGCTCCAGGACCGCTACGCGGCGCACGTCCTGGCCCAGGCCCGGGACGTGCTCTCCACGCAGCGCGTCGGGCACCTGCTGGTGACCCCTCCGCTGCTCCGCAGGATCGCGCGGTCGGACGAGCTGCGGGAACTGGTACGCGCCACGGTGCGGGTCATCACGTGGGGCGGTGCGCGCATGACGCGCGAGGAGCTGTACGAGTACTCGCAGCTGGTCTTCCCGGACGCCGCCTTCGTCGCCACCTACGCGAGTTCGATCACGGGCACCCGGGCGCTGCTCCGGCGGACGACGGGATTCGACGATCTCCCGGTGTTCGACCCGGCCGGTCCCGAGCTGTTCGTCCGCGTCGTGGATCCGGGCACGCGGACGCCGGTGCCGTACGGCGTCCGCGGCCAGGTGCTGATGCACACGATCACGCGGGACATGTTCCTGCCGAACAACCTCGAACGGGATCTGGCCGTGCGCGTGTCCCGGGGCGAGGACTGGCTGGGCGACTCGGTCGCGGACGTCGTCCCGCTGCCGGAGTTCGAGGGCAGCCGCGTCGTCGAGGGGATCTACTGATGGCGAACGGCCGAGACGGTCAGAAGATCCCGGTGGTGCGCCCGACCACGGCCGGGAAGGTCGGCGGGGTGCAGTACGCCTCGTCCGGTTTCGCCGCGTGGCGGGGCATCCCGTACGGCGGGCTCCCGGCCGGCGGCGGCCGGTTCGCCGGTCCGGTGCGGCCGGATCCCTGGGAACGCGTGCGGCCGGCGCTGCGCCACGGCAGCGTCTCCTGGCAGCTCGCGCCCGTCTACGACAGGGCGTCCGGCGTCATGCGGGAGTTCGACTTCGCGAACACCGCCGACCCGGAGCACGAGGACTGCCTGTACCTCAACGTGTTCACGCCGGACCCGGGACGCGCCGCTCTTCCCGTCCTCGTCTGGTTCCACCCGGGCCTGCAGGTCGCGGGGTCGGGGAACATGCCGGGGCGGCGCCCGGAGGTGCTCGGCCGCAACCACGGCGTCGTGGTGGTGACGGTGAACTACCGGCTGGGGTGCTGGGGTCACCTCTACCTGGACGACGTGGCCGGGCGGGACACCGCGAACCTCAGGATGCGCGACCAGCTCCTCGCCTTGAGGTGGGTGAAGGAGAACATCGCGGCCTTCGGCGGCGACGACGCCGGCGTCACCCTGGTCGGGGAGTCCGCCGGAGCGCGCAACATCGGATCCCTCCTGGGGTGCGGCCCCGCCGACGGGCTGTTCGAGCGGGCCGCGCTGTACAGCGGCGGGTGCGACAACGTGGTGCCGCGAGAGGAGGCGACCGAGTTCGCCCGGCGGTTTCTCGAGTGCGCCGGCCTGTCCGGCGACCCCGAGCGGGTCTTCTCCGTCCCCAACGTGCACCTGAAGGTGGCGCACGAGCGCCTGCTCAGACGGCACGAGATCGTGTACTACCGGGATGTCGTGGACGGCGTGTACCTGTCCCGCACGCCGATCGAGGCCATCAGGGCGGGCGTGTCCGGCAAGGTCGACCTTCTGGTCTCCAACACCGCGAACGAGGCCGGCCTGTGGGACCGCCTGATGCCCGGCGGGGCCCGGGTGGTGGCACAGGGGTCCGGCATGGAGACCGCGGCGGCGCGGTACGGAACCGACTACGAGGGGTTCATCAACGACGAGCTGTACCTGCGGCCGTCGCGCGACCTGCTCCGGGCGAAGACCGCGGCGGGCGGCGGCCGATGCTGGTACCAGGTGTACGACCACGTCCCGTCGAATCACCGTTTCGCCGACGCGGACCGCGCGCTGCACGGAATGGACCTCGCCTCGCTGCTGCTCGACCTCTCGGCTCCCGGCGGCGCGTCGGAGGCGGACGTCGCGGTCGCCCGGAACGTCCAGTCGGCGCTCGTGGACTTCGCGAGCGGCAGGGTTCCGTCGACCGGCGGCGTCACATGGCCCGTGTACGAGAGCGACCCCGTGCACGAGAGGGACAGGGAGAGGGCCGTCCGCATCGGCCGGAGGCCGAGCGTGGACACCGCGGTGTGGCCCCTGGACGACGACGCCGCGGCAGCGGGCCGGTAGAGATGATCACGGAGTCGCGGACGTCGCCACCGTGGATGACGCGGCTGATCACGTCGTGGGCGGCCGACAGGTGGCCGGCGGTCCGCACCGTGACTCTCGCGCTCGCCGGAGTCGGGATCGATCTCGCCACGCCGCTGGTGATCAGGTCCGTGGTCGACGGGCTGTCCGCCGGCCAGGCGGTCGCGACCGGTGCGCTCGTCCTGCTCGCGGTCGCGGCCGTCCTCAGGTTCGCCGTCCAGTTCGGCCAGCGCGCGACGGCGAGCCACCTGGCGACCCGGGTCGAACACGACCTGCGAGTGGCGCTGTTGTCCGCGGTGTGCCGCTACTCCGGTGAGAAGCAGGACTCGTTGCGGCGGGGCGAGGTCGTGTCGAGGTCGATCGTCGATCTGCAGGTGGTCCAGTCGTTGCTCGCACTGGCTCCGCAGGCGGCCGCGGCGGTGCTCCACGTCGCGATCCAGATCGTGATCATGTTCTGCCTCTCCCCGGTGCTCGCGCTGGCGACGCTCGTCACCATCCCGCTCGCGGGCGCGCTGGTGGTCCGCTCCCGCCGGCGCATCTACGCGGCCACCTGGCTCTCCCAGCAGGCGGCCGCCGACCTGACCTCGTTCACCGGGGAGGCGATAGCCGGGCTCCCCGTCACCAAGGTCTTCCAGCGGGAGGACCTGATCGAGGAACGCTTCCGGAATCTGGCCGCCGGGCTGTTCGGCCGGCGTCAGCGGGTCGCCCGGCTGAACGCCGTGTTCAGCCCGTGCCTGACCGTCCTGCCGCAGTTCGCGCTCGTCCTGGTCATCGGCGTCGGCGGGATGCTGACCCTGAGGGGGGACATCAGCGTCGGCACGTTCATCGTGTTCGCCACATACCTGCTCACCCTGACCGGGCTGACCCGGCTGCTGGCCGGCGTGGTCTCCGCGGTCGCGCTCGCCAGGTCGTCCGCCGACCGGATCCACACGATCATCGACGGCGCCGACCGCGCGCCCGGTGCGGCCGGCGACGAATCCCGGACGGGCACCGGAGGCGGTCTCGGCGTGGTGCTGTCCGACGTCGGGCTGACGCTCGGGCCGGACGCGCGGGAGGTGCTGCGGGGCGTGAGCCTCCGGATCGCGGCGGGGGAGTGTCTCGGCGTCGCGGGCAGGGCCGGCGCCGGGAAATCGGCCCTCGGGCTGGTGCTCCAGGGACAGTACCGGCACGGCGCGGGCACGGTCGAGCTCGTCGGCGGCTCCGGAACGACGACCTGGAGCGATCCCGACGTCGTCCTGGTGACGGAGGAGCCGTTCCTGTTCTCCGGCACCGTCAGGGACAACATCCTCCTCGGCCGGACGTTCGACGACGGCAGGTTCGCCTCGGCGGTCGCCGACGCGGCCGTGGACGCGATGCTCGACCGCATGCCGGACGGAGACCGGACCCATGTCGGGGAGGGCGGGGCTCGGCTCTCCGGCGGCGAACGGCAGCGGATCGCACTCGCCAGGGCGCTGTACAACTCACCGCGCCTGCTGGTGCTCGACGACGCGACGTCCGCCCTGGACACCCTGACGGAGGCGCGGGTGCTGGAGGCGATGCGGCGGCGACTCCGGCGCGGGTGCACCGTCGTCGTGACCGGCAGGCGGCGCGCCGTGCTGTCGCTCGCCGACCGGATCGCGATCGTCGAGGGCGGTCGCGTCGTCGAGCACGGCGACGCCCCGGAGCTCCTGCGGCACTCCGTACGGCTGAAGGCCCTGATGGGCGAGGAGACGGAGACGCCGACACTGGGCACCGACGACCTTCCGGGCGGCGGGCGGGACACGCGCGACGTGCCGCCGGCGGACGACGGCCGCGGCCGGGTGCGAGCCGGCCCGGGGGACCCGGCCGAGGTGCTCGGGAAGTACGTCACCGCTCTGCCTCCGGTCGTGGACGAACCGGCCGCCTCCGACATCGAGAGCGGCCGGGCGGACGGCCCGGTCGGCTTCCGCCAGGCACTGCGCCCCGTCCGGTCCCCGGCCGTCGCGGCGATCGCGTGCGTCGGGATCGAGGTCGTCGCGGCCGTGGCGCTTCCGGCGGTGGCGCGCGGCGTGCTCGGGCGTTCGGCGGACGGTGACGCGACGGCGGTCGGGCTGTTGTCCGGGCTGGGGCTCGCGATCACCGCGGTGAGCTGGATCGCGGGGTGGGGAACCGTCCGGACGACCACGCGTGTGTGCGATCGCGTGCTGTTCGCCGTCCGCCTGCGATGCTTCCGCCACATCCAGCGCCTTCCGCTGTCCTACGCGGACCAGGTGCGCTCGGGGAGCCTGCTGACCCGGATGACGACGGACGTCGACTCGCTGTCGGCGTTCCTGCAGACCGGGCTCCTGTCCCTGATCGTCAATCTGTCGCTGGTGCTCGGCGTCGTCCTGATGACGGTGCTGATCGCGCCCGGCTACTGGCCGGTCCTGGCGGTGGCGGGTGTCGTCGTCCTGGCCGGCGGCGGCGCGTTCCAGCGGATCGTCTCCCGGTCGTACCCGCGGGCGAGGGAGCTGCTGGCCGCCGTCAACTCCGACCTGCACGAGAAGGCGCACGGGGTCCGCGCGGCGCAGACATTCCGCTGCACCGGGTGGATCGTCGCGGAGTTCGCGGAGAAGTCGGCGGCGTACCGCGACGAGCGCCGGGCGGGGCAGACGGCGGCGGCGTGGTTCTTCCCGCTGGTGGCGCTGACCACCGACATGGCGCTGCTGTGCGTGCTGCTGCCGGCCGCGGTGGACGGACTGCCCTGGGCGGTCGGCGGCGGCGGTACCGTCGCCGCCCTCATCCTGTACCTGTCCATGCTGTACTACCCGATCCAGCAGATCGCCACGGTCTACGACGGCGCCCAGCAGGCCAGGGTGGGGCTCGGGCGCGTCAACGGGCTGCTGTCGGAACCGGCGGAGGAACCGACCGAGAAGGCGGCCAAGGAGGCGGCCAAGGAGGCGGCCAAGGAGGCGGCCAAGGAGGCGACCGAGGAGCCGACCGAGAAGGCGGTCGAGAAGGCGGTCGAGAAGGCGGTCGAGGAGACGGCCGGTGGCACGCCGGCCGGTGCCTCGCGCGCCGGCGGTGGCATCCGGTTCGACCGGGTCGGCTTCAAGTATCGGGAGGACGCCCCGTACTCGCTCCTGGACGTCGTCCTCGACATCCCGCCGGGGGCGTCCGTCGCCGTCGTCGGCCCGACGGGCGCCGGGAAGTCCACGATCGTCAGGCTGCTGGCACGGTTCTACCGCCCGCAGCGGGGGACGATCCGCGTCGGCGGTGTGGACGTCGACGAGATCCCGCTGCGCGACTACCGACGGCGGATCGCCATCGTGCCGCAGGAGGCACACCTGTTCAGCGGTTCCGTCGGCGAGAACATCGCGTTCGGCCGTCCGGACGCGTCCACGGCGGAGATCGCGGAGGTCGTCCGGTCGTTCGGCGTGTCGGAGCTGATCGGCTCCCTGCCCGGCGGGCTGGACTACGACATCGGCCCCCGGGGGGCCGCGCTGTCGGCGGGGCAGAGGCAGGTGGTCGCCGTGCTGCGGGCGATCGTGTCGGACCCCGACCTCCTGCTGCTGGACGAGGCGACCGGAGCGCTGGACCTGGAGTCGGAGCGAAGCGTCGTCAACGCGTTGCGCGACGCCAGGGGCGGGAGGAAGACCGTACTGGTCGCCCATCGGCTCGCGACCGCGTCGCAGGCGGACGTCATCGCCGTCGTCGAGCGCGGCCGTCTGCTGGAGACGGGCGGGCACGAGGCCCTGCTGCGATCGGGCGGGCTGTACGCGGATCTGTGGGCGGCCTCAGACCGTGACGGGGCAATGATCAATCCGGGACGAGGAGGCATGGCGTGAAGTCGTTGACGTGCGAGAAGGAGTTCAGGTTCAACGGGGCGGTGTCGTTGCAGCACGGCGATCGCTGGACGGCCCCGTGGCGGGTGCCCTTCGACCGGGTCCGGCTGTACTTCCCGGAAGGCGGCATCGGGCGTGCCGCGATGCCGTCCGGGGTGGCCGTCACGCTGGTGACGGACGCGGCGCGCATCGAGATGGACTACCTGTGCTCGCGCTGCCCGGACAACATCATCGACCTCGCCGAGGACGTCGAGCAGCTGGAGTCCGTCGACGTGGCGGTGGACGGGCGGTATCTCGGCAGGCACGCCCTGTCGGCGACGAAGACCGAGGAGACCCTCTGCCTGGACCTCGGAGACGCGGGAGGCGGAGAGCGGCTGGTCGAGATCTGGCTGCCGCTCTACTCCCAGTTCCGGTTGATCGACCTGCGGGTCGACGAGGGCGTGACGGCGTCGCCGCCGGCCCCCAACCCGCGGCGGTGGGTGCACTACGGCGGCTCGCTGTCGCAGGGCATGGGGGCGAACTCCCCGTTGACCAGCTACGTCCAGTCGAGCCGGTGGCGCACCGACCTGGACCTGGTGTCGGTGGCCAGGGGCAAGGGCACGCACATGGAGCCGGTGTTCGCGGATCTGATCGCCGACCTGCGGCCGCGGTACGTGACCATGGCGGTCGGGGGAATGGTCTACATCACCGGCTCGCTGAACCGGTACACCTATCTCACCAACATGCTCGGGTTCGTGAAACGCATCGTCGACTCCGTTCCCGCCTGCGAGGTGGTGGTGCTCGCGCCGCCGATGAGCCCGCGGTTCAGCGGGTGCCGTGGACCCAACGGGATGACCCCGGAAGAGATGCTCCAGACGCACTACGCCGCCGTGGAAACGGTGACGAAGTGGGGCGACGGCAGGGTGCACCGTGTGCGCCAGTGGCCGGACGTCGTCGAGTCCGACTTCCTCGCCGACGGCATCCACCTGACGTCGGACGCGCACCGCCGGTACGGGGAGTACCTGGCCGAAGGCATCCGGGCGTGCGTGGGGTAGCGCCCGCGGGCCTCGTGACCGGCGGGCGGTGCGACGACGACCAGACGACCCTCTGGGAAGACAACCATCTGAGAAGGAGAATCGCCGTGACAGAGCAGACGAACGACGGCACGCCGACGGAGCCGGTCGCCGCGGACGATCTCGACTGGTTCGAGGACGTGCCGGACGAGAACATCGGCAACGTGCTCTCGCTGGACGAGATAGCCCCGCACGCGGGGATCTAGAGACCCGTGGGGATCGACGTGGGTTCACTTCACCGGTCCGCGGTCGTCCAGGCCGGCGAGAAGCGGCGGGATGTGCTGCGGTGGTACGAATCCCGGTTGAGCGGGCCCGAGGCCGGCCGGGCGTGGCCCGAGGGCGCGGTCGTGGTCGTGGGGCGTGATCTTCTTCCGCGCGTCGACGACCTGGCCGCGCTCGGGTGCCGCGTGACCGGGGAGACCTCCCCCGAGGGCCTGCGGCACGGACCCGTCGAACGGTGGGTGCCGGCGTCGGCGAGGTACGTTCTGGTGGTCGCCGCCCGGGAGGAGTTCGACATCCGGCTCGCCGGCGGCGTCGTGGACCTCGGGCGCCGGATCGGGCTGCCGGTGGGCGCGCTGCCGGCCGGTTCCGCCGGGGAACTGGGCTTCATGCTGAGACGCATGGCGCTGGCCAGACGGGTGCGGGAGGGGAGGCACGTCGTCGTCGACGCCGCCGACTCCTCCTCCGTCGTGGGCGACGCGAAGGCGTTCGCGGATCCCGGCGCGCGGGACCTGCACAGCGTCTCCGTGTACGGGCACGGCAACGAGTCGCACGTCAAGGTCGGGGACAGGTTCATCTGCTCGCACAGCGCGAGCAGGTTCCCGGAGCAGGACTGCGGATGCGTGAAGCACGATCTCAGGCTGTGCAGGCTCGACGAGATCCGCTGCGTGTGGATCCACCTGGGATCGTGCGGGGCGCTGGTTCCGGACTGGCGCCGGAGCACGCCCGCGACGAATTTCGTCGACTCCTTCGCGAGTTCCTACGCGGCGACGGTGTGCGGATCGCTCTACCGCATGCCGACGTCGCGTCAGGCGATCGTCGGCCACGAACTGGACCAGCTCGACGACTCCGGGCCGGGCGGGGACGACCCGTCGGCGGGAACCGTGTGCCTCGGCGACCCGATCCTGCTGAAACACACACGCGGTGTCCTGGACAGGCGGGCGACCGTCGCGTACCTGCGCGGTGAGCTCAAGGACATCGAGACCGGGCTGGCACGCCTGTCCGAGGACCGGGAGCGGTTGCCGGCGCTGACGCGCACCGTCGAAGACGCGCGTGAGAAGGTCAACGCGCTGCGCCTGGTGGGAGGTCCCGGCGCGCGCGAGGCGCTGGAGGCCTGCGCGAGCCGGATCGACGGCGCCGCGGGCTGGGCGGCACGGGCCGCCACGGTGCTGTCGGCGGCGAACGAACGGAAGGTGTACGGCGAGGCAGGGCGGGCCGAGTTCTCCCGCTGTCTCGGCAGGATGAGGGACTTCGCCGAACGGTTCGAGCGGGAGCTGGTCCCGTTCGTGGCGAGTGCGCGCGCGATCGGCGCCCGAGACGTCGAGCGCGCCATGAAGAGCGGGTTGATCTTCGGATCGACACGGTCGGAGGTGCTGTGCGCCTGCCGGCTGTGCGGGCTTCCGGTGTACGTGAGCACCGCTCGGGGGGTGGCGAACGGCCGGGAGTGCTGCTGGGCGCGCTGCGACGTCTGCGGGCACCTGGCGAGATCGCCGGACGGGGTCCGGTTCCCGTTGATCACCGTACCGGCGGCGGGTCACGTCGGGGTGCGGTTCTTCGGCTGTGAGCCGGTCGAGCCGGTCGAGCCGGCCGAGACGGCCGAGCCGGTCACGCGGGTGGCCGCGCGGGTGGTCGTGGACGTCGACGACGGCGTGGGGGGCCTGCACACGAGGAGCGTTCATGAGATCGCGGTAGGTGATGAGGTGTGCGTGCGTTGTGACGTGAGCAGGGCCGGTCCCTCGGTACGGGTGAGGGCGCTGGTGGTGTCCGGGTTCGCGGTGGGGTTCGCGCGCGCGACCGTGCCGTCGGCCGAACTGCTCGGCTCCCCGTCCTGACGGCACGTGCGCGAGATGCTCTGTCGGTCGAGCTGGAAAGAAGTCACATGCGTTGGAATGGCATCGGACAGCTCAAGGGTGAGAGCCCATGAGGGCCGTGTACGCGAGCGCCCCCGATCCGGAGGATCCGTTGTCCGCCCTCGTGGTCGGGCATCGCCCCGACCCCGAGACGCCGCCGGGCTGGGTGCGGGTGCGGGTGCGGGCGGCGTCCCTGAACCACAAGGACCTCTGGACCCTGCGCGGCGTCGGGATCAACCACGACCAGTACCCGCGCGTCCTCGGCTGTGAGGCGGCGGGGGAGGGACCGGACGGCGGGAGGGTGGTGCTGTACCCGCTTCGGGAGTCCCCGCCGGGTACGAGCGACGAGACGCTGGTGATGCCGGAGGCCCAGCTCGCCGGCGCCCGGCCCGGCACGCTCGCCGAGTACTTCGTCGCGCCGCCCGCGAGCCTGCTGCCCGTCCCGGAGCACCTGTCCTGGGAGGAGGCGGCGTGCCTGGTGTGCACCTGGCTTCCCGCCTACCGGATGCTGTTCACGAAGGCGGCGCTGTCCCCCGGGGACACCGTGCTCGTCCAGGGTGCCGCGGGCGGGCTGTCCACCGCGTTGATCAGCCTGGCCGCGGCCGGTGGCCTGCGTACCTGGGTCACCGGCCGGACCGCCGACAAGCGGGACCTGGCCCGCGGGCTGGGGGCGAACGCCACGTTCGAACCGGGGGCCGCGCTGCCCGAGCCGGTCGACGCGGTGATCGACAGCGTGGGCAGGGAGACGTGGACGCACTCGCTGCGCAGCGTCCGGCACGGCGGCACGGTGGTGGTCGCCGGTGCGACGACGGGAGACGTGCCGCCGGCCCGGCTGCACCGGATCTACTTCCACCAGATCAAGATCGTCGGCTCCTTCAGCGGCACGCGGGAGGAGTACGGGCGGATGCTGACGTTGATGCGCACCACCGGCATCAAGCCGCTGGTGGACCAGGTGCTGCCGGCCGCGGAGGCGCGCGTGGCGTTCAAGCGGCTCGCGGACGGCGACGTGCGCGGCAATCTCGTCCTGACCTGGTCGTGAGCGGCGCCACCTGTCGCGCCAGACGAGGAGATGACGGTGATCCATCACAGGGTCGCGGGCCGTTCCCCGGAGGGACGTGGCGCCTCGCGCGGTCACCCGCCCGGCGGCCGCCGGGGGGACGCGCTCCGGGAGGCGCCCGTCGACGGGCGGGGTGGCGGGTGAAGAGCGCGATCGACCTCCTGCGCGAGGCCGGCGACGGCGTCGCCCTTCCGCCGTGCGACAGCCGGTTCCACTACGTTCCACCGTGGACGGCCGCGAGTCTGGAGGCGCTGACGGAGGAGGTCCTGCCCCCGGTCGCCGCCATCGCGGCGCGGTACTCGGCCGCCGGCCGGGCGGACGAACCGGTCACCGCGGACGAGACGGCGGCACTGATCGGCGCGTGCGAGTACGTGCGGCTGCGGGGCGGCGGTGACGGCTGCGTCCTCGCCTTCGGCGGCCTGCCCGCGGAGCTGGCGGAGTACGCGCGTCTCGACCGGATGACGGTGCGGGCGGCGCTGGAGTGCGCCGGCTGGTTCAACGCGAGCCAGCGCGCTCTCACCGGCGTCGACATCGAAGTACGGCGGCCCGCCGGAACGCCCGCTCTCGATGGCGCGCTCTACGGACCGGAACTGGCGCGGCGCTACAACCCCGCACGGCGGGTGAGCGAACGGTTCAACGACGTGGTGCGCGGATTCGCCAGGGAGTTCCTCGGTTCGTGCCGCGTCCTGGAACTGGGCGCCGGCACCGGCAGGGTGGCACGCAACATCGCCCCCTTCGCGGGCTCCTACGTCGGGATCGAGGCGTCGCTCGCGATGATCGGCGAGGGCCGCCGAGACGGCCTGGACGTGCGGCACGGCGACATGATGGCGATACCGCTCGACGCGGGATCGGCCGACGCGGTCGTCGAGCACGAGAGCATCGACTTCTGCGGGGAGCCGTTGCTGGCCGCCGCCGAGATCGAACGCGTGCTCACCCCGGGCGGCCACTTCTACCGCGTCGAACTGGAGACCGCGCCTGTCGCCGCGATCGGTCACCTGCAGGAGCGGATCGTCACGCGGCTGGCGGAGATCTCCGGCGGGGTCTTCCCGTACTGGACCAAGAGGCAGCGGCAGCGCCTGCACGGATGGCTGGTGCGCCGCGGATTCGCGGATCGCAGGATCGAGCTCGCGCGGTGGGAGGAGGAACGGACGCTGCGCGACTGGCTGCAGGGGCTGGTGAACGCGAGCTATCCGTCGTTCTCGGGCGTCGACGAGCGGACGGCGCTGTCCGTCTGCGTGGAACTGGCGCGAGAGGCGTCGCTGGGAGACCTCGACGGGTGGTGGCCGGGACACGTCGGCATGGTCGTGGATCAGTACGAGCTCGTTGGGCGGTGTCCGTGACCGGCCGCGCGGGAACAGGCTCGGGAGGAGCCCGGTGAGGGCGTTCGGCGCCGTCGTCCGCCGACCGGCGTCGATGTCGTTCAAGCAGCCGCCGTTCCGGCGAGCCGTCGCGCGTCGATCACGAGAACGTCGATCACAAGAACGTCGATCGCAAGAACGTCGATCACAGGAACGTCGATCACAGGAACTCAGGATGGAGACGGACTTGCTCGTGTGGATCAACGGCCCTTTCGGGGCCGGCAAGACGAGTATCGCCGAACAGCTGACGCGGATCGTCGACAAGATCATCGTTTTCGATCCGGAGGAGGTCGGATTCCACCTCCGCGAGTGGGTGCCGCTGCCGGCGTCGGGCGATTTCCAGGACCTGCCGTGCTGGCGCGACGTCGTGGGGCAGTCGTGCGCGGCGTTCCTGCGGCACCATCCCGACCATCTTCTCGTCGTGCCGATGACCGTGGTGAACGACGCCTATCGGCAGGAGATCATCGACATCATCCGCAAGGACACCGACCGGATCCTGCACTTCTGGCTGTCGGTCGGCAGGGAGACCCTGGCACGGCGCATATCCGATCAGGTCGTGTGGCCGGACGACCCCGCCAGGGACGCCGAGGTGAGGAAGTGGCGACTCGCGCAGATCGACGGCGCGATGGCCTGCGAGGAACGGCTGGGCGCCGACACCGTCGTCCTGCCGGCGGATGAGGCGAGCCCCCGGCGACTGGCCGAACGGGTTCTCGCCGAAGTGGACAGGTACGGAACGCGCGGCCGATCCGCCGAAGCCGGGACGTCGATTCCGAACCGCCGTACGGCGGAGCGCTGATCGGCCGAACTCCGACGCGCCGGGCGACCGGGGCACCCACCCGAACGACATCGACCCCAGGGAATGGCCATGACGACCGCCGGGCCCGAGACCACCGACAACGACGCCAGGGACGCCTATCTCGACCTGTTGAAACGCTGCCTGACCCGATACTCCGGCGGGCGGATCTTCCTGGCCCCGCCGCTGGCGAAGGCGCGCACGATGGAGCAGATCCAGCGGGGCAGGTTCGCCCATCAGGACGCCGACACCATGATCGGGTGGCCGCGCCTCGACAACGTCCGGCACTGCGTGGAGACCGTGCTCCGGGAACACGTGCCGGGAGACCTGCTCGAAGCCGGTGTGTGGCGTGGCGGCTGCTGCATGTTCATGCGCGCGATCCTCAGAGCGTGGGGCGTCACCGACCGCAGGGTGTGGGTGGCCGACTCGTTCGCCGGGTTCCCTGAGCCGGACACCGGCCGGTATCCGGACGACGCCGTCTTCGACAGCGCCATCGCGCGGGAGATCCTCGACGATTTCGGATACCCGATCGCCGTCGGCCTGGACGAGGTGAGGTCCAGGTTCGCCTCCTACGGACTGCTGGACGACCAGGTCCGCTTCCTCGCCGGGTACTTCGCCGACACCCTGCCGCAGGCCCCGGTCGAGCGCCTGGCCGTCATGCGGCTGGACGGAGACATGTACCAGTCGACCTTCGAGTCCCTTGAGCATCTGTACCCGAAGCTGTCGGCGGGGGGTTTCTGCATAGTCGACGACTATGTCCTGGACGGCTGCCGTAAGGCGGTCGACCGTTTCCGTGACACGTACGGGATATCGGATCCGATCGAGAGAATCGATTGGACCGGGGTTTTCTGGCGCAGGACGACAGGGGAAACCGGCGTGGATCAGCGGTAGGCGAGGCGGCGCAGGAGGATCTCGGCCGGGCCGCGGTACCCCGCCCGGCGCATCAGGTCGGCACCGGCGACCGACACCGCCCAGGTGAGCACGGCGACCACGACCGCTCCCGCGAAGCCGAGGTCGTCCTGGAGGTTCAGGCCGTACGGGTAGAACACGGCGACGAACACGACCGACTGGAACAGGTAGAAGGTCAGCGACCGCCGGCCCAGAGCCTGCACGGCTGTGGTGAGGGGGCCGCGGCGGCGGTCCGCCCGCAGCGCGACGAGGGCCACCAGGCCCGCCACGCCGATGCCGCCGAAGTAGCCGGTGAGTGGCTGGGCTCCGGCTGCGATGATCATCGCTGTGCCGGACGGGTCGGGCCACAGGTTCGACTCGATGAGCCAGGCGGGCAGGGAGCCCGCCACCGACAACGCCGTCGTGACGATCGTGGCGCGGACCAGGAACGGGCGGTGTGCGGCGGGGTCGTCCAGGACGCGGCGGCGGGCGGCCCACATGCCGAGGGCGGTACCGGGGACGACCAGGAGAAGGCAGAGCCCGGTCCTCGCCGGCAGGCTCGTGACCCGGCTGACGAACATCTCCCACGGTGTCCGGTCACCGGCGGCGGCGCTGAGGACCGCGAAAAGGGAGGTGTCCCGCGTCATCGGCTCGTACATGCCCACCGCGACCGCCACCGTGCAGGGGATCAGGACCAGGCCGGCCGTCCACAGCAGGACCGCGTCGCCGCGTCGCAGCAACCCGACCAGCAGGACGGAACACAGGCCGTACGCGGCGAGGATGTCCACGGGGGCCAGCAGCGCCGTGTGCGCCAGGCCCAGGACGATCAGCCACCACCCGCGGCGGCGCAGCAGCTTCCTGGCGGACGTCCAGTCGCCGCCGCGCTCCCGCCGGCGGTGCAGGAGCTGCACCAGGGCGTATCCGAAGAGGAACGCGAACAGCGGCCGGGCGTGGTTGAGGACGAACACCGTCTGGAGCAGGCCGCCGACGACGCCGGGGTCGGTCCCGGTCACGAACAGCGGGGCGTGGGTCAGGGCGATGGCCAGCAGCATGACCCCCCGTGCCAGATCCGGCGCCGGCGCCCTGGCCGTGGAGGCCGGGGAATGACCGTTGGCCGGCGGCGGGCTGTTCCGGCGCGTCATGGTATCGATGCTAGGGAGCGTGCGACATGTGATCAATGGAATCGAATGATTGGCCGTGGTGCGACGAGCCGCCTGACGGGGCGATCGCGGATCGAGTCGTTTCCCGCGTTTCCAGCGGGGCCGGGAAAGCCGTCTCCGCCTATTCGAGTGTTTCGGGTGACATGGTCCGCCGGGTTGTTTCGGGCCGCCGGATATCGACGCCGCGGGCCGCTCCGGAAGGCTCGGGCAGGGCAGGGGTTCTGGAACACGTGCCCGGCGGCGCCGTGCCGGGCACGTGCGCCCGTGTCCGGCGGGCCCGGGCCTGAAATGCGGGAGAAAGCCGAATTCCGGCGGCGGTTCGGCGGAGGAGAACGGAATGGCGGGAGGCTGCCGCGTTCCGCCGGCGGGAGCCGGGGAATGAGATTTCCCGGGGGGCCCGTTGTGCCCGCGTCGGTATGCCGCGCCGATACGGTGCAGGATTACGGCGGTCTTATGTCGTAGCCGAATCAGCCACGCCATTGACATTCAAGAGTCGCACAATAAGCTCCTGCTCGTAGGTGATCCTGTTTCAGAGGAGGCGCCTGTGGTGGCGAACGACATCGCCAGAGTGATCTTGGCGGCGGGTTGCCGTGACGAGGAGATCGCAGCCGTCATCGAGTCCGTGGGGCCCGCGCGGATCGCCGGGATGCTGGTCGACGAGATCGCGTACAGATGGGAGCGGCCGCCCGTCGAACTGGGAGAGGAGGTCGTGGTCCAGCTGTGTTTCGGGCACGACGCCGGTGAGATCTCCTATCTGGTGAGGGTCGGCTCGGCCGGTGTGGCCTACGAGCCGGGCGTCGCGGAGAAGCCCCACGCGAGGGTCGAGCAGGATCTGCGCGAGGCGGTGCGGGCGGTGTTCGGGCCGGATGACGGCCGCGCCGCGGCCGGCAGACGGCTGGAACTATGCGTGTCGGACTCCCCGACGGCGTTCGTGCAGCCGCCGGCGGCGTTCTGGGTGGCGCAGCGGTTGCTGGCGACCACGGACGACCGCGACCGGTCCGGCCTGACGGAGCTGGCCAGCCGGTATGGCTCGGACAAGTGGGGGATCCACCGTTACACCCCGCACTACCGGCACCATTTCGAGCCGCTGCGCGACAGGCCGCTGACCATCCTGGAGATCGGCGTCGGCGGCTTCAGCCTCAGCGCGAACGGCTACGGCGACCCGGCCCGGGGCGGTGAGTCGTTGCGGATGTGGAAGCACTACTTCCCGCGCGCCCTGGTCTACGGGATCGACATCGTCGACAAGCGGGCGCTGTCCGAGCAGCGGATCACCATTCTGCACGCGGATCAGTCGAATCCCGCCGAACTGGACGAGGTGATCAGGGAAACGGGCCCCCTGGACATCGTGATCGACGATGGAAGCCACCGCAGCGAGCACGTCCTGACATCCCTCAGAACGCTGTTCCCGCATCTCCGGAACGGCGGCCTGTATGTGATCGAGGACCTCCAGACCTCCTACTGGCCGAGGTTCGGCGGGAACAGCGATGTGTTCGACAGCCCGTCGACGAGTGTCGGGTTCCTGAAATCCCTGGTCGACGGCCTGAACCACGAGGAGATCCTGGATTCCAGCGATCGCGTCCCCGGTGACTTCGACCGGTCCGTCAGGGGCCTGCACTTCTACCACAACATCGTGTTCATCGAGAAGGGCCTGAACGTCGAGGGCGGTGGCCCCGTCTGGCTCAGGTACCCACCCGATCATCAGGGGTGACCGGACCACCCGCCGGCACCCGGCGCTTTCGCGCGCGGACGGCCTACCGGTCGCATCTCTGCGAACGACCGAGGTGAGCCATGCGCGTGTTGTTCACGACCTCCCCCGGGCTGGGGCACATGTTCCCGGTCGTCTCGCTGGCCTGGGCACTGCGGGCGGCCGGGCACGAGATCCTCGTCGCCACCGCCGGCCGTCGTGAGGGCCACGTCCAGGCGATGGCCGACGCCGGCCTGCCGGTGGTGGAGGCGCTGACCGCCGTCGAGGCGAACAAGGCCTTCGCCGCCGGGATCGTGTCCTGGATGAGGGACGAGGGCAGGGGCGTGGCGGGAACGCGGGAGTGGCCCCGGACGGTGGGCAGGGAGCTGGCGCGCAACGGCGGCAGGCTGGAGACCGTCGCGCGGATGTACGGCCCGCTCTCCGCGTCCATGGCGGGCGAGGTGGTGTCCGTCGCCGAGCGGTGGCGGCCGGACCTGGTCGTGCACACCCCGTTGGAGGGGGCCGGTCCGCTGGCCGCGGCCAAGCTCGGGGTGCCGGCCGTCGAACAGCCCATCGGGTTCAGCCGCAACGAGGGGGTCGCACCCGTGCTGCGCGGGGCGATGGACGAGGTCTACCGCGCGCACGGCGTGTCCGGGCCGCCCGAGCGGAGAGCCGCCCTGTCCGTCGCTCCACGGAGCATGACCGGCGAGGTGACCGGGGTGTGGCCGATGCGGTACGTGCCCTACAACGGCGGTGGGGTGCAGGCCGGCTGGCTGCGTGTACGGCCGGACCGCCCGCGGGTGGCGCTCACCCTGGGCTCCGTGGTGGTGAACTGGCACGAGGGGCTCGGCCCGCTGTCCTGGGTGGCGGAGGTGGCCGGGAACGTGGACGCCGAGTTCGTGCTCGCCCTCGGTGACGACGTCGACCCGGCGCGGCTCGGCAGGCTGCCGGAGAACGTATGGCCGGCCGGTTATGTCCCGCTCACCCAGCTGTTGGCGACCTGCTCGGCGAGCGTCCACCACGGTGGGTCCGGCAGCACGATGGCTTCCCTGGACGCCGGGATCCCGCAGCTGATCCTGCCGCGGTCGGCGGACCAGTTCGTCAACGCCGACGCGGTGGTCGGGCGGGGGTGCGGCCTGGCGACGGAGGACGTCGTGGACACCGGCCTGATCGTCCGGCTGCTCTCCGACGAGCGGCCGGCGACGGCCGCCGCGCAGGTGCGGGCCGAGATGCGAGCCATGCCCTCGCCGGCCGAGGTGGTGCCCAGGCTGGTCGAGCTGGCGGGATGAGGGTCTCCGGTGCGCGGAATGACGCCGGTGAAAGGCCGGGGGCTTTCCGGAGTGCGCGCCTCCGTGCCCCGCCCGGCTGAGCAGCCGGGAGGCCTCGGGCGCGCGGCGGACGTCCCAGGCGGTGACCGGAAGCGGCGCCAGCGCGCCGCGTTCCACCAGCCCGACCACGTCGGCCAGCATCTCCCGCACCCGGTCCGGGCCGGGATCGAGCACGGTCTCGCCCGCCTTCGCCCCGGCCAGCTCGACCAGCCCGTAGTAGGCGGTGAGGAACACCGTCGGCAGCGCGGCCGCCTCGGCCCAGGTCAGTCCGGGCCGGGACGCGGGCGAGCAGCCGGTGGTCCGTGACGGTGACCGGGCCCGCTCCGCCGGTCATCATGCCCAGCACCCGGTCTCCCACCGCGAAGCCGGTGACGCCGGGACCGAGATTCCGGCGCCCTCGCTCCAGCTGGTGCCGTCGGCGTCGGCGCTGAAGGGTTTGCACCGGCCGTCCGGGGCGAGACCGCGCTGCCTGCTGAACTCGATGTGCGTCCGCGGAGTGGACATCACGGTCGCCCCGCCGACCACGGCGAGATCGCACTCGCCCGCGCGCAGGGCCCGGATCGCGAGGTGCAGCGCGACCAGCGATGAGGAGCAGGCGGTGTCGACGGTGAGGGCCGGGCCCTCGAAGCCGAAGGTGTAGGCGATCCTGCCGGACGCCACGCTCCCGGCGCTGCCGATCCCGAGATAGCCCTCGTGCTCGGCCGGCATCGGCGACAGCCGGCCGCCGTAGTCGGCGTACATCACGCCGACGTAGACGCCGGTGCGGGTGCCGCGGAGGGTGGCGGTGTCGAGTGCGGCGTGGTCGAGTGCCTGCCAGGTGGTTTCGAGGAGAAGGCGTTGCTGGGGGTCGGTGGCGGCGGCTTCGCGGGGGCTGATGCCGAAGAAGGGGGCGTCGAAGTGGGCGGCGGTGGGGAGGAATCCGCCGCGGGTGGTGTAGGTGGTGCCGGGGTGGTCGGGGTCGGGGTGGTAGAGGGTGTCCAGTGGCCAGCCGCGGTCGGTGGGGAAGGGGCCGATGGCGTCGCGGCCGTTGACGAGGAGGTCCCAGTACTGTTCGGGGGAGTCGGCGCCGCCGGGGAAGCGGCAGCCCATTCCGATCACCGCGATCGGTTCGCCCGCCGTTCCGGCGAGTTCCGCCTCGGCGGCGTGCAGCCGCTGCCGGGTCCGGTGCAACTCGGACGTCGCCCGCCGGAGATAGTCACGCAGTCTGTCCTCACCGGTCGCCATGCCTCACCTGCCACCGCCTTCGCCAGCCGAGACGGTCGAAGGCGTGCCGTCACGACGGCCGGGCCTTCCGTGCCAGGCTCATCGGGTTGCCTGAATGGCGGCTTGCTTGTCGCTAAAGCGGTATGGCGTCCGGAATGAGGTTAGTTGCGGTCGTCGTACCGGAATCCGGAGATCACCAGGTCGATCAGGTAGTGGGTCTCCTCCCGGCTGTCGCCGACCTGGCCCGAGGCCAGCACCACGGCGTTGACCAGGGTCAACGTGCGTTCGGCGTCGACGTCGGGGCGGATGGCGCGGGCCTGCTGCGCGGGCCGCAGCAGCGAGTCGACGGCCAGCGACAGGCTGCGCCGGCAGCTCTGGAACAGCTCGGCGTCGCCTTCGTATCGGCCGGTGATCAGGCCCTTCATCCCGCGGTGCTCGGTGAGCAGACCGGCGAACTCGTGCAGCCAGCCGACCAGTGCCCGCAGCGGGTCCTCGCAGGAGACGGCGAGCTCGTCGGCGCGGGAGGCGAGTGCCTGGACGTGCCCGACGTACACCGCGGCGAGCAGGGCCTCCCTGGTGGGGAACCTGCGGTACAACGTGGCCGTGCCCACGCCCGCGGCCCGCGCGATCTCGCTGAGCGGGGCCTCCGGCCCCTGTTCGGCGAAGACGTGCGTCGCCACCTCCACCAGACGCTCGACGTTGCGCTGGGCGTCCGAGCGCAACCCCTTCGCGTGGTCCGTGGTCATCGTCGACCTCCGAGAAATGGGCGGGTCGCCCGTTTACAAAGTGGGCGGGTCGCCCATATCGTAGTGCACGCCTGACGCGCCCTGGGGAGCAAGCCCGGTGGCGCCGGCCCGACCAGGACGTGGCCATGCCTGGGGCACCTTGCCCGTTCCCTGTAGAAGAGGCTCACATGACTGAGCGGACCACGACCCCTGGTGGCAGACACTCGGCGATCGTGCTTGCCGTGGTGCTCGCCTGCCAGCTGATGGTCGGTATCGACGCCACCATCGTCAACATCGCCCTGCCCGAGATCCAGACACAACTGCACTTCTCGCAGACCGGCCTGGCATGGGTGTTCAACGCGTACACCCTCGCGTTCGGCGGGTTGCTGCTGCTCGGCGGCCGCGCGGGAGACCTGCTCGGCCGACGCCGGATGTTCGCCTTCGGCGTGCTGCTGTTCACCGCGGCGTCGCTGCTCGGCGGCCTCGCGACCCAGTCGTGGTGGCTGGTCGCGGCCCGTGCGCTGCAGGGCATCGGCGGCGCGATGGCCTCGCCGAACGTGCTGTCGCTGATCATGTCCAACTACGAGGACGGCCCCCGGCGGACCCATGCGCTCAGCGTGTTCGCCGTGGCCTCCAGCGCCAGCCTCGCCCTCGGCCTGCTCGCCGGCGGCGCGCTGACCTCGGCCGGCTCCTGGCGCTGGGTGTTCTTCGTGAACGTGCCCATCGGCGCGGCGATCCTCATCCTCACGCCGATCTTCGTGCACGAGACGGAGACGCACCGCGGCCGGTTCGACCTCGTCGGCGCGATCACCGCGACCATCGGCGTGGCCGGGCTGGCCTACGGGGTGATCCGCACCGCGACCTCCGGCTGGGGTGATCCGATCACCATCGCGGTCTTCGTCGCCGCGGTGCTGGTGCTCGTCTGCTTCATCCTGGTCGAAAAGCGGGCCGAACAGCCGATCATGCCGCTGCGGCTGTTCGCCGACCGGCGCAGGGCCGCGGCGTACGTGAACACCCTGCTGGTGCCGAGCACCATCTTCGCGGTCATCTACTTCCTCACCCAGTACCTGCAGGAAGGCTTCGGGTACGGCCCGCTGGCGACGGGTGTCGCGTTCCTGCCCATGACCGTCGTGCTGATGGGCGTGGTCCGGCTGGTCGGCAGACTGATCAAGAGATGGGGCACCCGCCCGGTGATGGCGGTCGGGATCGCGTTCGTCACCGCCGCGTTGCTGTGGCTCACCCGGCTGACCAGCGGCAGCGGCTACCTGGCCGACGTGCTCGGTCCGCTGGTACTGCTCGGCGTCGGCGCGGGGCTCACCACCGTCGCGCTGAGCGTCACCTCACTGTCCGGCGTGCGCCGGGAGGACTCCGGCGCCGGCGCCGGGCTGTTCCAGACACTGCAGTGGACCAGCTGGTCCCTCGGCCTCGCGGTGCTGGTCACCGTGTACCACCAGGCCGCGACCGAGGGCGGCGGCGTGGCGGAGTCGCTGGCACGCGGCACCGCGTCGGCGTTCGCCGGCGCGTCGGTGATCGCGGTGATCGCCCTGATCAGCACGCTGATCTTCGTGCGCAGCGCGATCCAGCCGGGCGCGCCCGCCGCCCCGGCGGACCCCCCGGCCGGCAAGGTGCCGCCCGAGCAGGCCGAGGCCGGTGCCCGCAGCCGGGACTGAGAATCCCGCCCTCGGCTTAGATCCGCTTGAGAGCCTCCGACGACACTCGCTGCCGTGGGAGGCACTCAGTGGAGGAAACCGAGAACATGACCAAGACCAACACCGCCCGTCCACTGCGCGGGACCGTCGCGCGGCTCGTGGAGCTGCACGAGGAGAAGCTGCCCGTTCTCGACCAGCACCGCGGCCTCGATCGGGTCGCCCAGCGCGGTGCCGGTACCGTGCAACTCGACGTACTGCACCTCGCGCGGCGCCACCCCGGCCCGCCGGCACGCCGCCAGCAGTACTTCGCGCTGCGCGTCCGGGCTCGGCACGGTCAGCCCGCCGGTCGCGCCGTCGTTGTTGATCGCGCTGCCGCGGACGACGCACAGCACCTCGTCGCCGTCGGCGAGGGCGGTCCGCAGCGGCTTCAGCAGCATCGCCACGCCGCCCTCGCCGCGGACGTACCCGTTGGCGGCGGCGTCGAACGTCGCGCACCGGCCGTCGGGCGAGAGCCCGCCGAAACGCTCGGCGGCGATCGTGCTGTCCGCCGCCAGCATCAGGTTCACGCCCGCGACCAGGGCCGCGTCGCATTCACCGGCGTGCAGGCTCTCGACGGCGAGGTGCACCGCGACGAGCGAGGAGGACTGCGCGGTGTCCACGGAGATGCTGGGCCCGCGGAGGCCGAGCGTGTAGGACACGCGGTTGGCGAGGACACCGCGGTTGAGTCCGGTGAGCGTGTAGGGCGTGATCGCCGAAGGACCCGCCCGGTGGGCCAGCGTCGCGTAGTCGTCGGCCATCGCGCCGACGAACACGCCGTACGGGGCGCCACGCGCCGCCGCGGGCAGGATCCCGGCCGCCTCGAACGCCTCCCAGGCCAGTTCGAGCAGCAGCCGCTGCTGCGGGTCCAGTGCCGCGGCCTCACGCGGGGAGATCGCGAAGAAACCGGCGTCGAACTCGTCGACCGTGTCGAGAAAACCGCCGCGCGCGGGCGCTCCCTGGCGGTCCGCCGGGGCGTCCCGGACGGCGTCCCGGCCGTCGGCGAGCAACATGCGGGTGCCCCAGGTGTTCGACCAGGACGAAGACGGGGTCGTGATCCTGCTGACCACCCGGCCGGCCGACGCGGACGTCGACGCGGTGCGCCGGTCGGCCCGGGGCTGCCCGGCGGTCGCCATCACCATCGACGAATGACATCCCGGAGGAACTGAGATGACGGAGACCACGACCGCGCCGGCGGCGGCGCTCGATCAGCCCTTCCGTGGCCCCGCGCGCTGTTCGACCCGCCGCAGCTGTATGCCCGGTTGCGGGCCGAACGGCCCGTGACTCGGGTGACCACGGCTGAGGGACAGCCGGTGTGGCTGGTCACCCGGTACGACGACGTGCGCGCCGTTCTCATCGACCCCCGGGTGAGCGCGGACTCGCGCGACCCGGGCTTCCCCCGGATCGGGGCCCGCCCGCCGAGCGACGCGGAGCGGCCGTTCCTGCGGATGGACCGGCCCGAGCACACGGTGTTCCGCCGGCTCCTCGTCAGGCATTTCACGGTCAAGCGGATGCAGGCGCTGGAGCCGAGGATCCAGCGGCTGGTGGACGAGACCGTCGACGCGATGATCGCGGGCGATCGCCCGGTGGACCTGGTCGAGGCGCTGGCGGTGCCGGTGCCCTCGACGGTGCTGAGCTGGATCCTCGGGGTGCGCGCAGGACTGGCAGTTCTTCAACACCGCCTCGCAGCACCTGCTGAACGGCCATGACGTCAGCGACCCGGCCGCGCCCGGCCGCGCCCGGCCGCGCCCGTCCGCGCCAGGGAGGCCGGTGCGGCACTGCGCGGCTACCTCACGATCTCGCAGCTGGTGGTGCTCCGCGTGGCCACCGAGGACATCGAGGTCGGCGGGGTGGTCATCCCGGCGGGTGAGGGGATCGTGCCACTGACGGTGTCAGCGGACCGGGATCACCCCCAGTTCGCCGACGCGGACCGGTTCGACCTGCACCGGCAGACCCAGGGCCACCTCGCCTTCGGCTACGGCGTGCATCAGTGCGTCGGCCAGGCACTGGCCCGCATCGAACTGCAGGTGATCTTCAGGACGCTGCTGCGCAGACTGCCCGGCCTGCGGCTGGCGGTGGACCCCGGTGAGGTGCCGTTCCGGCTGTACTCGCAGGTCAACAGCGTCGTCACGCTGCCGGTCACCTGGTGACTCCGTACACCTGCGAGAAAACGGCGATGCCCGGGACCCGGATTCACGAGTCCCGGGCATCGTTGTCCTCAGCCGTTGCCATCGGTCGGGCGCACTCAACCGATCGGCGCAACATCCCCTCGTCCGGCAACCGTCCTCCGGTATCCCCGCGGGCCGGAAGTGACATGGATGTCACATATCTGACTCTTTACTTGGCGACCCGTCAACCTTTATCGTTCCGGGTGAATGCTTTGTTGATCATGGCCGCGTGAAAACGTCGTGCCGAGCATTTGCTTTTTCACCTCCGTGCGGCGTTCGGTTGGGCGTTCTTGCTGGCAATATCCACTGGAGGCAAAGGTTTGCAGGAGAACGGCCGCCGCAGTGCCTCCCGCCGCGGCTGATCCCCGAAAACGATCACCAAGATTCCTGATCGCGTACTGCCGGCGATGACCGCCGCCGTGAAGACCGCCCGTCCAGGGCTGTTCAGAGTGCCTGCGTCGTCGGGCCGACCGCTCCGATGACCTAACGGGAAGAGTCGCCACTTGTTGTACGACTATCCTTATGACGTAGGGAGCGAGCATCACTTTCTCGGCCTTCCTGGACTGCTTCCCGGGAGCGAGACATATCTCAAGCTGGAGGGTGTCAATCTCGCTGGATCGATAAAACTCAAGGCCGCCCTCGGAATGGTCGAGGCCGCCGAGCGCAGCGACCGGCTGCGACCCGACGGACACATCATCGAGTCTTCGTCCGGAAGTCTCGGCGTGGCCCTGGCGCTGATCGCGGCCGTCAAGAGGTACACGTTCACCTGCGTCGTCGATCCTCACATCTCGCGCACCTCGCTTGCCGCGATCCGTGCGTACGGGGCTCGCGTCATCTGCGTCGACCAGGTGGACGCGAACGGCGGCTACCTGCAGTCGAGGCTGGAGACCGTCCAGTGCTGCGTCGAGGCCGACCCGTCGATCGTCTGGCTCAACCAGTACAGCAACCCGGCCAATCCTGCGGCGCACATCACGGGCACAGCGGCCGGCATTCTCGACCAGTTCCCCCGGATCGACTACCTGTTCGTCGGGGTGGGCACGGCCGGGACCTTCATGGGCTGCGTCGAGCACTTCCGCAGGCATTCGCCGAGTACCCGGGTCATCGCGGTCGACGCCGTGGGCTCGGTGACCTTCGGCGGCGAGGCGCAGACTCGTCGTATCCCCGGGCTGGGCGCCAGCAAGACGCCTCCGCTCTTCAAGAGCGGTCGCGCTTACCGGCAGATCCAGGTGGCCGAGACCGACACGATCCGATGTTGCCGGATGCTCGCACAGAGTTACGGCTATCTCGCCGGAGGATCGACCGGGTCCATCATCGCGGCCGTCCTCGCCATGCGTTCCACCATCGAGCCCGGATCGCTTGTCGTCGCGCTCTCACCTGACATCGGCGATCGCTATGTCGACACCGTCTACGACGACGACTGGGTCCGGTCGCGGTACGGAGCCGAGGCACTTGAGCCCATGAGAGCGGATACCGAGCCGAGATCGCACCGCGGACGAGTAACCCACCAGCGGGTCTACGGAGGAGAAACCACGTGCGCTTCACCCTAGTCAGTGGCCCGACCGTGCGTCGGATCATCGACAGTCGGCGTTCGGACATCGTCGACGTCGTCCGGGCGACCTACATCGAGCACCACCGAGGCCGTTCGGTCAATCCGCGCAGTCACTTCCTGCGGTTTCCGGAAAAGCCTGACGCGCGCATCATCGCGCTGCCCGCGTTCCTGGCGGATCACGACCTGGCCGGAATCAAGTGGATCAGCAGCTTCCCGCAGAACGTTGAGCGCAATGTGGCCCGCGCCTCTTCGGTGCTGGTCCTCAACGACTATGCGACGGGTTATCCCTTCGCCTGTCTCGAGTCGTCGCACATCAGCGCTGCGCGTACCGCGGCCTCGGCGGTGCTGGCGGCCGAGTGCGTCGTGGGATCCAGAGCGGTTGAACGAGTTCTCTTCGTCGGGGCAGGCGTACTCGCCAGAACGATCGCCGACTTCCTCCTTGACCAGCAGTGGGAGATTGCCGAGTGCGAAATGTTCGACCTCGAAACACGTTACGCTCAGGCACTGTCGTCCCACGTCGGCAGTGCGGGTGTCGAGGCGAGGGCCGTGACCGATGTCTCCGCGGCGCTCGGTCGAGCCGATCTGGTCGTGCTCGCGACCACGGCGGCGAGCCCCTGGCTCACCGATCCGTCCTGGTTGCGCCCGGGGCAGTGCATCCTCAACATCTCGCTCCGGGACCTGGCGCCGGAGGTGATCCTGGAGGCTCACAACTTCGTGGACGACATCGACCACTGCCTGACCGCGAACACCTCGCCGCATCTTGCCGAGCAGGCCGTCGGGCACAGGCGGTTCATCGACGGGACGATCGCGGAGATGCTCCTGGGCGAGGTCAAGACAGAGGCCGACCGGCCGCGGATCGTCTCGCCGTTCGGACTCGGTGTGCTCGATCTCGCGGTGGGCGAACATGTCCATCGGGTGGCCTCGCTCGACGGAGCCGTGACATCCGTACCTGACTTCTTCGGCCCTGTCGAGCGTTGGGAGGGCGCGTGACGGATCTGATCTCCGATCGCCCTCGCACCGATCGGTCACCGGCGGTACCGGACTGTGTGAGCACGGGGCGTCGCGGTGGTCACCGTGTGAATGCGCCTGAGACGACCTCGCCTTCGGCGACGACGACGGCCGGTCCGCTCAGGTGGCTGCTCCGGTCGTCGAGCATGATCGTGAGCCGTCCACCGGGAACGTCCACCCGCCAGCAGCTCTTTGGCAGGATGCCCGCGGGCGAGGCTGAAGAGGTCAAGGCCGCCGCGACGGCCGCGGCGACCGCACCGGTCCCGCACGAGCGGGTCTCTCCGACTCCCCGCTCGTGGACGCGCATGGCGATGTGGCGGTCGCCGAGGAACTGAAAGAACTCGACGTTGACTCCGTCGCCGAAGACCGACGCGTCGAAGCCCGGGGGGCTGGTCAGATCGAGGTCGGCGATCGGGATGTCCACCGGACAGGCCAGGTGCGGATTGCCCATGGAGACCCGGTGGCCTCGGTGCTCGCGTCCGGCGAGGACCACCGTGCCGGGACCGAGGATCTCGGGCGTGCCCATGTCGACGGAGATGTCGCCGGAGGAGGCGACGGTGACGCGGCGCGGTCCGGCCATCGTGGCGATCGACCACGTTCCGGGTGCGGCCAGTCCCGTGTCGACCAGGAAACGGGCGAAAACGCGGGCACCGTTGCCGCACATCTGGCCTACGCTGCCGTCGGCGTTGCGGCAGTCCATGAACCACTCCGCCGTACCGGCGAGCGCCTCGATCTTCGGGATACCGGAGGCCAGGCTGCGGACCACGCGGAGCACGCCGTCCGCGCCGAGCCCGGTGCGCCGGTCGCACAGGGCCGCGGCGGTCCCGGACGTCAGTTCCATCCGGCCGTCGGGATCGGGAATGAGGAGGAAGTCGTTCTCGGTGCCGTGTCCCTTCGCGAATCGCATCCGGTGATCTTACGGCGCGCCCGGCGTTTCAGCGCGGCGAAGTCCACTCGAGAGACAGGTGGCTCGCCGCGCGGCCGGTGCGGATCTCCATGCGCTCGCCGACGATGGTCGCCTGGTCGAGGACGGCGACGAGATCTCGGGCGTCGTAGGTGATGGCCGGGTGCCCGGCGGTGGCGTTCAGCGTGCATCAGGGCGGACCGGAATGGCACGGTCTCCCTGCGTACATTGAGAGTCGCCGAGTGTATGAGACTGATGGGCATGTGAATCCTCTGGTGTGAAGTTGATCTCCGGTCAAGCCCCGCCGAGCGCTACGCAGGGCGACGAATGGTTACGGAGATTGATGCGCCGGAAAGGCTTGTGGAAGGGCCTGAACGACGTCGAGATCACCACCGTGAGTGGGTCGGTTGGTAAAATAACCGCCGCCTGAAAAGTGTCCGCGGTGGCCGCCTTTCCGTCGAACTCGAAGCCCTCTATCGCACAACAATGAGGGGCTCCGAACCTCACGGACATCCGGCTGAATGATCTGCTTTACACCGCCCGATTGTTCGTCGACTGCTCATCGAGGACTTCCGTTCGCGGGCGACGTCACGATGGGCGAATGCAATCGCCGTTGATTGTGGAAACCCTCGATAAACCGTATGACTTCCCGTCGCGCATCCACACGGGGCGGGAACGTCATGTGATGGATCAGGTCCGTCTTCGGTTTGTCGAAGAACGATTCGGCCATGGTGTTATCATGGCATACGGCGGCGTGACCGATGGATTTTCCGATGCGGTGCCTCCGCAGAGTTCCGTCGAACGGATGTGACGTGTACCGGCTGCCCCGATCGTTATGAAGAATCGCGCCGGAGACGGGACGAACCCGCGCGACGGCCATGGCGAGGGCGGCGCACACCGGCTCCGCGGATAACTCGTGCCGACCGACAGGTCGATAACGGCCTTGCTTTGACAATGGATCGCCGTCGCCAAATGCGACGGTTCTTCTCCGGTGTCGATCCGCGTGATGTCGCCGAGCGGTTTCACCTCTGGCGCCTCGGCGCCGAAATCCCGCTCCGCCAGGCCGGGGATCGGCTCCGCCCGCCGATCCTGCCGGGTCAGGCCCGCCCGCCGCCGCTTGCCCTGCACCGGCACCAAGCCAATCTCCCCCGTCGCCCCCCACGCCCGTCCGCCGCGGCCCGGTATGGACTCTCGGATATCCATACGTGTGCTGCGATTCGACGTGACCTTTCTGATCATCGACTTCAGGTCCTCCTGTCACTGCCGGTTATCCGGCAACGGGTGATCTCTCCGGTCGTAATGGCGCGGCCGCGACACCTCCATGACGGGAAACCAATAAATTAGCCTTCTCGGTATCAACGAGCCGGTACGGCTCGGCTGCTCGACGTCCCCGGCGAAGAAGGTGGCCGCTTTTTTCGGGGGGGAACGTGTTCTCCTGCCCGGGCCTCCGAATGTGCTGTTCCGTCTCACGCGCTCCGGCTCGCTCGACGGCGTCCCGCACCTCCTCGGTGATCCCCGATCGCCGGCGCCTTTCTTTCTCGATCCACGTGCGAACGGTCTCACGTGACACCCCGAATGACAGGCATGTCTGACTTGACGTCACCCAATCGTTCAAGATCATCTTGACTGCCTCGATATTGACCACCTCGGCCTTGAACTCGCCGGAGTAATTCTTGTCCGCAATTTCCTTCCCTTCCCGGTTCGCCTCGAGCTCTGCCGGGCGCTGTGTCCGGAAGGTTTGGGGCATCTCAATAGCGCCTTCTGGGAAGGCTCGTTGCAGGTCGATTGCCTGGGACCGGCCTCGCCTCCGGTGCTCTCGGAGCAATCTGCTCACTTTGTGGAGGGGGTTGACGTGTCTTGGGTGTCCGTTTTAGTGTTCCTTTCGGTTCGCGATAATCATCGGGGGCCATCCACGGAAAACTCGATTGAGGTGTGGCGAGGAATTCCCGGTCTTTGTAGCCGTGGCAGGAGCCTGGCTCGGTGTCGAAACGAAGGGGGCGCAGGGTCAATTCATCTCTGTGCATCCGTTTATGGCCATTGAGGACTGTCCGGATCGGCGGCGACAGCGCACGTCTTCTCCTCGGAGTGGATTTTGGGTGCGCAGTTAAGCCGGGCACTGTTCCGTCTACGGCAATCGCCGGTCAAGCCCAGGAGCTTCGGTTAACGGTGGTTGTGTGCTTCTGAAACCTCGCATGTCCATGTCCGAAACCTGAACCGCGGCGCACGGTTGTTCTCGAACCGTGCGCGCCTCCCCCCGCCGTTTCTGTTTTGCAGCCGTGTGCGTGGCCATTCGACGGCCTGGACGGCTGTTCTGTCTGTCCGACCGACGAATTTCTGGCGGCACATTCCCGTGCCTAGTGGACAGGAACGATCGACGACAAGAGGTGGTGTCCAGTGCCCCCCAGGGCTGTGGTGACTGGAGCGAGCAGCGGAATCGGTGCGGCGACCGTCCGCCGTCTGACGAAGGAAGGGTTCGACGTCGTGGCCGTGGCCAGGCGCGCGGACCGGCTGGACGCTCTGCGCGAGGAGACCGGCGCGCGGGTGCGGACCCTGGACGTCACCGACGAGGACGCGGTGCGGGACTTCGCGGCCGGCCTGGACGGCTGTGAGCTGTTGGTCAACAACGCGGGCGGCGCCTTCGGCGCGGAGCATGTGGCGGTCGCCGACAGGGCCGACTGGCAGCGGATGTTTTCGGTCAACGTGCTCGGCACCCTGTGCGTGACGCAGGCGCTGTTGCCCCTGCTGCGCGCGGCCGAGGGCGGCGGGACGATCGTGAACCTCACCTCCACCGCCGCGTTCGTCAACTACGAGGGAGGCGGAGGGTACAGCGCGGCCAAGCACGCCGAGCACGCGCTCACCGAGACGTTGCGGCTGGAGTTGAACGGGGAGCCCGTCCGCGTCATCGAGATCGCCCCTGGGATGGTGCGGACGGACGAGTTCGCCGTCAGGCGGTTCCACGGTGACCGCGAGAAGGCCGCCGCCCTGTACGAGGGCGTGGACCGGCCGCTGACGGCCGAGGACGTGGCCGAATGCATCGTCCTGGTCATCGGGCTCCCTCAGCACGTCAACGTTGATCAGATGGTGGTGCGGCCGCTCGCGCAGGCTGCCCAGCACCGGCTGCACCGGGGGCCGCTGTTCGGGCCCTGACTCTCCTTTCACGCTTCGTTCCGACCACCCACCGCAGGCGGCCCGCTCGCCCCGTGACGAACAAGGGATGAACGCCAGTGACACTCTTCCGCGACGAACTGACACCGCAGATGCGGGACTACGACCGCTTCGACGACCCCGGACAGCGGAACTACCAGCCCTATGTCATGTACTTCCACCAGACGAACTTCACCTCGCCGGTGATCAACACCGACCGGTCCGGCTTCCGTCTGTCGCGAGGCCCGGACGGGGAGTCGGCGTCGGCGAGCTCAACCGTGCCCAAGGGGCCGGTGCGGGTGCTGAGCGGCGGCTCCACGGCCCTGGGCGTCGGGGCCACCAGCGACGCCCACACGCTGACCTCGTTGCTGTGGAGTCGCTACGCGCCCTCCCACCCATGGCTCAACTTCGCCGGCCGCTGCTACAACTCCACGCAGGAGGCCCTGATCTTCACGCTGTACCGGCACCAGCTTCCCGAGATCGACGAGGTCGTGATCTTCTCCGGGCTGAACGACCTCACCGTCGGCCGCCTGCCCGAATGGCAGCAGGGGGACCACGGGGCCTTCTTTTTCTGCGGCGAGTACTTCGAGCAGATGGACGAGCTGCGCGAGCGAAACCGGAAGAGCTCGAAGATCTTCGGGCGGCGGGCGGAGCGGGCGCGCACCATCGTCACCCATGATGACGTACGACGGGACATCCCCAAGGTCATCGAGAACGCCGCCGAACTGACGCTGCGCCAGCTCGACGTCTGGCGACGCATGGCCGGGCCGCAGACTCGGATCAGCTACGTCCTGCAGCCGATGGCGCTGTGGATGCGCGATGTCAACGCGCCGGAGGAACAGCGTCTCTTCGACGAGATCGACCGCATCTCGAAACTGGGCACCTGGAAGGAGCTGTACGGGGACATCTCCACCAAGGAGGCAGCCCGGGCCTACGCCGACGCGCTCCGGGTCGGCTGTGAGAAGCAGGGCGCGCGGTTCTTCGACCTGAACCCTGTGGTGGCCGAGACGGCGAAGGCCGACGACTGGCTCTTCGTCGACCGGGCTCACTACACAGACCGCGGGCACGATCTGGTCGCCCGCGTGCTCGCGGAACAGCTCGGGCTCTCCTGAGCCCGACCACCGTTCGATCACTTGGCTCCGCCTCCTGAAAGGGGCTCGGCATGACCTTCCTGCGAAAGATCGTCGACAGAGTGTTCCGGCGCAAGAAGAACAAGCGAAAGAACGACGCATCGATCTACCCGATGTTCTGAGGGTGCAGGTCGTAGTTCCACCACTGTCACCAGTGCTCAGGCCATGGAAGTGAGGTGAGTGAGAACCATGGGGACGAACGCTGCCGCCGGCACGGCCGCAGGAACCGGTCCCGGGACACGACGGTCCGACGAGGGCGGGTCGGCTGCCCGCACGCTTTACGCGTGGTGCGTCGCGCCCGAGGTCATGGTGCCCGGAGGCGTCCTCCTCGACGAGATCCGGGACGAGCTGCGCCGCCCTGCCACCGATGACCGGGCGTCGCTCGGTGATCTGGTCCTGGAGGCCACCGGGTGGGCGAACGAAGCGAGAGCGCGGTTCACGAAGCTGGTCGATCGGGCGGATGAGAAGGGCGACCGCCAAATAGTCGTCCGCAGGGCGGTACTCGGCTGTGCACCGCTGTCCCTGGCATCCGGTGCGTGGCTGCAGTGGCTGAGCGCGCCGGGCAACGCCGACGACCCGCTCGTGCTGCGGATCCTCGCGTTGTACGCCTCAGACGTCGGCGTCGGGCACCCGGGGGCCTCGCGCGGGAGCGCCTACCTGGAACTGCTCCGGCACCTGAGGCTCGCCGAGAACGCCGTGCCGCTGACGCGGCTCGCCGGAGACCGGCGTATCGCGGACAAGGCGTACCTGCTCCCGGCCGTGCTGATGGTCATGAGCCGCCGCCCCGACGACTTCCGCGGCGAGCTCGTGGGCGCCGACCTCTGCCTGCGCACCGTGGGGCTGCTGCCCCCGCTGGCGATGGTCAGGGAGGCGCTGCCCACGGCGGCCGTCTGGAACGTCATCGACCCCTCCTGGGCCAGGGAGGAGGAGCCTTCTCCTGCGGAGGAGAGCCGTTCCGTCGCGGAACTCGTCGGATCGGAAGGCGCGGAGGCCAAGACCGCCGTACGCCTCGGGTTCTCCTGGGCGCTGGGGGTCCTGCGCGACCACATGGACGCCCTGTACGGAGAGCTGGAGGAGTCGCTCGACCCGGCGTACGAGATGGTCGAGCTGATGCGGCTGCGTGCGCGGGAGGGCTCGGTCTACCACCACCAGTTCGAGCTGGAGGGCCGTTCGCTGGCGGCCTGGTTGCAGGACTGCCGGACCGATCCCCGTCCCCTGCTGGCGGTCCTGGCCCGGAGCAAACTGGTCAAACCAGGCCGTTCTGGAGCGAGCTCCCTCGTCCGGGGGCTGGTCAGCGAGCGTGGCCCCATGTTCCGGGTGTTCTCACCGGAGGACCTCGCCGTCATCCGCCGCTGGATCGACTCGCTCCCGTCGACGCCTCCGGAACGGACCGGACCGGCACCGGGCCGGGTGTCCGGCGACGACCGGCTCGCCACAGCGGCGAGCCTGCTCAGAACGGGGCCGCGGCTGGACGGCAGGGAGCCGGCCGACAACCGGGAGGCCTACCACCTCCTGATGACGCGAACCGACACCCCGGTGCTGCGCTCCTGGGCCCTGAACTACGTGGCGGGCTGGCTGGCGCGCTCGGGGCACGGCATGGACGACAGGACGATGCCGCTTCCGCGGACCTGGGACCGGAACGGACTGCGGCCCTGGCTCCAGGCACAGCATGACCGGCACGGGGCCGAGTTCGAGGGGAACGCCGAGGTCCCGCTGCCCTCCCGCGAGGAGGTCATCGACGACACGGTCCAGACCGCGCCGCTGACCCTGATCGACGGGAGCTGGCTCCAGGGCTTCACCGACTACGAACTGGCGTCCTCGGAGATCGGTCACTCGCTCTTCGAGACCTACTGGGACGAGCTCGGCAACGGCGAGGCCAAGCTCAACCACCCGCTCATCTACCGCGAAGTGCTCAAAGAGATGGAGATCGAGCTTCCCCCTACCGCGTCGCTGGAGTTCGCCCGCTGGCCGGGCTTCCGGGACGCCTCATTCGAGCTGCCCGTCTACTGGCTGAGCATCGGCCGGTTTCCCCAGACGTTCCTGCCGGAGGTGCTGGGACTGAATCTGGCCATGGAGCTGTCCGGAGTGGGGGGCACCTACCGGAGGGCCCGCCTCGCCCTGAAGAAATACGGCTTCAACACGCGCTTCGTCGACATCCACAACACCATCGACAACGTCGCCACCGGTCATTCGGCGTGGGCCGCCGACGCGGTCGACACTCTTCTCGCGGGACGGCCGGAGACCACCGGTCCCGGGGCGCGGGCCGAGGTCTGGGAACGGGTGCGGGTGGGATACCGGTCGCTCAACCCGCCCAACGGATTCGGCGCCCGTCGCGCCGCCCGCCGCGCCCGTCTTTCGGGAAAGCGCCGATGAGTCGGTCCGGCGCGCTCGGTCGCGCCCCCGGGCGTACCGGCGGCGGACGCATGGACTCAGATCAACCCACGGTCGCAGGTGAGCACAACCTCGAACACGATAGGGGAGAACACCCGTGTCTGACCTGGTTCTCGGTATCTCGGCCTTCTATCACGACAGCGCGGCGGCGCTCGTCGCAGACGGCGTTCCCGTCGCCGCGGCGCAGGAAGAGCGCTTCAGCAGGAAACGACACGACTCCTCGTTCCCCGCGCAGGCGGTGCGGTACTGCCTGGACGAGGTGGGCGTGGATTTCAAGGACATCTCCGCGGTCGCCTATTACGAAGACCCCCGCCTGAAGTTCCGCAGGGTTCTCGCCACCTTCCTGGGGGCGGCGCCCACGGCCTTCCCCGCGTTCCGCGACACCATGCCCGGTTGGATGGCGGCCGGCGGGAAGCGGCACACCGACCGGACGGTCCGGCGTGAGCTCCAGGCCCTGACCCGAGGCGCGGTTCCGGAGGTGGAGGTCCGGCGCCACCATGAGTCGCACGCGGCGTCGGCGTTCTTCCCCAGCCCGTACGAGTCCGCCGCCGTGCTGTGCGTGGACGGCGTGGGGGAGTGGGCGACCACCACTCTGTGGCACGGTCGCGGCAACCGCCTGAAGCCCTTGGCCGAGCTGCGGTTCCCGCACTCGCTCGGGATGCTGTACTCGGCGTTCACCTATTTCTGCGGGTTCAAGGTCGACTCCGGCGAGTACAAGCTGATGGGCCTGGCGCCTTACGGGAAGCCTCGCTACGCCGACCTCATCCGGAACACGCTCATCGACATCAAGCCCGACGGTAGCTTCCGCCTGAACATGCGCTATTTCGAGTACCTGCGCGGTCAGGTGATGACGGGCAAGGGGTTCGAGAAGCTCTTCGGCGGACCCCGGCGGAGCCCCGAGGGCAAGCTCACCGAGCGTGAGTTCGACCTGGCGGCCTCGGTACAGCAGGTCACCGAGGAGGTCATGCTCCGGCTGGCCCGCACGGCCCGCGCCCGCACCGGTGAGTCCAGGCTCTGCCTGGCCGGGGGCGTCGCGCTCAACTGTGTGGCCAACGGAAAGATCATCGATGCGGAGGTCTTCGACGAGGTCTGGGTCCAGCCCGCCGCGGGTGACGCGGGCGGTGCCCTGGGCGCGGCGCAGCTGGTGGCCATGGACCGCGGTGCCTCGCGCGACCATCTGGGCAGCGGGCGCGACGCGATGTCCGGGTCGCTGCTCGGTCCGGCCTTCGACGATGACGCGATCGCCGCCTATCTGGAGGCCAACGCGATCCCGCACCGCCGCCTGAGCGAGGACGAACTGGTAAAGCAGGTCGCGGCGGGACTGGCCCAAAGCAAGATCGTCGGCTGGTTCCAGGGACGTATGGAGTTCGGCCCGCGCGCGTTGGGAGCCCGCTCGATTCTCGGCGACCCGCGCGATCCGCAGATGCAGTCCGCGATGAACCTGAAGATCAAGTTCCGGGAGTCGTTCCGGCCCTTCGCCCCCGTCGTGCTGGCGGAGGACGCCAAAGACTACTTTGACCTGCGCCAGGAGAGCCCGTACATGCTGGTGGTCGCGCAGGTGGCGGCCGCGCAGCAGGTGGAGTGGAACGCCGCCGGCGCGGCGGGCCTGGACCTGCTGCGGGTGCAGCGCTCCACCATCCCCGCCGTCACCCATGTCGACTGCTCGGCGCGTGTGCAGACCGTCGACGGCAAGGACAACCCGCGCTACCACCGGCTGCTCACCGAGTTCAAGGCCCGCACCGGCTGCCCGGTGCTGGTCAACACCTCGTTCAACGTCCGCGGTGAGCCGATCGTGAAATCACCGGACCAGGCCTACGCCTGCTTCATGCGGACCAACATCGACATGCTCGCCATGGGCTGCTTCCTGCTGGAGAAGAGCGAACAGCCCGCCTGGTCGGAGGAGTCCGACTGGCGTGAGGAGATCCCGCTCGACTGAGCGTTTCCCGCCCCGACCACGAATGGAACAGCATGCGCACGCTTCTGCTCCTCGCCTTCTACTGCCTGGTGATCACCCCTGCGGGGCTGCTCGGCAGGCTGCTCCGAGACCCCCTCGCACGCCGCTGGGACACGAACGCGGCGACCTACTGGATCCTTTCCCAAGAGCACTGAGCGACAACGAGGTCCCAGCCCCAGATTGGAGGCATTCGATGGCCAGCTTCCGCCGAATCATGCGATACCGGATCGAGGACAGCGTCCGTGATCTCCTGGGCAAGGAGGTCTTGGAGCGGGTCTCGGTCACCCGGCTCGACTCCGACATCGACGACACCATTCTCGCAGGAATCGGCGCACACGCTCTCCGCCGTTATCTGCCGGGCGAGATCCTGCACGGGATCGACGCGTTCACCTCGACCGGCAGCCACGCGATCATTCTGAGAAACCTGCCCATGCAGGAGGACCTGCCGGCCACCCCCGTGGACGGGTTCGGCGATGAGCTCGAGCTTGCCGTGATGAACGCGCTCCACCTGGGCCTCATCCGTCTGCTGCACATCACCCCGTTCGCGGTCAGCTTCGAGAACGACGGACGCCTGATCAGGAACGTGGTGCCGAATCCGGTCGCCCTGGGCACGACCAGCTCCTGGGGGTCGGACTCAGAGTTCTTCTGGCACACCGACAACCCCCACCAGCCGTTCGGCTTGCCCGGCTCGGACCCGCGCCTCTACGTGCCGCAGTTCCTGACGTTCGTGGGCATGCGGAACGAGGAGCGGGTGCCGACCGACATGGCGGCGGTCGAGGACGTGGTCGTCCTCCTCGACGAGGACACCCTTGGGCGCCTGATGGCTCCCGAGTTCGAAATCGGGGCGCCCGCGTCCAACGACGGGGCAATGACACGACCTCTCAGGGACACCCCCATCCTCGACTTCGACGCTGAGGGCCGTTACCGGGCGCGGTACGACTCCGGTACCACGGTCGGCCGGACCGACTCCGCGACGGCGGCACTGGAGCGCTGGTACGAACTGCTCCAAAAGGTGCCGATGGAGGAACTGGTGCTGGATCCGGGAGTGTTCCTGGCCTTCGACAACTACCGGCTGCTCCACCGCAGGCGCGCCTTCACCCCGGGGCCGGCCGCCGCGGCGCGCTGGCTGCGCCGCTGCTACGCCGCCTGAACCAGACCGATGAGCGACTATCCGAGGAGATAGAGATGACGGGCAAGTACCGAGTGGCGGTCATCGGCGGCAGGCCGGCCCCCGTGACGGGGGCCAGGGAACTGGGCATTGACGTGGTGCTCGTACACGAGAAGGGCGCGTACGAGGAGTCGGTTCTGCAGCACTGTGAGCGGGTCGTGCACGCTCCGATCGCCGACGGCCAGGCCCTCCTCGACGTGCTGAAGCCCCTGCACGCGGAGCGCCCGTTCGACCGGGTGCTCACCACGACCGAGCCCGCGGGCGAGTCCACCGGGTTCGTGGTGGACTCGCTGGGGCTCCCGGGCGTCACCGAAGCCGCGGCGCGCGCCCTGAAGGACAAGGTCGTGATGCGCCAGGTCCTCGACGAGCACGGGCTCAGCCCGGTGCGCTACCGGCATGTGACCAGCGTGGAGGACATCGAGCGGTTCCGCGCGGAGGTCGGCGACCGGATCATCGTCAAGCCCGCGGACGGCGTGGCGAGCCTGCACATCCACCCGATCGACTCCGCCGACGACGCCGAGCGGGCCTGGCGGGCGCTGCAGGGCGCCGAGGTGGCCACGGTGATCGCCGAGGAGTTCCTGGAGGGCCCGGTCGTCAGCGTGGACTCCTTCTCCTACGCGGGGCGCCACCTGCCGATCGGCTACTCCGAGTACCGGATGAACGACCGGTACGTCGAGTGGGAGGTCAGCACGCCCAGCCGCGTCGCCGTGCCGCACCTCGACGCGCTGTTCGAGCTGACGCCCAGGCTGCTGAACGCCGTCGGGCTGACCGAAGGGCCCTCGCACAGCGAGTTCGTCCTCACCGACAAGGGCCCGCGGGTTCTGGAGTCGCACGCGCGGCTCGCGGGCAGCGGCGCACCCGAACTGGTCCGGCGCGCCTTCGGGCTCAACCTGAACCGCATGTTTTTGACCGTTCCGCTCGGGATCGACGAGCTGCCGGAGCACTCGCCCGCGCCGCGAGGCGGCGCGGCGGTCCGCTTCTTCACGCCCGAGCCCGGCACGGTCGAGTCCGTGGAGGTGGAGGACGGCGCGGCCGACGCGGTACGGACGGTTCCCAAGGGTGAGACGCCGCTGGTGTTCCTGCCCTACCTGGACGAGTTCACCGACCTCGAGGTCGCCGCGGTGATCGGCAAGAGCACCGGGGACGTCGTGCCGCCGCTGCTGACCGTCGCGGACTGCGTCTCGGGCTACGTGATCGCCTCCGGCACGGACGCCGTCGACGCCGTGGCCAAGTGCGACCGCGCCAACGACATGATCCACTTCAGGATGCGCTGACCCAGGGAACGGAATCGACTGTGACCATGATCAGTTCTGCGGTGACCGAGCCCCTCGGCGCCGTCGCGGTGGCGGAGCCGGTCGCCCAGCTCAGGAACGTCCGCAGGCTCGTGGCGGAGGGCCTCGCCTCGGACGAGCCGCTCACCCTGGCGGCCCTGTACCTGATCGACTGCGCCGCCGACATGGTCGGCTGTCTTGAGGACGGCGACCTGGAGTCGGCCCGCGACGCGCTCGGATCGGCCAGGGCCGCCGTCGTCTCGGCGACGTACGCCGTGCGCCGGATCCACGACCTCTCCCGGATGGAACAGGGGGAAAGGATGGTATGAGCGATCACATTCTGGTCATCCACCGATGGCGCGACCGGCACGCGCTCTACGAGGACTACATCGATCACGACGTTCACCGGGTCACCTACGTGAGCACCGACCTGGGCATGCGCTCCGTCCCCGAACGGGCGGCCGCGGTCCGGGTCGTACCGGCCACCGACGACCTCGCCGAGGTGATGGAGGCGGTGACCGAACTGTCCGGGGCCTTCGGCGCCCCGGACCGGGTGGTCGCGCTGAACGAGGGCGACCTGGACACGGCGGCGGCGGTGCGCGAGCAGCTGGGATGCGCCGGGCAGGATCCCGGACAGCTGGCGCGCTTCCGCGACAAACTGGTCATGGTGGAGACGGTCACCGGAGCGGGGGTCGCCACCCCGGAGTTCGCCGATGCGCCGGACGAGGAGGCCGTCCTGGCGTTCACGGCGCGGCACGGGTGGCCGGTGATCGTCAAACCCCGGAGAGGGACCGCCAGCCGCGGGGTCGTCCGCCTGGACTCCGAGGACGACCTGCCCCTGCTGCGCCATCTGCCCGCCGAACCGAGGCTGGTTCAGCGGTTCTGCGACGACGCCGTCTTCCACGTCGACGGGCTCTGGACCGGGGATCGGCTGGGGCCCTGGCGGGCGTCGCGCTATCTCAACACGTGCGTGGACTTCACCCAGGGCGAGGCGCTCGGCTCCGTCGAGATCGACGACGCCGTTCTCCTGGCGGAGCTGGAGAAGTTCACGGCTGCGGCCGCCGGGGCCATGAGCGGCGACCCGTGGGTGTTCCACCTCGAGGTGTTCGCCGGCACGGCCCCCGGCGGGGGCCACCGGTTCACCTTCCTGGAGGCCGGCTACCGGGTCGGTGGCGCGGAGATCCCGTTCGTGTGGCGGGAGGTGCACGGCATCGACCTGATGCGCGCCGCCGCGGACGTCCAGCTCGGCCGCCGCCCGGACCTGCCCGTCCCCGAAGAGTGGCGGACGGGCGGGTGGCTACTGGTCCCGACGCCCGTCCCGGCCCCGTGCCGCGTGACGGCCTGGGACCTGCCCGAGCCGTCCGTACCCGACGAGGGCCCGTACGCCGTCGTGGTCCCGCCGGTCGGTACGGTGATCCCCCGGATCGGCGGATACGAGCACGTGGGCGCGCGCTTCCGGTTCCAGGGCGCCTCCAGCGGCGAGGTCGAGAAGACCATCGTCAGCACGGCTGCGCGCTTCCGGCTCGAATGCGCGCCGCAGGTGACGGCCGGTACGGGCGGCCCCCGAGAGGCGTGCGCGTGGTGAGGGCGGCGGGGCCCGGCGCGAGAGGCGCCTGTGTTCCGGCCGTGCTCGTGCTGGAAGACGGCCGTTCGTTCCGAGGGGACGCCTTCGGCGCGGTGGGCGACACCTTCGGCGAAGCGGTGTTCTCCACGGGCATGACCGGTTACCAGGAGACGCTGACCGATCCGTCCTATCACCGTCAGATCGTGGTGATGACGGCGCCGCACGTTGGCAACACCGGGATGAACGACGAGGACCCGGAGTCCGCGCGGATCTGGGTGTCCGGTTATGTCGTGCGCGACCCGGCCCGGACGCCCTCCAACTGGCGGTCGCGGCGGAGCCTGCAGGACGCCCTCGTGGCGGAGGGCGTCGTCGGGATCAGCGGCGTCGACACCAGGGCGCTCACCCGACATCTGCGCGAGCACGGCGCGATGCGGGCGGGGATCTTCTCCGGCGCGGCGATCGCGGACGACGCCGCCATGCTCGGCAGGGTCAGGAGCATGCCCAGCATGGTCGGCGCCGACCTGTCGGCCGAGGTCTCGACGGTCGAGCCGTACGTGGTCCCCGCGCTCGGCGCCCGCCGGTACACGGTGGCCGCGATCGACCTGGGCGTCAAGTCGATGACACCGCGGCGGATGGCCGAGCGGGGTATCGAGGTCCACGTGCTGCCCGCGACCGTCACCGCGGAGGAGGTCGACGCGCTCGATCCCGACGGGATCTTCCTGTCCAACGGCCCTGGCGACCCCGAGACGGCGGACCTCGGCGTGGTGACGTCGGCGCTCGAGCGCGGCACGCCGCTGTTCGGCATCTGCCTCGGCCACGAACTGCTGGGACGCGCGCTCGGCTTCGCCACCTACAAGCTCAAGTACGGCCATCGCGGTATCAACCAGCCGGTCCAGGACCGTACCACCGGACGAGTCGCGATCACCGCGCATAACCACGGCTTCGCCGTCGAGGTCCCGCTGGACGGCCCGACCGAGACGCGGTTCGGCAGGGCCGAGGTGACCCACGTGTGCCTGAACGACGGTGTGGTGGAGGGGATCGCGCTGCTCGACCGGCCGGCGTTCAGCGTCCAGTACCACCCGGAGGCCGCGGCGGGCCCCCACGACGCCGCCGACCTGTTCGACCGTTTTTGCGGACTGATGAAGGAGGCCCGGGGCTGATGTTCCGGCGTTCAGCGTCCACCGTGGAGGGACCGCGTGCCTAGGCGTACCGACATCCAGTCCGTGCTGGTCATCGGCTCGGGGCCGATCGTCATCGGGCAGGCAGCCGAATTCGACTACTCCGGCACCCAAGCGTGCCGGGTGCTCAGGGCCGAGGGCCTGCGAGTGATCCTGGTCAACTCCAACCCGGCCACGATCATGACCGATCCGGAGATGGCCGACGCCACCTATGTCGAGCCCGCTACCCCGGAGTTCGTCGAGAAGATCATCGCGCTCGAACGGCCGGACGCGCTGCTGCCGACCCTGGGCGGCCAGACCGCGCTCAACACGGCTATCACGCTGCACGAGACGGGCGTGCTCGGCAGGTACGGCGTCGAGCTGATCGGCGCCAGTGCCGAGGCGATCCGCAGGGGCGAGGACCGTGAGCGGTTCAAGGGCGTCGTGGCGGCGGTCCGGGCGAAGATCGGACACGGCGAGTCGGCACGTTCGGTGATCTGCCGTTCGATGGCCGAGGTGCTGGCCGGGGTCGACCGGCTCGGCGGCTATCCGGTCGTGGTGCGCCCATCGTTCACCATGGGCGGCGCGGGCTCCGGCTTCGCGCACGACGAGACCGAGCTGCGTCGCATCGCCGATGTCGCGCTGGCCCTGTCCCCGACCACCGAGCTGCTGCTGGAGGAGTCGGTCTTCGGGTGGAAGGAGTACGAGCTGGAGCTGATGCGCGACCGCAACGACAACGTCGTGGTCGTCTGCTCCATCGAGAACCTCGACCCGATGGGCGTGCACACCGGTGACTCGATCACTGTCGCGCCCGCGATGACGCTCACCGACCGCGAGTACCAGACCATGCGCGACATCGGCATCGCGGTGATCCGCGAGGTCGGGGTGGACACCGGAGGCTGCAACATCCAGTTCGCGGTGAACCCCGAGGACGGCCGGATCGTCGTCATCGAGATGAACCCGCGGGTGTCGCGGTCCTCGGCGCTGGCGTCCAAGGCCACCGGCTTCCCGATCGCCAAGATCGCGGCGCGGTTGGCGGTCGGGTACACGCTCGACGAGATCCCCAACGACATCACCGGGGAGACCCCGGCGTCGTTCGAGCCGACCCTCGACTACGTCGTGGTCAAGGCGCCGCGCTTCGCGTTCGAGAAGTTCCCGGCCGCCGACCCGACCCTCACCACCCACATGAAGTCGGTGGGGGAGGCGATGGCGATCGGCCGCAACTTCACCGAGGCGTTGCAGAAGGTCCTGCGGTCCTTGGAGAAGAAAGACAGCCAGTTCACCTTCGTGGGCGATCCGGGGGACAAGGATCGGTGGCTGGCGGCCGCCGCGCGTCCGACCGACGGCAGGATCAACGCCGCCATGCGGGCCGTCCGCGCGGGCGCCTCACCCGCGGAGGTTGTCGCGGCGACCCGGATCGACCCCTGGTTCGTGGACCAGCTCTTCCTGCTCAAGGAGGTCGCCGACGAGCTGGCCGAGGCACCCGGGCTGACCCCCGAGCTGCTCCGGTACGCCAAACGGCACGGCTTCTCCGACGCCCAGATCGCCGCCATCCGGAGGCTGGAGGAGGCGGAGGTGCGCAGGACGCGCCACCGTCTCGGCATCCTCCCGGTCTACAAGGCCGTGGACACCTGCGCCTCCGAGTTCGCGGCGCGGACGCCGTACCTCTACTCCTCCTACGACGAGGAGACCGAGGTGCCGCCGCGCGACCGGCCCGCGGTGATCATCCTGGGGTCGGGCCCGAACCGGATCGGGCAGGGCGTCGAGTTCGACTACTCCTGCGTGCACGCCTCGTTCGCGCTGGCCGAGGCGGGCTACGAGACCGTGATGATCAACTGCAACCCCGAGACGGTCTCGACCGACTACGACACCTCCGACCGGCTGTACTTCGAGCCGCTCACCCTGGAGGACGTGCTGGAGATCGTGGCCGCCGAACAGCGGGTCGGCGAGGTCGCGGGCGTGCTCGTCCAACTGGGCGGGCAGACCCCGCTGGGCCTGGCGCAGGAGCTGAAGAACAACGGCGTGCCGGTGGCCGGCACCTCGCCCGAGGCGATCCATCTCGCCGAGGACCGAGGGGCCTTCGGCCGGATCCTGGCCGACGCCGGGCTGCCCGCCACCGAGCAGGGGACCGCGACCACCTTCTCCGAGGCCAAGGCGATCGCCGACCGGATCGGCTACCCGGTGCTGGTCCGGCCCTCGTACGTGCTCGGCGGGCGGGGCATGGAGATCGTGTACGACGAGGACCGGCTGGCCGCCTACATCACCGAGTCCACGGAGATGTCCCCGGACCGCCCGGTGCTCATCGACCGGTTCCTGGACGACGCGATCGAGATCGATGTCGACGCCCTCTACGACGGGCGCGAGCTCTACCTCGGCGGCGTCATGGAGCACATCGAGGAGGCCGGGATTCACTCGGGCGACTCGGCCTGCGTCCTGCCGCCGATCACGCTCGGCGGGAGCGACATCGAACTGCTCCGGGAGTCGACCGAGACCATCGCGCGCGACATCGGCGTGCGCGGGCTCATCAACATCCAGTTCGCTCTGGCCGGGGACGTCCTCTACGTGCTGGAGGCCAATCCCCGCGCATCGCGCACGGTGCCGTTCACCTCCAAGGCGACCGCGGTGCCTTTGGCCAAGGCGGCGGCCCGGATCTCCCTGGGGACGACGATCGCCGAACTGCGCGCGACCGGTGTCCTGCCCGCGCGGGGCGACGGCGGCATCCTGCCGCCCGACGCGGCGATCTCGGTCAAGGAGGTCGTGCTGCCCTGGTCGCGGTTCCGTGACGCCTCCGGGCGAGGCACCGACACCGTGCTCGGCCCGGAGATGCGGTCCACCGGTGAGGTCATGGGCATCGACCCGGTCTTCGGCGTCGCCTACGCCAAGTCACAGATCGCCGCCTACGGCGCGCTGCCCCTCAAGGGGCGGGTGTTCGTGTCGGTCGCCGACCGCGACAAGCGGGCCGTGATCTTTCTGGCCCGCGCGCTCGTCGAGCACGGCTTCGAGCTGCTGGCCACCGCCGGCACCGCCGAGGCTCTGAGACAGAACGGTGTTCAGGCGACCACGGTCCGCAAGCACAGCGAGGGCCCCGGCCCGGCCGGTGAGCCGACGATCGTGCAGCTGATTCACGAGGGGGGCGTCGACCTGATCGTGAACACCCCGCTTGGCGCCGACGGCCGCGCCGACGGATACGAGATCCGCACGGCCGCTGTGGTGCGCGATGTGCCCTGCCTGACCACCGTCCAGGCATTGGTCGCCGCCCTGCAGGGCATCGACGTGCTTGCCTGCGGGGAGGTGGGAGTGCGGGCCCTGCAGGAGCACACCCGGCACCTCGTCGCAGCCCGGTGACGGCCGCAGCCCGGTGACGGCCGCCGCCGACGTTCCGGCCGAGACGGGGATGACGGGCGGCGGCCGGGCGGTCGGCGCGGTCGCCGTCCTCCTGGTCGTCATCGTCGGGACCAGCCGTGCTGTGCGTGCCGAGCCGCACCCCCGCCACGGAATGAACCGAGGTCGTTTTATGTAGTGCTCCGAGCCGCCGTCACTCGGCTATGAGGTCATCCGGTGTGGACCGGGCGAGGTCGGCGAGCGTGGCCAGCGCGCGCGAGAGGGCGTCGGCGGGCGGGGAGGCGAGGCCGAGGCGGATGGCGTTCGGGGCGCGGTACTGGCCCACGACGAAGGCCGCCGCCGGGGTGACGGCGATGCCCTGGCGCGCGGCGGCGGCCACGAAGGTGTCGGCCCGCCACGGGCGGGGCAGCTCCCACCAGCAGTAGTAGGAGCATGGGGCGCTGTGCACCGCGAACTCTCCCAGGTGCCGGGCGACGATTTCCTGCCTGACGGCCGCCTCACGCTGCTTGGCGAGCGTCACCTTCTGCACGACGCCGTCGCTCAGCCATCGGACGGCGGCGTCCAGTGCGAAGTGCATCGCCGTCCAGCCGCCGGAGCGCAGGGCCGTCGCCACGTTCGACACGAGGGCCTCGGGGACGACGGCGAACCCGAGCGTCAGCCCGGGGGCGAGCCGTTTGGAGAGGCTGTCGACCAGGATGGTCCGCTCGGGGGCCAGCGCGGCGAGCGGCGGGAGGTCGGTGCTGAGGAACGACCAGATGGCGTCCTCGATCGCGTGGATGTCCAGCCGCTCCAGCACCTCCGCGAGCTCGGCACGGCGTTCCATGGGCATGGTGAGCGACAACGGGTTGTGCAGCGTCGGCTGGAGGTAGATCGCGTTGAGCGGTGCCTTGCGCGTGGCGGACTCGACCGCCTCGGGCACCAGTCCGGCCTCGTCGACGGCCAACGGCACGAGGGTGATCCCGAGGCGGCTCGCGATCGCCTTGACGACCGGGTAGGTGAGCTTCTCCACTCCGATCCTGGTCCCCGGAGGCGCCAGCGTGGCCATGGCCCCGGCGATCGCCTGCCGGCCGTTGCCCGCGAAGAGCACGCGCGCGGGGGCCGGCCGCCAGTCCCCGCGCGCGAGCAGGTCGGCGACGCGGGACCGTGCCGGGGGTGTGCCGGCCGCGCCGACCGGCCGTAGGGACGACTCCAGTACGTCGGGGCGCAACAGGGGGCCGATGCCCCGGGCGAGCAGGTCCGCCTGCTCGCGGACGACGGGGTAGTTGAGCTCCAGGTCGATCCTGGTGCCGGTCGGCTCGGTGAGGGCCGGGGTGGGCAGGGGCACGGCGGCGCGGACGAAAGTGCCACGGCCGACCTCTCCGACCGTCAGGCCGCGGCGGATCAGCTCCTTGTAGACGCGGGCGGCGGTGGAGTTGGCGATGGTGCGCTGCCGGGCGAACTCGCGTTGCGGGGGCAGCGGGTCGCCGGGGCGCAGCCGTCCGGCCGTGATCTCCGCGGCCACCTCGTCGGCCACCCGCAGGTAGTCCTGCATGGTCCCCTCCTGTACGTCCAGTGGTGATTGGTGGTTGATCGTCGCCGGGGCCCGGCGATCTGCTGGTGATGTGCAAGTCCCGGCAGCCGCCGAAGGCCGAAGCCGCCCTCGCGAAGCTTCGGCGGCTGCCGGCCGAACTCGGTTCGGAACCGAAGCAAGCCAAGACCCGCATCGTGCACTTGACCGGGAAGGCGAGGGGTTTGGTTTCCTCGGCCTTCACCGTCGGATGGTGCGCTCGCGTGGATTCCGGGGCCTGCCCGGCGTCGCACCCAGGGCCAATAAGCCCAGGTGGGGAAAACCGCATGCCGCCGGTGAACGGCATCGGTGAGCCGTGTGCGGGAGAACCGCATGCAACGATTCGAAGTGGCGGGAGCAGGAGAAGGGAAGAACCGCCCACAGAGACCGGGAGTGGCACAGTCGACCCGGAAACCGGCAGAAGAAAGGCCCTGGGCCCTGCCGTCGGACATCATTCACTTCGCCTGCTCTCGACCCTTGGCGAAATTCAAACACAAAATTACCCTGAGAGCAATTATGGATATTGCCTCCGAACGCACCGAGAGATAGCTTCGAAACGCACGGATCAATCGGTACGAGTCGCTGTTCGTGGCGTGGGCGCACGGCCACGTCGGCGTACGTTCGCCTTCCTCTGTGGCGACGGCGCGGGGATCAGGGTTCGTCTGGACCTGCGATGTCCCATACAGCTCGAGTGTGAAAGGTGGGCGACGATGCTGGTCGAACAGAGCGCGTTGCTGGGTGTGGTGTCCGTCGCGCTGGGAATGGTGTTGTCTCCAGGGCCGAACATGATGTACCTGGTGTCGCGGAGTACCAGTCAGGGGCGCCGGGCGGGGGTCATCTCCCTGGGCGGTGTGGCGGTCGGGTTCCTGGTCTACCTGGTGGCCGCGAACCTGGGACTGGCGGTGCTGCTCGCTGCTTTCCCTCAAATTCTCACCGTCATCAGGATCGGCGGCGCCCTCTACCTGCTGTGGCTGGCCTGGAAGACCATCAAGCCCGGAGGGGTGTCGGTCTTCACCGTTCAGGACGTTCCGGCCGACTCTCCGAAGCGGCTTTTCCTCATGGGGTTGATGACCAACCTTCTCAACCCGAAGATCGCCATCCTGTACGTTTCGATCATTCCGCAGTTCATTGACCTCCACAAGGGAAACGTGCTACTGCAAGGAATCATTCTCGGGGTATTCCAGATCGTGGTGGCCCTGTCGGTCAACCTGACGATCGTGCTGGCGGCCGGCGCCGTTGCCGGATTTTTATCGAACCGTCCCACCTGGTTGCGAGCCCAGCGGATCGCCATGGGCAGTCTGCTCGGAGTGCTGGCCATTATGCTTGCTGTCGGTCAGTCCATAAACACGATGTAACCGCTCCGCGCGTCGATGGTACCCCCGGCACGCTGGCCTAAACCGGTCAAGTTTTCCGTCGTGTCCGCCGGTTTAAACGGGCCTGTAAAGACATTCTCCATAGGATCCTCGCCGGGACGAACCGATGTCGTTCCAGCTCAGCGGGCTGCTCCGATTGATCCTGCCGGTAAATCCGAAGGTATTCGCCCATCAGGGTATTGACGGATCTGCTAAAAGGTCGATAGCTTTCTCAGTGCGTCAACGATCTTGTTCTTCCAGGGAGCGGCGCGAACAGATGCCCCAGTTCGGGGTTAATTGAGCACGGGTGCGTCGACGGGCAGTCCGCGATCCGAATCATTCATGGACCGTCCGCTGCAAACGGTGTGCGGGCGGTCATCGAAGACGGCCCTTTCTGTCAGCGACGGAGGCCGGCCGCCTCCTTTCATGAATGGAATCGGTGTCGATGTCGGAGCCGTCGATCCTTGCCCTGTGGAGCGCACCGCGCAGCCGCTCGACCGCGTTTCTTCGGATGATGGTCGAGCGCGGTGACCGCATGATAGTCCACCATCCGTTCTCCGATGTGACCGAGCGGGGAAAGGCCGTGCTGGGGGAACGGGAGGTGACGGAGGAAGAGGATCTGATCGAGCTGCTGCGGTCGGTCGCCCACGAACGCCCGCTCTTCTTCAAGGACACCACCGACGCGCCACACCCCACCCTTCTGCGGGAAGAGCATTTCCTCCACGGCCAGGTCGAGCACACCTTTCTGATCCGCGACCCCATGGAGACAATCCCTTCGCACTACGCCCTCAACCCGGACGTGCGCAGCGAACAGATCGGGTTCGGTCACCTCTACGCCCTGTTCGCCGCGGTACGCCGCGCGAGCGGGCGCACTCCGGTGGTCATCGACGCGCGGGACCTGGTCAAGACACCGGACCGGATCGTCCGCGCCTACTGCGAACAGGTCGGCATCCCCTACATTCCCGCTGCGCTGCGCTGGGCGCCCGGCGAGCGTCACGAATGGCGGCAGACCCGCACCTGGCACCTGGACGTCAGCAGGTCTTCCGGGATCGAGCAGGTGAACCCCTCCCACGCCATGGACCTGTTCGAGCATCCGCATCTGGTCGACTACCTCGACCAGAACCAGCCTTTCTACCGCGAGATGCACCGGTGCCGGATCCAGGTGTGACCGCACCCGACCCCGCCGGCCACGGACCGCCCTCAGGAAGAGCCGAGATGACCGTCCCAGCACACGTCGAGGAACGCCTGACGCCCCACCACACGCTGCCCGCACTGGAGATCTCCGCCGCCGAGACCACCCGCGCCAGGACCTGGGCCGCCCGCAACGGAATGACCAGGGAACTCGAGGTGAACCTGGCCGATCCCGTGATCAACTGGGTGGAGCGCGCGGCAGGCGGGCGCGACCGCCTCGCTGTGACCGACGCGCACCGGGCCCTGTCGTACGCGGAACTGGCTGTCGAGGCCCGGCGGCTCGCCGCACTGCTGGAGCGCGAGGGGGTGACTTCCGGCACGGTCGTCGGTGTCGGCGGTGAGCGCTGCGCGACCGTGATCGTCGCATTCCTCGCCGTCGAACTGCTCGGTGCGCTGTACGTGCCCGCCGACGCGGGCTGGCCCGCGGCGCGCGTCCGCGACGTGCTGGTCCAGGCCGGGGCGGCGGTGCTGTTGACGGTCGATGCCGGAAGGAGCGCCACCGCGCTGCTGGAGGGAGCGGCCGAGGCGGGGACGCGCGTCGTGCACGCGGCCGACGCCGCGGGGCTGGCGCCCTGGGCGGGCGCGCCACGGCTGGAATCGCCGGACCAGCCTCGGTACGTGCTGTTCACCTCGGGTTCGACCGGTCGGCCCAAGGGCGCGGTGGTCGAGCACCAAGGCATGCTCAACCACCTGCACGCCAAGATCGTGGATCTGGAGTTGTCCGAAATGGACGTGGTCGCGCAGACCGCGCCGCTGGGCTTCGACATCTCCATTTGGCAGATGCTGTGCCCGTTGCTGACCGGCGGGCGGGTGGACGTGATCGGCGACGAGGTCACCCACGATCCCGTATCGTTCGCGTCGGCCGTGGACAATCAGGGCGTCACCGTGGCCGAACTGGTTCCGACCATGGTCCGGCACCTTCTGGACGGCCTGTCGGCGCCAGGCGCGCCGGAGCACGGGCTGACGGGACTGCGGTGGATGATCGCCACCGGTGAGGAACTTCCGGCCGAGCTGGCACGGCGATGGCTGGCGGCCCGGCCCCGGACGCGGCTGCTCAACGCCTACGGGCCGACCGAATGCTCCGACGACGTCACCCACCACACCGTCACGGCCGACGAACTCGGCCTGCTCCGGCTCCCCATCGGAACCCCGATCATCAACACCCGGCTCTACGTGCTGCGACAGGAGGACGGCACCGCCGGCCACCCCGGCGGACAGGACGACACGGGTGTGAGCTGGGTGGTCTGCGAGGCGGGGGAGACCGGGGAGCTGTTCGTGGGCGGGATCTGTGTCGGACGCGGCTACCTCGGCGACGACGAACGGACCCGCGCCGCCTTCTACCGGGATCCGTTCGCCGACGCGCCGACCGCACGGCTCTACCGCACCGGCGACGCCGTCCGGCTGCTGCCCCCCGGAACCGCGGGCCACGGCCGGCCCACCCTGCAGTACCTCGGCCGCGTGGACCGGCAGGTGAAGATCTCCGGCGTTCGGATGGAACTCGGCGAGATCGAGGCCGTCCTGCAGCGCCACCCAGAGGTCGCCGCCGCCGCGGTGGTCGTGCACACCTACCCAAGCGGCTCGGCCGTCTAGCCCCCTTCTCCTCCTCCTGACCAGAACAGGGACAGCGCTCATGACCAACCCCTTCGACGGCCCCGACGGTCGTTTCCTCGTCCTGGTGAACGACGAGGGCCAGCACTCGCTGTGGCCCGCGTTCATCGACGTCCCCGCTGGCTGGACGGTGCGCCACGGCGACGCCGACCGCCAGGAGTGCCTGGACTTCGTCGAGGAGCACTGGACGGATATGCGGCCGACGAGCCTGAGAAAGGCCATGGGGGAGACGGCATGAACCCGTCGACCACGCGCGAACTGCCGCTGTCGGCCGCGCAGCTCGGCTTCTGGTACGCCAGCCTGCGGAGCGGCGGGCAGCGGAACGAGACCGTCGCGGAGTATCTCGACATTCGCGGCCGTGTCGACCGCGAGCTGATCGGCGCGGCCCTCCGCAGGGTCGTCAACGAAGCCGACGCCGTGAGAGCACGGATCGTCGAATGCGACGGCGAGCCGGTCCAGCTCATCCCGGACGAGGTCGAGCCGGAGATCGAGTTCCTCGACCTCTCCACGGCGGACGCCCCAGAGTCCGCGGCGGAGGAGTGGATGCGACGGGCGCGCAACGAGGAGATGGACGTCACCGGCCCGGTGCTCTCCTCGTTCGCCCTCATCAAGCTGGCCGACGACCGATACTTCTGGTACCAGCGCGTTCACCACATCGCACTCGACGGCTACGGCGGCGCAATCTTCACCGCACGGCTGGGCGAGGTCTACACCAGCCTGGTGAACGGCGAACAACCCGCGCAGAGCGAGTGGGAGCCCCTGGACACGCTGGTCGCCGAGGACGCCGCCTACCGCGGCTCCGATGAGTTCACCGCCGACCGGGAGTTCTGGCTCGACCGCTTCCACCACCGGGACGAACCGGTCCGGATGGCCGCCGGCGCGCACAAGGGACCTTCGTGGGACTTCCTGCGCGAGGCCGCCACGCTGTCACCGGAGACGGCGGCCGAACTGAACGCCGCGGCGCGGCGCATGAAGACGAGCTGGTCCGCGCTCGCGATCGCCCTGGTCGTGGTCTACGTCCACCGCGTCACCGGGGCAGAGAACGTCACCATCGGCCTCACCGCCACGGGCCGCAAGTCGGCGGCGGCACGCCGGTCGCCCGGAACCGCCGCCACCATCATGCCGGTGCGCTGTGAGATCCGGCCCGAGACGAGCCTGGCCGAGGCCGTCCGGCTGATCTCCCGGGAGGTACGCCAAGGACTGCGCCACCAGCGGTTCCGCCACGAGGACCTGCTACGCGAGCTGGGACGTGTCGGCGGCGGGCCGCTGTACGGCCCCCTGGTCAACATCGCCAGCTTCGGGCAGACGCTGAGCTTCGCCGACCACGAGGTCACCTCGCACAACCTCCTGAACGGACCCGTCGAGGACCTATTCGTCTCGATCTATGACATGGGCGCCGAGCGCGGGCTGACCCTGCACGTGAACGCCAATCCGGCGGCCTACTCCGAGGCGGAGGTGGCGCTTCACCGCGATCGGCTGGTGGAACTGCTCACCCAGATCGCCACCGCCGACCCCGACCTGCCCGTCCGGGATCTGGAACTGCGCGGGGAGGCGGAGCAGCAGGCGCCGCCGCCAGGCCACGACGGCGCGTTCAAGGAACGCCGTCGGTCCACGATCCCGGAGCTGTTCGCAGCGGCCGTCGCCGCGACCCCCGAGGCATCCGCCCTCACCTGCGGCGCGGAAACGGTCTCCTACCGGGAACTGGACGCCCGCTCCAACCGGCTCGCCAACCATCTGCTCGCGGGCGGCGCGGGCGGCGCGGAGAGCGTCGTCGCGCTGGCCTTTCCGCGTTCGGTCGAACTGGTGGTCGCGATCCTGGGGGTGCTGAAGTCGGGCGCGGCCTACCTGCCGCTCGACACGGCTCACCCCGAGGAACGCGTCTACGACGTGCTCGACCAGGCACGGCCCACCTTGGTGCTGCGGCCCGAGGACCTGGCCGAGAGCGATCGCTTCCCCGACACCGCCCCGGACGTGCGGGTCGCCCCCGAGAACACGGCGTACGTGATCTACACCTCCGGTTCGACGGGACGGCCGAAGGGCGTGATGATCCCGCACCAGAACCTGGTACGGCTGCTGGACGCGACCGAGGACTGGTACGGGTTCGGGCCGGGCGACGTGTGGACGCTGTTCCATTCCCCGGCGTTCGACTTCTCCGTCTGGGAGATCTTCGGGGCGCTGCTGACGGGCGGGCGGCTCGTGGTGGTGCCGTTCGAGGTCAGCCGCTCACCCGGTGATTTCCTGACCCTGCTGGAACGCGAGCGGGTCACCGTCCTCAACCAGACACCGTCGGCGTTCTACCGGCTCATGGAGGCCGATCGGGAGCGGGGCGGGGCCGACCTGGCGCTGCGGTCGGTGGTCTTCGGCGGGGAGGCGCTGGAGCCGGGCGTGCTGGAAGGCTGGTACGAGCGGCACGCCGACGACGCCCCGGTCCTGGTCAACATGTACGGGATCACCGAGATCACCGTGCACGCCTCGTACGCGGCGTTCGACCGCGCCTCGGCCGCCGGGGCCCGGGGCAGCGTGATCGGCACCGCCGTTCCCGATCTCGGCCTCCAAGTGCTGGACGCGGCCTTGAGGCCGGTGCCGGTGGGTGTGGCGGGTGAGCTGTATGTGTCCGGTCCGGGGCTGGCGCGCTGCTATCAGGGACGTCCCGGCTTGACGGCGGAGCGGTTTGTGGCGTGTCCGTTCGGTGCGCCGGGTGAGCGTATGTACCGCAGTGGTGATCTGGCCCGCTGGAGGCCGGACGGAGGGTTGGAGTATCTCGGTCGTACCGATGACCAGGTGCAGTTGCGTGGGTTCCGTGTTGAGCTTGGTGAGGTGGAGGCCGTGCTGGTGCGGCATCCGGCTGTCGTGCATGCGGTGGTGGTGGTGCGTGAGGATCGGCTGGGGGA